>NZ_BAAGXG010000006.1:0-526782 GCF_054779955.1 Spirosoma arcticum
TCACCTCTTCCATTTCGAACAGAGCCGTTAAGCCCCGTGCTGCCGATGGTACTGCCGTCAAAGGCGGGAGAGTAGGAAGGTGCCACCTGTTGATATTTAGAAAAGCGAGCCGCTTGTCTCTTGACGAGCGGCTCGCTCTGTTTGTACCCTATTTCACTTATTGAATTTAGTATAATACACAGCCATAAGTAAACTCGACGTGTTTGTGAATTCCTTACATTAGCTGGAGGCATGAACAAGTTGAAAGTGCGCAAGTTTTGGGTATTGTAAGCTTACTTGTACACTTAGAACTCATTACTGATATGAGCAGCGCTTTTCTTAAAAACGAAACTGCCGACGCCCCGGTGGTTATTCCTGCAAGGGCACCCTTGCCGCTGGGCACTACTAATTACGTCACTCCCCGTGGCTTGGCGCTCCTGCGGGATGAATTGACTGAACTGGAAGTTGAACACGCCCGTGTACAGACTAATACTACTGAAGAAAATGAGCGTATGCGGCAATTGGCATTATTGAACGGGCGGATTAGTAATCTCAATCAGCGAATCGCCAGTGCGCGGGTGGTTGACCCGCAACACCAACCCCACAACGAAATACGCTTTGGTGCAACAGTGATCCTGCGTACTCTAACTGGTAAAAAATTGGGTGAGGAACGCCATTTTACACTCGTTGGGGTCGATGAGGCCGATGCGAGCCACGGTCGTATTGCGTTCACCGCCCCCATTGCCCGCGCTATGCAAGGTAAACGTGTTGGCGAAACAGTAAGTCTCCGAACGATACGGGGTGAAGATGTTATGGAAATTACCGCTATCACATATGGGTAGACGGCTCGGATGTTTTTGCTGTTGGACTAAGTGCCACGTTGTTGAGAAAGGTGGTATCTAACCTTTTCAACGTTAGAAGATGAATCTGCGCCGTTTTTAGCTGATTCCAGCCGCGTAAAAATGCCCAGTAAGGGACGCCACGAGCATGGTTTTGCCTTGCTATCCGGGCCAGAACAGACCAGTGGTGTAACACGATTCGATATGCCTGCCAAAGGGAGTTTCCATTGCCATATACATGGTGTGGGGCTGCTCCCGCCCCATTAAATTCGAGAATGGAGAAATTGAGACCCGCTTTAAGATCCTCAAGCGACGCACATTTGATGTCATAACGTCCGAAAAAAAATTGCCCAGTATAGTGGCTCAGCGCATCGAAGACGCCCAGAAGCCGCTCATCTTTCTCGTGGGCAAGACTTACCAATCGACCACCTCTGGTTTGGTTCAAGGCGTTACTAAGGTGATACGCAGTGCCGTCGGGAACGACATAGTCCAAACGATTTGCGTGTTTGGCTCGCATTTCATCTAACCGGAAACTAACCTGTGGGTACTGCTGAATTAACTCCCAAAGCGTTGATCGTCCGTTGCCAACTACCTCCGGAAATTCTTTGCGAACAAATCCAGTGATGGTGCCGGTTGACTCGTTAGGAAACCGGTAATAGAATACGCTAACTTCAATAGGATACACGATTAATTCCTGAACGATATAATCTACCGGCATTTGCGCGTGGTATACTCGTAACTCGTCTGCTGAGTTAATAACCCGGAAAAGCAATCCCATCATCCCTATGTCTGGCTTCACGGCCACTGGGTAGGTATCGAAGTGAGCTGCCACCATCTCTTCTAAGCTGTCAGCGGGTAGTGTTGGTGAAATATACAGACTCTTGGGACATAAGTGGGGCGGTAACTGTTCGTACATTTCCCGCTTGGTTTCTCCCTCGAAACCCCCAAACGTGAGCGTTGGATTAGCGGGCGTGAAGAACCACCACGAACGCGCCCGCAGACAATGCCATAGCCAGATAGGAATTAGTGGAATTAGCTTCACCCGGTAATCCCAGGTCTCCCAATGCGTCAGTCGATACCATATTTTTTTGATCATTATACTACGTAAAGTCGTTGTTGCCCCTGTAGGTTTATGAATCAGGTGAGTAGTCAGCCTGTAAGTTACTTTAGTTGCTTATTTTTACGGCTCAGCGCAACTCAATTTCTTAATGATTACGTCATCTATACCAACTTTGATTGACCCATTGCCACGGCCACAGCATCCACTGCGGGTACTGGTTGTTGGCTGTGGCAATATGGGCGCGTCGCACGCCATCGCTTATCAATCGCTCCGTGAATTTGCCATCTGCGGTATCGTATCAACCGGTGCCAGTAAACACATACTCAACGACCGGCTCGGCGGTGGTTACCCGCTGTTCAACGATTATGTTACGGCTCTTAAAGAAACCCAACCTCACGCCGTCTGCATCTCAACCTATCCTGACACGCATGAGTCGTTTGTGATAAAGGCACTTGAACAGGGATGCCACGTGTTCATCGAAAAACCATTAGCCGACACCGTCGATGGAGCGAAACGCGTGGCGGAAGCTGCTCAAAAAGCGGGCAAGAAGGTGGTAGTGGGCTATATTCTGCGGCATCATCCATCCTGGGAGAAGTTCGTGGCCGTAGCGCGGGAGATGGGCAAACCGCTGGTGATGCGGATGAACTTGAACCAACAGAGCCACGGCCCAATGTGGACCGTGCATCGGAATCTGATGAAATCGCTGAGCCCAATTGTAGATTGCGGGGTGCATTACATCGACGTTATGTGCCAGATGACCCGATCTAAACCCGTGCAGGTCAATGCCATTGGAGCACGGCTCACGGATGACATCCCAACTGATAATTACAACTATGGTCAGCTACAGATTCGCTTTGCCGATGGCTCGGTGGGCTGGTATGAAGCGGGCTGGGGGCCAATGATGAGCGAAACGGCTTTCTTTGTGAAAGATGTGATCGGGCCGAAGGGATGCGTGTCGATTGTGGCCAGAGACGCCGGAGCTACTGGCAAGTCAGACAACGTAGATGCCCACACCAAAACTGAATCCCTGCGAGTGCATTATGCTGACCTTAACCGCAATGATGAGTTCAGTCGACCCGATACCTGGATCGATATGCAGGATGAGCCGGACCATCAGGAACTCTGCAACCGCGAACAACGCTACTTTCTGCGGGCCATTCAGGATGACCTCGACCTGACGGATCACCTCCAGGACGCCATCAGTAGTTTGCAGATTGCTTTCGCCTGCGACGAGTCCGTTCGAACGGGGATGCCCGTGCGGATGTGATGAGCTAACCCGTTTAAAGCATAGCACATAATGCATAGTTAGTTGATACAGCTTGGTTCGCTGGGCAACTGCATTGCCGGGCGCTTGCAAATCCGACCCTGACTACCGTATTTTGCGCGTCTACAATACGCTCCTAACAATGAATTTCCCCGCAGGATTAAGTTATACGCAGGACCACGAATGGATCAGGATGGAAGACGACGGCACGGCCGTAGTTGGGATCACTGATTTTGCTCAGCATGAACTGGGCGATATTGTTTATGTGGACGTTAGCAGCATGGGTCAGTCTCTTTCAAAAGGGGATGTGTTCGGCTCGGTAGAAGCCGTCAAAACCGTGTCAGACCTGTTTTTGCCCATCGACGGCGAGATACTGGAGTTGAATGCGGCCATTGAAAAGTCGCCGGAACTGCTCAACAGCGATCCGTACGGAGAAGGCTGGATTATCCGCTTAAAACTGGCAGATTCGGAAAACACGGATGGATTGTTGACGGCTGATGCGTATCAGGAGTTAGTAGGTGCCTGATTTATTTTCTGACTAAATGTGAGAAGGCTCCAGCAGGCAATTGGCTCGTGGAGCCTTTTTTACGAACAAACTTCACCTCAACCCTCACCTTAACTAAGGCGAAAGGGCAAGGCCATGCAAATTCTGATTCGTTCCGCCCATGTTGTTGATCGTGCTTCGCTATTCGACGGGCAGGTATGCGACATATTAATCGAAAATGGCCTGATACGTCAGATTGGCACGGGCTTAGCGATGAACGAGAACACCCGAGTTGTTGAAGCCAGCAATCTACATCTATCACCAGGTTGGGTCGATATGCGGGTGTCGGCGCAGGATCCCGGCTTTGAGCATAAAGAAGACCTGACGAGCGTTTGTCGGGCGGCTGCCGCCGGGGGCTTCACCGACATCGCCGTGCTGCCCAATACCCAGCCTGTGGTAGATACGAAAGACACGCTCGGTTACGTCCGGCGGCTCAGCGAGGGTCAACCCGTCAGCGTTCATGTCATTGCGGCCATCACCCAAAAGACGGCTGGCGACGATTTTGCTGACATGCTGGACCTGCACCACGCCGGGGCCATTGCCTTCTCTGACGGGCATCATCCGCTCCAGAATCCCGACTTGTTGCTAAAGACATTACAGTACCTGCAACCCATTGACGGTCTATTAATGAACCGCCCCGAGGAAGAACTGCTGACTCGCTTTGGGCAGATGCACGAAGGCGTTCAAAGCACGATGCTGGGGTTGAAGGGAATGCCTTCCTTGGCCGAAGAACTCATGGTTGAGCGCGATCTGCGCTTGCTTGATTATGTAATTGGGAAGGAACAGGGGAGCACAGAAAAAAAGGAAACAGAGAACGGACCTGCTGCTGGCTCTCCTGCTAACTCCCTTCTTCATTTTTCCACCATCTCCTCTGCCCGTTCGGTTGAATTAATCCGGCGGGGCAAGGCGCAGGGAATGCCGGTGAGCTGCGACGTGGCGGCTCATCAACTGATATTCGATGATTCGGCAATGGCTGGATTCGACACAAACCTGAAAGTAAATCCCCCGTTTCGCTCAACCGACGACGTGGCCGGGCTATGGGCAGGACTGGCTGACGACACCATCGACGCCATCGTGTCGGATCATACACCCCAGGATTCCGAAAGCAAGAACCTGGAATTTGATCAGGCCGAATTTGGCATAACTGGATTGGAAACGCTCTTTTCAGCGGTTATTACTCATAATAAGGGTTTGTCGCTGGCGCAGATCGTGGCCAAGCTTACCGCCCGGCCCCGACAGATTTTGCGGTTGCCACCCGTATCGATTGCTGAGGGGCAACCCGCCCGTCTAACGCTCTTCGACCCGGCCGGAACGTGGACGTATGACCGGACGTTATCGAAGTCGAAAAATTCACCATTTCTGGGTCAAACACTCACCGGCCGCGTTGTTGGGACCGTGTATCAGGGTCAGTTTATTTCTGCCGTATGAACACCATAAAGGCTTACTTTAACCATCCACTGCTGAAGTTTCCGTTCCTTGCGGGATTAGCAACGGGGATATTGTGTTTCTTCTATTTTCTGGGCCTTTACGCCCTCGGCGTACCGCCGTTGGGTAACATTCGGGTGCTCGATTATGGCATCCACATCATTATGATTGGAGCTACCATTTGGTACTACCGACGAAAAATTGGTCAGGGGCGGCTCCACCTTTGGGAGGGTCTCACTATTGGTTACGTATTGAACACCGTAGCGGCTTTAGTAACGGGCTGGCTCGTTTACCTGTTTGTGACGCAGGTTGACCCCGGTGTTTTTGCCGAGTACGTTATTAATTCCAAAAAGCTGCTGCTGGAGGGCAAAAAGCAGCTTGTCGATCAGTTTGGACCGGAAACCTTCAACGAGCAGTGGGCCAAGGTGAGCACCATGCAGCCCGGCGTCCTGCTGCCCGACGAACTGACCAAAAAAACGGCGCTCGCCGTGCTGCCGGTGTTGATTATATCGCTCATCTTCCGCAAACAGGATTACGGTGTGTTAAATCCTTAAACTAAAATAAGCCATGAACGACCAAGTTTCCACTGCCCGCGTTGCCCTGAAATGGGGTATCATTCTCGGCGTTGCGCTGATTATTTATTCATTGATCCTGTTTTTAACCGACAGTGTTGGCAACAGCAAACTGGGACTTATCTCCTTCGCGCTCAGTATTGGCGGGCTTGTTCTGGCCATGCGCGACTACCGGACGCTGAACGGCGGGTACATGAGTTATGGCGAAGGCCTGAGCGTAGGTACGCTGACATCGGGTGTGTCGGGCCTGTTATCGAGTTTATTCTCGGTGTTCTACACCACCGTAATCGACACGGGCGTTATGGAACGCATGATCGACCGGACGCGCGACCAATTGGAAGAGAGCGGTTTGTCCGATGAACAGATCGACCAGCAAATAACGTTTGTCGAAATGTTTCAGAGTCCCGGTCTGACGTTTGCATTTGGCGTGATTGGTGCTGTGATCTTTGGGTTGCTGCTGTCGCTAATCATTGCGGCCATCATGCGCCGGAACAAAGCAACTCCGTTCGAGTAAGTACTGGTATGTACGTTTTTGAGTGTGTGCATAGTTAGTAGCCGGTGTGGAATACTCGGACACGCACGGACTCAACTACTAAAACACCAAAACACGTACACACATCGATTTTTCATGCTGGCTATTTTTCGTAAAGAGGTCAATCAGTTCTTCTCGTCGCCCATCGCCTACATCATCATGGCTGTGTTCCTGACGGCGGTGGGCCTGTTACTGTGGGTGTTTCCCGATACGAGCCTGCTCGAAAACGGGTATGCTGACATGGGCGCGTTTTTCAGTCTGACGCCCTACGTCCTGCTATTTATGGTTCCGGCCATCACGATGCGCTCCATCGCCGACGAAGTCCGGGCCGGTACGCTCGAATGGCTGCTAACCAAGCCAGTCAGCCGTTGGGGCGTTGTGGTTGGTAAATTCGGAGCGAGCTGGCTGCTGGTTGTGCTGACGCTCGTGCCCACGCTGCTGTATTACGCAACGCTGTACCGGCTTGGCGCTCCGGTCGGCAATATTGACTCGGCCGGGGTTTTTGGATCATACATCGGGTTAGCGCTGCTGTCGGGGGTGTTTGTAGCCATTGGGTTGTGGGCATCATCGCTCAACGATAATCAGGTGGTGGCCTTTGTGCTGGGTGTATTTTTCTGCTTTCTGTTCTACGTAGGCCTGAGTGCGCTGGCGGGTTTGCTGGCACCGGGTGGCCTGGCCTATTACCTGTCTTATTTCGCCCTCGATGAACAGTACCGTGCGCTCGGCCGGGGCCTAATCGACTCCCGAAACGTTGTGTATCTAAGTAGCCTGATCCTCTTTTTTCTGTTTTTAACTGTCAATCAGCTAAGCCGGTGAATGTATTTGGAATGAAGCGGACAAAGCTGCTGTACTATGCGGCTCTGGCCTGGACGCTGGTCATTTTTGCGGGCTGTTCGATACCCGGTAATGGTTTGCCGCCCAGCCTGACTACTGGAGACAAAGTAATGCATACTCTTATTTTTCTGGGCTTTGGTTTTCTCTGGTCCCAGGCGGGCTATGGGGCGTGGACGGTGTTGCTGGCGGGCGTGGGGTACGGCATGCTGACCGAAATCTGGCAGGGTATCATGCCGATTGATCGTTCGTTCGACTTATACGACGCCCTCGCCGACACAATTGGAACGGTCCTCGGCATTGGATTGGCGTGGGTGATGAAAAAAGTGGTAACTCGTAAGTCGTAATAGTGAACGTTGGTGGAACGGGGTTTGGGAAAAAATCACCAATTTGACCGCTTAAATCATTGATCGTTATGCATATTGGATTCATTGGCTTGGGAAAGATGGGATTTAACCTCGTCGGAAACTTAGTCCGCCACGGCCACACGGTTGTTGGCTATGATATTAATGAGGAGTTAGTCAACGCCGTTCGGGAGACGGGTGCTCAGGGCGTTACGTCGCTGCAGGATATGTATAATGCGTTGCCCGAAAAACGCGTCTTGTGGCTGATGATTCCAGCCGGGCCGCTCATCGACAATGTCATTGAGCAGTTGCTGGTTGTGATGCAGGCCGGTGATGTACTGATCGACGGTGGAAACTCCCACTACCAGGACTCGATCCGGCGGCACGCCTACCTGAAAGAAAAAGGAATTGGCTTTTTGGACTGCGGCACGAGTGGCGGCATCAGCGGTGCCCTCAATGGCGCCTGTACAATGGTTGGGGGCGACGCCGACGTGATTGAGCCGCTGCACGGTGTGTTTAACGATATTTCGGTCGACAATGGCTACCTCTACACAGGGCCGGGGGGCAGCGGGCACTTCACCAAAATGGTGCATAATGGCATTGAATATGGCATGATGCAATCCATTGCCGAAGGGTTCGAGGTGCTCAGTAAAAGCCCGTTTCCGTTCGATTTTGAAGCCGTCGCCCGAATGTGGAGTAATGGCTCGGTCATTCGCGGCTGGCTAATGGAACTGACCGAGAATGCTTTTAAGAAAGACGCGAAGCTGGACGAAATCAAAGGCCGCATGTTCTCATCAGGCGAGGGCAAATGGACCCTCGAAACGGCCCTTGATCTGGGCGTACCGACGCCCGTCATTGCGCTCTCGCTCATCATGCGTTATCGTTCGCTACAGGACGATACCTTCACCGGCAAAGTAGTGGCAGCGCTGCGTAATGAGTTCGGCGGCCACGCTGTGGCTAAGAATTAATTAGTCTGCCAGTCAGTGAGTCGGTCGGTTGATTAGTCTGCCACTCATCAACTGACCGACTCACTGACTGGCAGACTAATCAACTGTTTCCCCCGTCGATTCGCGCTTCAATAACGCGCTGGACCTCGGTCGGTACAGTCGACAGGAAGTCGTAGCCGGTCAGACTTTCCAGGGCGTCGATGCTGGTGACGTAGGCCTGCCAGGGCTTATCGGCGGCTGACTGGGTGTTGGGTATATTTACGGCAATAACGCGGGTGTTGGTCGTAAGCGCAAACGTATCGTCGGCACTGGTTGGAACTACGAGCAAAATCTTCCATAGAGTAGCCGGTACGGTCAGTTTGCCGCCCGCCAATGTTGTTGCGTAACCATTCTGCCCGGTGCCTCCCGTGCCCGACGCACCCGCAATAATGTACACGTCGTTGCCCGCATCCATCAGCTTTCGTTCGTACTCTTCCAAGTTTTTCCAGACTTCCCGATTGTGGCGGGGCGCTTGTGGCACGATGTTGGTTAGGAGAAACGTGGTGGCATTGTCGGCAGGCGTCGCGTCGCGGTCATCGGAGGGGCACAGGTGACCTCTGTCGAAGCCGGTGTTGGTGTAATCGGATGTCCGAACCGGTCCCGTCCCGGCCGGTGCGCCAGTGCGATACCAGCCCGTCGGCAGCAATGGGTCAGGTCGGAAGTCGTTGGTGCGGGGGGCGTTGCCTTTCCAGACCGGGCTAAGGTGCCAGCTTACCCAGTTTGCAATGCCCCGGTCACGGCTATAGGACAGCACATATTGGGGGCGGCTAATGAGGTAATTAGTAGGATCACTACTTGTTGCCCCGCTCGGATTGCCAAGGGCCAGGTTATCAGCCCGTGACAGTGCGGTCCCGGATGCACGGGGCGGAACGGGCCGAATCGACAAACAGCCGGAAAGCCAGAGGGTAACGCTGACTGTGTAGAAAACGGATTTAAACAGATGAAGCACTGGAATTGATTTTACTGACATTCTTAATGAACTTTACAACGAATAAAACGTAACCAGGCTACGTAGTCTATTGAATGACTGAGTAGCCGCAAAATTGACCTAAAATAAATTGAATCATCTGCTGTTATGGCTAAAAAAAAGCAATCAACCGGCGGTCCGTCGTCACGGCCGGGCCACGATAGGCCGGAGCCATCCAGTCGGGGCCACGATAGGCCTGTCCGGCCGGTAGCTCCCAAGCCTTCGCTAACCGCGTCCGGCGTACCCGCCCGACCCGTGTCGGCCCCAACCCGCCCGACCCGCTCTGCCGATACCATCCAGCGCCCGACACCGACAACACCAGCAAGCCCCGCCTTACCCATCGAGTCGCGTCCGGTGGCCTGGTGGCCTCCGCTGGTGTTGGCGTTGCTGGGTGCGTTGTTGTATGTCAATACGTTCGGTCATAAGTACGCACTCGACGACATTGCGGCCATTAGCCAAAATCTGTTTGTTAAAAAAGGTATCGCTGGTATTCCCGATCTGCTCCGTACGGAGTTTTGGCACTTCAGCAACATCTCGCTCGGCTACTACCGGCCGCTCTCACTCATCACGTTCGCACTCGAACAGGAGTATTTCAAAGACAGTCCCAACATCAGCCACATGATTAACGCCGGGCTGTATGGCGTGACGGGTCTGGTCATTGGCGTGTTGCTTCAGAAATGGTTGCCTAAACAAACCATTCCGGCTTTTCTCATCGGTTTGGTATTCATTGCGCACCCGCTGCATACGGAAATTGTCGCCAACATTAAGGGGCGCGACGAGATACTGAGTTTTTTGTTCATCGCGCTGATGCTGCTTTCCTACTGGCGCTACCTGGAAACCAATCGGTGGGGCTGGATCGTGGGGGCCTGTCTGTCGCTTTATCTGGCGTTTTTGTCCAAAGAATCGTCCATTGTGAGTTTGGCCCTGATTCCGGCTATGCAGTACTGGTTTGCCCGTCGCAACGTGTGGCAGTCACTTACCAGTCTGTGGCCGTTTCTAATCGTGGCAGCCCTTTTCTTCTACCAAAAAAAGCTGATGATTGGTACGCTGAGTGGTAATCCACCAATCGACTGGGCTAACTATCCCTACGCGATTCTGGGTACGCAGAAGTCCACCATGTTCAAGTTTGTATTGTATTACCTCCGGCTGCTGGTTCTGCCCCACCCGTTGGTGTACGACTATTCGTACAATGTCATTCCAACGGGTAGTAAGGGCGACCTGATGACGTGGATGGGCTTTTTTACACTGGTCGGGCTTGTCGTTCTTGCTTGGAAAGGGTTTGTTAAACGGACGCTGTGGGGCTTCGGGCTGTTCTGGTTCTTCGTGACAATGGCACCGGGGCTTGGCTTTATCTGGTTCCGGGGCGGCATCTTTGCCGAGCGCTTTACCTATGCCGCTGTCATGGGTTTTGGTTTCGTGCTGGTCTGGGCCGTAAACGCAATTTTTCAGAAACTGAGCGTTCCTAAAGCTGTGAGCAACAGCGTCCACTATGGTCCCGATGGTAAAACGTTGGTAGGGTCGTCTGAGATATTCACCCCGGCTAACAGATACCTTCAATACGGGCCGCTGGCCGTAATTCTGTTGACTGTCGGCTTATATTCGTTCAAAACCGTGGAGCGCAACCGCGACTGGGAGAATAACTTTGTGCTATTCAATTCGGCACTCCCCTACGCCCCCAATAGTTGCCAAGTGCAGCGGCACGTAGCCAACGAGTGGATTGAGAAAGGCTTGAAAGACCGGGCAAGGGCCGATTCGATTGCAACTGCCGTCAACGGAATTAAGCCTAAGCCGTCGCTGGAGCAGGTGAAAAAAGGCCAGATTCTGATTGACACGAACATTGCCCACGCCAACAAACACGGTCGCTGGGCGCTTGATCACCTCCAAGAATCGACGCGCATCTATCGTGACTTCGGCGAAGCATATTTCTCGATGGCTTACGTATTTCAGAAGATCACGCCCAATGTCGACTCGGCGAAGCACTATTACAAGGAAACGATTCGGGCGGCCTCGGCCTACGCCCCAGCTTATAATAACCTCGGCGTGATTTACCAGACGGAAGGTATAGCTCAGAATAACCGGCAAAAATTGGAACTGGCTTCGTACTATTACAACCGGTCGATGGTCGTAAATCCTGCTTACGTCGATGGTCAGAACAACCGCGCCAGCTTAATGAAAGCGACCGGCTTAGACGTGAAATCATTGCCGGATTCGGTGATAAAAAACAACTAATGCGCTACGCGCCACTGTCGTTAAAAAAGCCTGCTTTCCAACGGAAAGCAGGCTTTTTTGCTAAATTGTATTTTTTGCTACGGTGCGTTTTTGGGATCCCTGCTAATCTTTGTTCAGCAGTGCCCGCAGCGTCTCTTCGTTGGCTTCCTGCTCAAAAATGGCCCGAACGGGAATGCTGAAGCCCGGCACAGTTAGGGCAGTTAGTGCGTCGGTGAGGTGGAGGTTACCGACCGCATCGAACGCCATGAATTTCTCATCTAATCGAAACTGCTCGACGGTTTGGCGTATTGGGTCAACCAGCCAATATTCCCGGACCCCATGGGACGCGTAATCCTCGAATTTGATGCCTCTATCCCGCTTGGCGGTGCCTTTGGACAGGATTTCAACCACTAAATCCGGGGCGGGATGCTTCATTGTTTCGTCGTCAAACTCGTCAGCTACTTCTTTACGCCAAAAGCAAATATCCGGTTCGTAGTCGTTGCGGGTGAGTACAACGAGGGCCTTTTCTGTATCAACCTCACCCAAATTATTCACTTGAACATACACGCGTAGCAACGTCGTTAGATTTCCACTCGCCCGTAGATGCCGACGCTTAACGGGTGAGTGCATAATTACTTCGCCGTTGATAAACTCCGCTTTCACATCGTCCTGAAGCCACTCGTAGAATTCCTGACGACGCTTCTTTTCGTCATCAAGCATTCGCTGGACGCGGTTAATAATCAACTGTGCATCAGGCGCATCAAATAGATCGGCAACAAAGTCGCTCATCATGGCGTCAATGGTTTATTCCTTAAAATTACGACGTTTTCGATAGGTACGCAATTTCCCGACTACTCGTCTTGGGGCTGCTTCACCATTGCCAGAAACAACTTCGGTATGGGTGCATCGAACTGTAGTCTTTCGCCCATGATGGGATGCTCAAAGTTCAGCCGCTCAGCGTGCAGACCCAGCCGCCCAATGGGGTTGGTGGTTGCGCCGTATTTAGAATCGCCCGCAATGGGGTGGCCAATGTCCTGCATGTGTACCCGAATCTGATTTTTGCGGCCGGTTTCCAACTCCAGGTCCAGCAACGCGTAATTTTCGTTGGCCTTCAGCACGGCATAGTTCGTGACCGATAGCCGCCCGCTGTCGGGGTTCTGACTCGAATACACAATCAGGGCTTTGCTCTCATGCAGATACGATGAGATGGTGCCGGTTGGCAGTTCCGGTACGCCCTCCACCAGTGCCACGTAAGTCCGCTCTTTGGTCGTGTCGTTCCAGGACTCCTGCATCAGCCGCTGCACCTTTTCGCTCCGGGCAAACATCATCACGCCGGAGGTTTCGCGGTCGAGCCGGTGAATGATGAATACCTTATTGTTGGGGTTCTCCCGCTTGACGTAATTACTCAGAATCCCGTAGGCCGTGCGGTCGCGCTCCTTGTCGGTGGACATGGACAGCAACCCCGCCTGCTTGTTGATGACGATCAGAAACTGGTCTTCAAACAGAATCGTCAGCCCCCGGTACTGACTGATTTCGGGAGCACGGTTGGCCGCTACGGTAACCACCTGACCCGGCTGTAGCGGATGGTTGAACTGCGTATAGACCTTGCCGTCGATCAGAATTTGCTTGTTGCTGAGCAGCGACTTGATGTTGTTCCGGTTTTTGTGGGGCAACTGAGCAGTTAGAAATGCCATCAGCTCGCCAGGTTCGGTAACGGTATGCTGCGTACTTAGGCGCTGACCACGCTGCCGTTTTGGTTTGTCGGTGTTGTCCATTAGTTATCGAGTATCATTGATTTCCTAAGCATTGACGGGAGGCTGGACAAAGGTACGGGTACTGGCTTACTATGGGAAGTTGTTGGGGCCATATCAGTAAACCCGTTCGGTGAAAACAGAAGTTAGGTTAAGCGATTATTACGTTTATGTTGCTTTATCGCTCAGTTCCTCTGCCGATTGCTAACACACAGGTAATTAACTATTTAGTAACAAGACAGAAGACAATTGAACTACAAAGGGCGGATAGTTTTGGGGTGTACAACCCATATTCCATTCGGATGAATCTCAAACTATCTACTTTTCTTTGTGTGTTGTTTATCAGGTTACTGTTGCCACATGACTTGTTTGCGCAGTCAGCGACGCTCAACGGCACCGTCACCGACGACCAGAACCAGGCCCTGCCGGGTGTCAACGTGGTCATTAAAGGCACGACGATCGGCACCCTGACTGACGCCAACGGACTTTTTAGTCTAACGCCCGCTAAACCCCTGTCGTCCGGGGATGCGCTGGTGTTTAGTTTCATCGGCTTCACCAACAGCGAAGTGCCAGTTGGCAGTCAACGCACGTTTACCGTTCAGCTTAAAGCCACCAACCAGACTCTGAACGAAGTAGTCGTAACCGCATTGGGCATCCGGCGGGAAGAAAAATCGCTTGGATTTGCGGCCCAGACCGTCAATGAAAACGCCGTTAAAGACGCTAAATCCAACAACTGGCTCAACACGCTGTCGGGCAAGGTGGCCGGGCTGAACATACAGGGTACCGGAGCGGGTCCGATGGGGTCGTCGCGCATCACGCTCCGGGGCGAATCGTCGCTCAACCTCGACAATAACCAGGCGCTCATTGTGGTGGACGGTATTCCGGTCAGCAGTCGAATCACCGGCACCGGCTACAACTCCCACCTCTCGGCGGACAGCCCTGTCGATTATGGGTCGAGCGTGTCGGACCTTAACCCCGACGACATCGAAACCGTGACGGTGCTCAAAGGGCCGGGGGCCACCGCGCTCTACGGTACCCGCGCGGCCGGGGGCGCACTCATCATTACTACCAAGTCGGGTGCCCGCAAAGACCGGGGCATCGGCATCACCGTCAACAGCAATTTCAACGTCGACCAGGTTAACCGCTGGCCCGACTACCAGTTCGAGTACGGCGAGGGCCGCACCAACGCCTACTTCTCCTACGGCGACAGCCCCGACGGCGTGAACACCGGCACGACGGTAGCCGCCGGGCGGGCCTGGGGTCCCCGATTCAACGGTCAGTCGTATTATCAGTACAACCCGAACTCGCCCGACGGTAAGCCAACTGAGCGAACACCCTGGGTGGCCAACCGCGATTACATCTCCGGCTTTTTCCAGACCGGAACGACCTTTTCCAATAACGTGTCGCTGGAAGGCGGTGACGAAAACGGCTCCGCGCGGCTGTCGCTGACGTACCTCCAGAATAAGTGGATTCTGCCCAACACGGGCTTCAACCGGTTAAATGCCGCCCTGTCGGTGAATCAGAAGGTAGCCGGTCGGCTCAAGCTGAACGGGCGGGCCAACTACAGCAACAAGCGCAGCGACAACCTGCCCGCTGCCGGTTACAACAACCAGTCGATCATGTATTTTCTCATCCTGGGTACCACCCCCAACATCCGCCCGGAGTGGTTCAAACCCTACTGGCAGCCCGGATTGACGAACGTGCAGCAGCGCAACCCGTTCAATCCCACGCCCGACAACCCGTACTTAGACCTGTATGAGATGCTCAACAAAATGAATAAGCACGGGCTGATCGGGAACGTATCGGCCAATTATCAGCTCTCCGACAAGCTGGATTTGCTGGTGCGTAGCGGGCTGGATATGTCGTTTGAGTACCGCTCGCAGCAACGGCCTTTCAGCATGACCCGCTACCCACGCGGCATGTTCCGAGAGCAGAATGTGTTCAGCTACGAGTCGAACACGGACTTTTTGCTGACCTACCGCAATACCCTGCCCCGCCTGTTCAACGTGACGGCCTCGGCGGGGGGCAACGCCATGCGGCAGACCTACGATTTTGCCGGACTCTACGCCGATCAGTTGGCCCAGCCGGGTATCTACCAGATTTCCAACAGCTTGGACCAGGCCGTGGCCGATCCGCAGAAAACCAAACGGGCCATCAACAGCCTGTACGCATCGACCCAGTTTTCCTACGACGAGAAAATATTCTTAGACATTACAGGCCGCAACGACTGGTCGAGTACGCTGCCCGCCGGGAATAACTCGTTCTTCTATCCGTCGGTGAGCAGCAGCTTTCTGCTGAACGAACTCTTCACGCTCCCATCGGTGGTTTCGTTCGCCAAAGTGCGGGCCTCGTGGGCGCAGGTGGGTAATGACACGCGCCCCTACCAGACGGCCAAATACTACGACCGGGTGTACAGCAACAGCTTCACTAATCCGCAGACGCTGTTCAATGCCAACCTGAAACCCGAAATTACGTCGAGCTACGAGATCGGTCTCGACTGGCGGCTGTTCGGCAACCGGTTTGGCGTGGACGTGGCCTACTACGACAACAAGAGCCGCAACCAGATTCTGGCTATCCCCCTCGACCCCGTTTCGGGCTTTGCCAACGCGGTCATCAACGCGGGCCTGATTAACAGCCGGGGCGTTGAGGTGAAGCTGACGGGCAAACCCGTCGTGAGCAAAAACTTTAGCTGGAACACGACGCTGCTCTGGTCGCGCAACCGCAGTTACGTGCGCGAACTGGCCGATGGAATCACCAACCAGGTCATCTACGCCCACAATACCAACGTGTCGATTGAGGCCCGCGTGGGTGGACTCATGGGTGACATGTACGGCCGGGGGTTCCAGCGCGCGCCCGACGGTCAGATTATCTACTCGTCGGTGGGTTTGCCCGCTCCACTCGACCCTACACTCAAGAAGTGGGGTAACGCCTTTGCCGACTGGAAAGCGAGTTTATCCAATGAGTTCATCATCCGTACGGTCCGGGTCAGCGTGTTGCTCGATGGGCAGAAGGGCGGCAGCATGTATTCGCAGACCAGCCACAAAAACAACACGCTGGGCAAAACCCGTGTCACCCTGCCTGGTCGCGATGGCGGCATTGTTGGGGCGGGCGTCGTGCGGCAACCCGACGGCAGTTTCACGCCCAACACGGTGAACGTACCGGCCAGCGCCTACTACGACAACTATTACCAGATTACGAACGCGGAGACCAACATTTTTGACGCGTCGTTTCTCAAGATTCGCGAAGCGCGGGTCGAGTTTAACCTGCCGCCGAGCCTGTTGCGCCGGGTTGGAGTCAGGCAAACCAGTTTAGCCATTTTTGGCCGCGACTTAGTCAACTTCACCCGGTTCCCCGGTTTCGACCCCGAAGGCGGCAACCTCAACAGCGGCACCCTGACGCCGGGCGTCGAGTTGGCTCAATTTCCCTCCACCCGCAGCATGGGAGTGAATCTTACCCTCAAACTGTAATTCAGTCAATTTCCATGAGAATTCATAAACGAATATACAGCCTGCTTTTTCTGGCATTATCCGGTCTTTTTGCCGCCTGCACCGAAGGGTTTGACGAACTAAACACCGATCCCAACCGCCCCAAGGAGATCACGCCGGGCGTTATGCTGGGGCAGTTGCAGTACCGCATCGTCAACGAGTCGGTAAACGCGGCCCGCACCTTTACCCACGAGTTGATGCAGGTTGATGCGCCCCGCGCCAGCACGAGCGGGGCCGGGCTGCACCGCTACGTGGTCAATCCGGGGGCGGCCGTCTGGGGTCGGTTTTACGCCTACCTAACTGACATTGAGGATATCTACGCTATTGCCGACCGCCTGAACGAGAACAATTACAAAGCCATTGCGCTCGTCTACAAAAGCTGGGCCTATTCCATCCTGACCGACCTGTACGGCGACGTACCGTATTCGCAGGCGACCAAAGCCACGGAGGGTAACTTCAAGCCCACCTTCGATAAGCAGAAGGACATCTACGTCCAGATTCTAAAAGACCTTGAAACGGCTAACGGCCTCTTCGACGACACCAAAGCGCTGACCTACGCCGGTGACCTGGTCTACAACGCCAACGCGCTGACCGGTGGGCGGAACCTGGGCATTCAGCGGTGGAAGAAGTTCACGAATTCGCTGCGACTGCGGCTGTTACTCCGCATCTCGAAGCGCGAAGGCGAAGTAGCTGTCAATCAACAGTTAACCGCAATTCTGGCCGACCCGGTCAATAATCCGGTGTTCACCGCCAACGCCGACGACGCGATATTCCGGTATCCCGGTACGTTTCCGTACTATAACCAGTACTTCAACGCGCGGCAGGTGGACTGGCGGGACGGTAATTACTTCACCCGGTTTTTTCTGGGTAAACTGAACGCCGACAATGACCCCCGCCGGGCCATCTGGGTTATTCCCGTCACGGTGAGCGGTGCGCCGGTCTACCAGGGTATCGAGAGCGGGTACGCCACGACGACGGAATACGCCGTGGGCCGCAATTCGAGCTACACCGACGCGCTGAAAACCTTGCCGCAGTTGGGCGTGATGATGACCTTCGCTGAGGTGGAGTTTATTAAAGCCGAGCTAGCCCTGCGGGGTCTGGCGACGGGTAAAACGCCGAAAGTACACTACGAAACGGGTATTGCAGCTTCCATGACGCAGTGGGGCGTAGCAACGCCCGCCGGTTTTCTTCAGCAGCCGGGCGTCGTTTACGATGCGGCCGCTGCCACCGAAAAGCAGTTGGAGCAGATCATGTTGCAAAAATATTACGCCTACTTCTTCGTAGATTACCAGGCCTGGTTCGAGAAACGCCGGACAGGGTATCCGGTGCTGCCGCGCGGGGCGGGTATCCCCGCCGAAAACAAGTTTCCGTACCGGGTGCCGTACCCGACGTATTTGCAATCGCTCAATCCCGAAGGGCTGGCCGGAGCCGTGGCGTCGATGGGTGGCGATAACAGCGACATTAAAGTGTGGTGGGATAAATAAAGGCCGCGTCACCGGGCTACGATATCATGCAACGAATAACCCTGGTTCTACTGATTTCAGCGAGTTTTTTCACTCGCCCAACCCCCGCCCAAACCACTGGAGTCGCCATGCCGAAACAAGGCTTGTGTGCCCACCGGGGCTGTTTGGATTCACATCCCGAAAATACGCTGCCCGCGTTTAAACAGGCTGTCGCGCTGGGTGCCCAAATGATTGAGTTCGACATCCAACTGACCAAAGACAGTGCCTTAGTCATTATGCACGACGAAACCGTTGACCGAACCACCAACGGCACGGGCAAAGTATTCAACCTGACGCTGGCCGAAATTCGCCGATTGGATGCGGGCGTCAAAAAAGGACAGTCCTTTGCCGGAACGCTCATCCCAACGTTTGCCGAGGTGCTGGCGATCATGCCCCGGAACGTGTGGTTAAACTGCCATCTTAAAGGTGGGGCGGCTGTTGGGAAAGCCGCAGCTACCCTTGTCGTGAAGGCCGGACGGGTTCATCAGGCGTTTCTGGCCTGTAGCGAAGATGCGGCTGTCGGAGCACGTCAGGTGAGTCCGACGATTCTGATTTGCAATGCCGACAATCGGTACAGAAAAGACACGCGGACGTACGTTGACGCAACGATTCGCCAGAAAGCCGCATTTATTCAACTGCTGCGCGACGAAGGTGAAGACCGCACAAAGGCTATGGCGGATCTGAAAAAAGCGCAGGTTCGGATCAACTATTATTACGCGAAAGACCCCGCCGAATTGCCTGCTTTGATCAACGCCGGTGTTGATTTTGTGCTGGTTAATAATCTGGAGCAGTTTATTCCCGAAGCCAAGAAATTAGGTATTGAACCCGTGCAGCCCGTGTTTTAATTTTTTGGTGTAATTGTTTGTCATCCCGACCGGCGGACCGGTCGGGATGACAAACAATTACACAGAAGCTCTGCAACTCAAACGACTGACTCATCATGAAGCTATTCCTAACCCTGGTCCTTAGCCTGTTGTGCGCTGCCGGTTTGCGGGCGCAGAAAACTCCTGACCTCAAAAAACTCGACGCGATGCTTGAAGCCCGGCGCGTGATGCTGCCCAACGGCTGGAGCCTGACCCCTGCCGGACGGTCGCTTGAGGTGGGTGATCTGCCGCTGAACATCGCGGTGTCGGCTTCGCAAAAGTTGATGGCTGTGACCAACAACGGGCAGGGCACCCAAACGATTCAGTTGATTGACCCCAAAGCCGAAAAGGTGCTGCACAGCGTCGAAATTGCCAAGTCGTTTTACGGCCTGAAATTCAGCCGCGACGAGAAATTTCTGTATGCATCGGGTGGCAACGACAACCGAATCCTGAAATACGCCATCGCCGACAATAAACTCACGCTGGCCGACAGCCTCGTGTTGGGCAAACCCTGGCCCGAAAAAATTTCGCCCGTGGGCTTAGATATTGACGATGAACGCGGATTGTTGTATGTAGTGACGAAGGAAAATAGTTCGCTGTACGTTTTCGATCTGGCCACGAAAGCCATTGTATATCAGGATAGACTCGGTCACGAAGGCTACACCTGCGTCCTCTCGCCCGACCGCAAAACGCTGTACGTGTCCCTGTGGGGTGGCCGCAAAGTCGGCGTATTCGATACCCAGGCCCGGAGAATGACCCGCACGATTCCCGTGTCATATAATCCCAATGAGCTGATCCTGAACAAAAAGGGAACGTTAATCTTCGTGGCCAACGCGGGCGACAACAGCGTGTCGGTGATCGACGCGAAAGCGGGCAAGGTAATCGAGGTACTCAACGCGGCTCTGTACCCCAACTCACCGGCGGGGTCGATGACCAACGGCGTGGCGCTGTCGGCCGACGAGAAGGCACTGTACATCGCCAACGCCGACAACAACTGCCTGGCCGTGTTCGACGTGAGTAAGCCGGGCAAGAGCGTCTCGAAGGGATTTATTCCGGTGGGCTGGTTCCCAACCAACGTGCGGGTGGTGGGCAAGCGGGTGTTCGTGACCAATGGCAAAGGGTTTACCTCGTTTGCCAATCCGCTGGGGCCGCAGCCGGTAAACCGGGCCGTGCGCTCCGAGTCGCACGTGGGCGAGCAACCGCGCAACAACCGAATGCAGTACATCGGTGCGCTGATGAAAGGCACAATGAGTATTATCGACGAGCCAAACGAGGCCTCACTGGCCCTCTACGCCAAAAAAGTGTACACCAACACCCCGTATAAAAAAGACCGGGAATTATTGACTGAAGGTGAAGTAAACAACCCGGTTCCGATGAAAGTGGGTACTCCCTCACCCATCAAACACATCTTTTACATTATCAAAGAAAACCGCACCTACGATCAGGTTTTTGGTGATATGAAGGGCGGCAACGGCGACTCAACGCTCTGTCTGTTCGGGGAGAAATACACGCCTAATCAGCACAAATTAGCGCGCGAATACACCCTGTTCGATAATTTCTATGTCGATGCCGAAGTCAGTGCCGACGGCCATAACTGGAGCATGGGTGCCCATGCCAACGACTATTTAGAGAAAACCTGGCCCACGGGCTACGGTCGGCGTGGGGGCGTTACCGAGGGCTTGGGTCGGCGGGAAATTGCCAACAATAAAGATGGGTTCATCTGGGATTTTTGCAAACGGGCCGGGGTTAGCTACCGGACCTACGGCGTCTTTGTAGACGGCAATAAGGGCAATATTCCAGCGCTGGACAAGGACCACGTCTGCTCGTATTTCGCAACCTACTACCAGCAGCAGGTAAAAGATACCACCCGCGTCAATCAGTGGAAGCGGGATTTCGACTCGCTCGTCGTCGCCAATGCGGTTCCGACGGTAAACACCATCCGGTTAGGTGCCAACCATACGCAGGGCTTAGCCGTGAATCGACCAACGCCCTACGCCTGCGTTGCCGATAATGACCTGGCCGTCGGGATGTTTGTGGAACACCTTAGCAGGAGTAAAATCTGGAACCAGTCAGCCGTATTTATTCTGGAAGACGACGCCCAGAACGGCCCCGACCACGTCGACGCGCACCGCTCGCCCGCGTTGATTATCAGTCCGTACGTGAAGCGTGGCTTTGTGGACCATACTATGTACTCGACGTCGGGTATGCTGCGCACGATTGAGTTAATTGCGGGTTTGCCACCGATGAGCCAGTACGACGCCGGGGCTACGCCGATGTTTCGCAGTTTTACGGCCATGCCTGACAATACGCCTTACCAGTCGGTGCCGAGCAACGTGGACCTTAGTGCCGTAAACACGGCTTACACGCCCAGCGCGAAGAAATCGGAAGGGCTGGACTTTTCGGACGTGGACAAGATCGACGATAAACTATTCAACGAAATTCTCTGGAAAGGGCTGCGGGGCGAACTGGCGGAAGTGCCTGCTCCCCGGCGCAGTGCCTTTGTGCGCGTCGTGGACAAGGACGGCGACGATTGAACGACAAGGGCGCTACGTAGCATTCGCATCGTAGCGCCCTTGTCCCTTGTTTGTAGCTTGACTTACTGCCCGGCCCGGCTTATGGTGCCTTACTTACCAGAGGTCGATGCGCTGGTCGAACCCGCTGGGTAGCGCAGGCCGTAGCCGAATTTATAGAGCGGGTCCTTTGAGTCGTATGGCAGATCTTCTTTCTGATTCCGAACGGTCTCCATCGACGACGGTAACTCGAATGGTAATTTGCCTTCGGGCTTCGCCCTGCCAAAGATGACGTCCAGCACGGCCGCGTCGCTGGCCCCGTAGTTGGCCAGCAGTGCCTTTGCCCCGGCGCTGATTTCGGGAATGACGGCCGGCCGGTCTAAGTAGATGTCCACAATGGTTGGCACAGTGCGCAACAGCGTCAGGATATCTTCTTTTTCTTTATCCTTGAAGTCAAGATCACCGTGGTGGAAGCCCCTCGCCATTGGGTTTTGCGTGTCAACCGGCACCCAGGGTGTTTTCAGCCGAATAATGGCCACGTCGGCGTCTTCGGGTTTCTCAACCACCGTACCGTATTGAGCGGCCACGGCAGCATCCACGTTTTTAACGAATAGTTTCAGCTTGCCCGCCGTCAACGGCAGCGTTCTTTGCTCATTCTTGAGCAGCGTCATGGCCCGGCGCTGGGCCGCTTCGCCCGCCCGCCGAAATTCGGACTTACCAACAATTTTCGACGCGTTGTCCGCATCCACGTACGGATTGTCGAACAAACCCAACTGAAACTTTTGCCGCAGTAACCGCCGAACGGACTGATCAATCCGGGTTTCGCTCAGCTTGCCACTTTTGACCAAACTGACCACTAATTCCGGGCAGTGTTCGCCCCCAAACTGGTCAACACCCGCGTTAATGGCTTTCAGCACCCGGTCTTCGCGGCTGAGGTTTTCAACGCCCCAGGCGCGGGCGGGCCACGTGACGGGTCCCATTTTGGTGTCGGTAATCAGCCCCCAGTCGGTGCAGACGACGCCGTCAAATTTGTACTTGTCGCGCAGCAGCCGCGTAATAATGTCTTTGTTATAGGACATCGCTACGTTCTCGCCAGTCTGGTCGGTGGGAATACCGTAATAGGGCATGATAGCGGCCGTGTTGGCGGCAAACGCGGCCTCGAATGGAATCAGGTGGTAATTGAAATTTTTACCGGGATAAACCTGGCCTTTCTGAAACTCAAAGTGTGGGTCAAGGCCTTCTTTCTGCGGGCCACCACCCGAAAAGTGCTTGGTCATACAGGCCACGCTGTTCGGGCCGAGTGCCGATTTGTTCCCTTGCGTGGCCTGATAACCCCGTACGTAGGCTTCGACAAGCTTAGCCGACAGCCGGGCATCTTCGCCGAAGGTGCCACTGACGCGTGCCCAGCGCGGTTCGGTGGCGAGGTCGGCCATGGGGTGCAGGGCTTCGCGGATGCCCACGGCCAAATACTCCTGCCGGGCCATGTCGGCGAATTGCTGCATCAGCTTTTCGTCGCCGATGGCCGCAAAACCCAACTGCTCCGGCCACTGCGAAAAGCCGTTGGCCGACATGGCGAAGATGGTGGTGCTAAAATAATGCCGGGGATCGGAGGCAATGGTAACCGGAATTCCTAATCGGGAGCTTTCGGCCAATTTCTGGATGGCATTGTGCCCCATCGCCAACTCCCGCACCCCCGGAACCGTCCAGAGGTTGAAGTGCGTCATTTTGCGCTCGGTTATGTTCTCAATCGCGCTGGGCATCATGGCCGCCGGTCCCTGCCCGCCGGGCTTCTTGTCGATGCTGCCATCGCTGTTGATAATCGTCCCGTTGATAAATAACATACCGGCCTTTTCTTCCACGGTCATCTGCCCGATCAGGTCGGTGATGCGCGTCTCGATGGGTTGTTTCGGGTCTTCGTATGAATCGAGTTTGCCATTTTTGTTCAGGTCGCGCGGGGGAGCGGCCGGTGGCGAAACGGGTCGGCCGCCCGTGAGCGTGAGGGCAAGCCCAACCGTGAATAAAGCGGAAAGTGTATTCATCGTTTTGTTGTGATTGGTTGATAGTCAGCTTTGCTTTTGCAGTTTCATTTTCCCAGCCACTCCTTAAACTCAGTCATACGGTCGCCACTGACAAAGACTTCCTGTCGGGATTTGGGGGTCAGATCGAGTTTGAGTTTACCGGCCGAGAAGGTGTGGATGGTCTGAATGGCGGGCAGCGAGACTAAAAACTGGCGGCTGATGCGGAAAAAACGCCGGGGATTGAGCAGTTGCGTCAGCTTATCCAGACTGTAGTCGACGGGCAGGTTCAACCCGTCTTTGGTAACCAGGAAAACAATCTTCTCTTCTAAATAGAAATAAGCAACTTCAGTCGTTTCGATGCTGCGGATTTTGGTGCCGACCGTAATCATGAACCGTTCTTTATAATCGGTCGATTTGGGTTTGCCGATCAGGCTGAGCAGCGTTTCCAAATCGGGGGCGGGCGGACTTGCCGAAGTCGACTCAAACTGTTTTTTTAGCGCTTTAAACTTCTCAACGGCCGCCACCAACTCGTCGTAATTGATGGGTTTGAGCAGGTAGTCGATGCTGTTGACTTTAAACGCCTGAATCATGTATTCGTCATAGGCCGTCGTGAAAATAACGGGTGTCGTCAGGTTAGCCTGCTCAAAAATACGGAAGCCCAAATCATCTTCGAGGTGAATATCCATAAACACCAAATCGACTATCGGGCGCTCAACCTGACCGAACCAGGCCACTGCATCGGCTACGGACGGAATTCGGGCCAGCACGTTGATGGTGGAGTCGTATTTTTGGAGCATACCTTCCAGTCGTTTGGCCGTCAGGTTCTCGTCTTCGATGATGACTACGTTCATTTTTTAATTAGCGAATGAGTGAATGATGAATGAGTGAATAGCTAAAACCAAACATTCGCTAACCCACTCATTCGCTCATTCACTAATTGAGTAGAGGAATCTTGACCACAAAATCGCCGTCGTTCTCGCTGATAAAAACGGGCCGGTCGGTGAGCAGGGCGTAGCGGTTGATGATGTTTTGCAGCCCGACGCCGGTGGATGCTTCCGACTGCGGGCGGAGTTGCCGGTTATTACAGACTAACAAGCAGTCACCTTCCAGGCCGATTTGCACCCGCAACGGTTCCTTTGCCGACATTCGATTGTGCTTCACCGCGTTTTCGACCAGCAATTGCAGCGTCAACGGGGCAATGCTATAGCGGCTCTGGTCGGCTTCGGGTACGTTGACGACCACGTCGAATTTATTCTCGAAGCGGATATTCAGCAGAAAGCGGTAAGCCTGAATAAATTCCAACTCGGTTTTGAGCGAGACGCGCTCGTTGTCCTTCTGTTCGAGGATGTAACGGTACGCCCGCGACAACTGGTCGATGAATTTTTCCGACAATTCAGCATCAGCATGTACCAGCGACGACAGAATGCTCAGACTGTTGAACAGAAAGTGCGGATTCACCTGACTTTTAAGGGCCGCAAACTGGGCCTGCACATTCTCTTTTTCGAGTCGTTCGGCCCGCAATTGCATATCCTGCAAGCGACGATTTGTCCGGCGGTTGGCCGCTAAGTAGAACGCCGATAGCAGGGCCATAACGGTCAGCCCATTGTTAATGCGTGCCCGTTGTTCGCGGCTGGCCCGCCAGAAATTCTCTTCGGCGGGGGTGGGTTTGGGTTTGGGCGGGCGCTGGGTCTGGATGCGGTAGGTAGGGAATTGCTCCTCCAGAAAATCGTCGAAGGTGCGCCAGAGGGCATAAAAGCCAAAATTGAACGTAAGGGCCATGAAGCTGGCGACAAACAACGTAGCGAGTTGGGCCGGAATCCTGAAGTCTACCAGGAAACCCTCGCCAAACCAGTCGAACAACCGCCGTTGAATCCATTCGGTGATGCTGATCCAGATGTAGAAAAACAATACGGACAGCAGGATTTCCATGACAAAGAATGGAATCCGGCTTACCCGAAACGCCCAACTGGGGTTACTGATGTTCACGTACAGCCGAATGGGCCAGTACACCACGAACACGCTGAGGGCGAGTTGCCATTTCTGCCGGTTCGTCAGGCGGTACGATAGTATCGTGTTGGTCATTTCACAAAACTACGGATTGGCGGGAACCCGTAAAAAAAGAAACCGGTGGAATGCCGGTTTCGGTGGGCGGAATGACGCCATTTGATTTACGAACGAATAGCGACTAATTTCTGAGCGGGCTGTTCATCGACGACAAACGTTTTGACGATGGTGTCTTTGCCAATAGCAACGGCTAACTGATACGTTCCGTTGGCGAGTTGGGCGATGTTAAATTGCTGATACAGACCGTTGCGCAGATCTACGTTGTCACTGTAGAGCACGTGGCCGTCGGCGTCGCGGAGGGTTATGGAGGCCGTGGCTTTTTCACGGGCCACTACTAATTTTACTTTTTGATCGGTGGTGACCGAAATGCTCGTTTCGGGCGTTTTCGAGGGAGTTTCTTGAGCGAACGATGCGGTTCCGGCTACCAGACCCAGCATTAAAAGGAGTGTATTTTTCATGGCTTATTTTGTTTCTGATTCGTTTGAACAGAACAAAGGTGCAGCCCGGCTATCGCTCCCAAAACTAAATTTCGCCGAATGGCGAATTTTTCACTAAGAATCTGATTTTTAGGTGGTTAAGTGCCAAAAATGAAACAGCTCGTTCCAGCAAAATTCATAAAAACTGGCAGAACCGAGTGGAAAGAGCCGTATTTTTGCGCCTAAACGCTACCTGAAGTGAAACATTTCTTACTTGGATTAACCCTCTTGCTGATAGGCTGCGGTCCGTCGTCCACTAAAACGGATCGACAGCCCGAAGCCGGGACCGTTACTCCGCCGTTCAAACTGCCGTATGATCTTACGACGCCGGACGAGACTGTAACCTTGCCCAATAAATTGAAGGAGATATCGGGCCTGACGTATTACAAGGATAACAAATTGCTGTGTGTGCAGGATGAAGAAGCCGTTGTATATGTCTACGACACCAAGGAAAAGAAAGTGGTGCAGGACTTCGGCTTTGGTGGCTACGGCGATTTTGAGGGAATCGAGTACGTCAACGGCGAGGTGTACGTGCTCGAAAGCAACGGCAATTTATTTCGATTTGAGCCAGAATCGACCCAAATCGGTCGTACTAAAACCGATTTGCCCGCTAATACGGAAGTGGAAGGTTTAGGTTACGAACCCAAAACGAAACGGTTGCTTATTGCCGTCAAACAGGGCGGGGGGGCGTCAAGCGACAAGGCCACTTACTCATTCGACCTGCTGAACAAAGCGGTGTTCAAGGATATGCAGTTAAACGACGAGCAACTGAAGGGGGCAGGTATCAACCCCAAAACGTACAAACCGTCAGGGATTGCCGTGCATCCGGTCACGGGCGAGTGGTACGTGCTAAGTTCGGCCGGGAAACGCCTGCTCATTACCAACCGGAAGGCGCAAATCCTGCATTCCGAATCCCTCGATCCGAAGCTATTCCGTCAGCCCGAGGGCATTTGCTTCGCGCCCAACGGCGACCTGTACATTGCCAGCGAAGGCAACGGGAAAAAAGGGTCGGTGATGACGTTCGGGTATAAAAAGTAGAGACCGCACCGGCGGACCGGCATAATTGCGTCTCCTGCCCGGATGGTTTTCTATCGAGCAGGAGACGCAATTATTCGTCTCTACGAAACCAAAAAATCCATTGCCTGCTTCAGTGTCCGTTCGTTGCCCGTGTTGGGGTCGTTGTACGAACGCTCGCCCACTTCAATGTCGAGCTCTTTGCCAATGAGTTGTTTCGTATCTAACTCGGCACCTTCTTTTACATCGATGCCGACCCGTTCGAACAGGTTGACGATGTTTGTCATACCGGCCGGTGACTGATAAAAGCGGTGCGATACGAAACCGTCTTCGTTCTCGAAGCGAACGGCGAAGAACGGAACGCTTTTGTTCTCGCTCGTACCTTCTTCAATGTCCGTAATCGTTACATGTTGCTTACCGTCGGCAAGCAGGGGCTTGTCCTGCCCTTTTTCTACAGCGATTTTCATACCGTTGTGACTATATTTTGTTTGTATTATAAACCATCTATAGTTGTAATTGTTTGGCAGGTTGCTCCAAAAAACGGGTAGTTTTGGTGATTCATAAATCCGGTTAGTCTCCGTCCGTCAACTACCCCTTTCCAATGCCATCCCGCCGTTCGCTGCTCAAAGCTGCCGCCCTTGCGCCGTTCATTTCTGCGCCACAAACGTCACCCGCTGCGCTAAAGCCGCCCCGGCTCAAACCCGGCGATACGGTTGGACTGGCGTGTCCGGCGGCACCGGCCTACAGCCGCGAAACGGTGCGGGTGACTATCGAATCGCTGGAAGCACTGGGCCTGAAAACGAAACTAACTCCGCATTTCTACGACCGCTATGGCTACCTCGCCGGGCGCGACGCCGACCGGGCCGCCGACATCAACGGTCTGTTTGCCGACCCGTCAGTGAAGCTGGTGATGGCTATGCACGGCGGCTGGGGCTGCGCCCGGCTCCTGTCCCTGCTCGACTACGATCTTATTCGCCGGAACCCTAAACTGCTGATCGGCTACAGCGACATTACGGCCCTGCTGCTCGGCATCTACGCCAAAACCGGCCTGACCACGATTCACGGTCCCGAAGGAGCCGCCACCTGGAATACGTATACAGTCGACTGGTTTCGGCGGGTGCTGATGAATGGTGAAGCTGTTCAAATGCGGAACCCAGCTAAAAAAGAGGATACGCTGGTTCAGACGAAGGAACGCATTACGACGTTGCGGCCGGGCACAGCGCGAGGGCAGCTTGTGGGTGGTAATCTGACCGTGCTGTGTCACCTGATCGGTTCGCCGTACCTGCCCGACTGGCGGGGAAAGATCTTGTTCGTGGAAGACGTTCGCGAAGATGTATATAGCGTAGATCGGATGCTAACGCACCTGAAACTGGCGGGTATTCTGGGTCAGGTAGCTGGGTTTGTATTCGGCCAATGCACCAAGTGCGAAGCGGGCAGCGGGGGCTACGGTTCGCTGACGCTCGAAGAAGTCCTGACCGAACACATTGGTTCGCTGAGCGTACCGGCTTACGCAGGAGCCATGATCGGCCATATCCCTGACAAATTCACCGTACCGATTGGTGTCAACGCGGAAATGAACGCTGACGCAGGGACCATTCAGTTATTGGAAAGCGCTGTTGTGTGAAGTAAGATTAGGTAGACTCGGTTGTGGCTGCTGACATAAGGTTGTCACCTGTCACCGCTTATCTTGCCGAATACGATTAACCAAACGTCTAACATGGCAAACCAGTTAGTTATCCAGAACAGCATCACTATCGACGCATTACCAGCAGTGGTGTGGGATGCGCTCACTAACCCCGAACAAACTAAGCAGTATATGTATGGTTGCGAAGCCGTCACTGACTGGAACGTTGGCAGTCCGTTGCTGTGGCGGGGGACGCATGAAGGTCAGGAGATGGTCTTCGTTAAAGGCTATGTCGTCGCTATTGAGCCAGAAAAATTTCTATCATACACCACCATAGACCCCAATTCAACCATTGACGACACGTCGGAAAACTACCTCACCGTAACATATGATCTGGCAGTCGAACAGGGGCAAACTGTCCTGACTGTTACCCAGGGCGATTACACGACCGTGGCCGAGGGCGCACGTCGCTACCAGGAAGCGGTGGCTGAAGGTGGTTGGGCATCCATATTGCTTGCTATCAAAACAGTAATCGAGCAACCATAAACTATTTGTCATGAATGAACGAGTTATCCCCTCGCTGTATACCTGGGCTGGCGAAAACGGTCGGTTGGAGCAGTTGACCGACTTATTCTACAAAAAAGTTGCTCAGGATGAGTTGCTGGCTCCTGTCTTTCGCCACATGTCAACTGAACATGCCCGGCACGTGGCGCATTTCATCGGCGAAGTGTTTGGCGGACCAGCGTCTTATACGCAGGACGATGGAGGAAGTCACGCTCGTATGGTGGAACATCATGTGGGCAAGCACCTCACCGAAACGCAGCGCCGACGCTGGATTGCGCTATTGCTCGACAGTGCCGATGAAGTAGGCCTGCCCGACGACCCGGAGTTCCGTTCGGCCTTAGTCGCGTATTTAGAATGGGGCAGCCGCCTGGCAGTGCTTAATTCGCAGACTACTCAGAATCCGGTAGCTATAAACGAGCCGATGCCCCGTTGGGGTTGGGGTGAACCGGGCGGACCTTATCAGGCTGATACGTAATCGTTGTGTTGGCGATTCTACGACCGGGGTAATTGCCATTGCCAAATTGCCCCGTCGTCCGGGTCTTCAATGGCCTGAACGAAGGCCATGCCGCACTTTTTCAGCACCCCAACCGATGCGTTCTCTTCGGCCAGCGTATGCGCCTGCACAATGTTGACGTCGGGGTGCTCGAACGCCCGGTTAATTAGCCCATTGGCCGCTTCGGTAGCGAGTCCCTGGTTGCGATACGGCTCGTAGATTGATATCCGATTTCTACTATACCCTGCTCGTCGGGTGGACCTTTGTAGCCACCCATACCCACTAAAACTTGATCGGCTGGGTGAACAAACAGGTATAACCACCACGGGCTTTCGTCCGGGCTGTTTTTTACTTTGTTGTACGAATAACGATACGGGTCCATTCCAAATTCAGGATCAAATACAGCCGGAACCTGCACGTTCAAATGGCTCCCCAATTCATTCATACCCGCGAAGAGTAGTTCGTAGGTGGGTAAGTCAATGGGTAGGAGGGTCAGGCGAGGTGTGCTGATAGAAGGCATGATCGATTTATATGATATCAAACTCATTTCCCCGCAGCCAGCACCGCCACGTTCTCGGTCCGGTATTTATGGACGTACTCGATCAGGTCGGCCACCAGGCCCGTCCAGCCCGTTTGGTGGCTGGCTCCCAAGCCCGCACCTACGTCGCCGTGGAAATACTCGTAGAACAGGTATAGGCCCTGAAAATGCGGGTCGTGCTGCATCTTCTTGTCGTTGCCATAGGCCGGAATTAGGCCGTCGACTCCGCGCCGGAAAATGTTAATGAGCCGCTCAGCCACCTGAACCGTCGCTTCCTTCACGCTCATTACCTGTCCTGAATTAGTTGGGTACTCGATCTCGAAATCATCGCCGTAATACTGGTAAAACTTCAGCAGCGAGTCGATGAGTAGAAAATTGACGGGAAACCAGATCGGCCCACGCCAGTTGGAGTTGCCGCCGAACATGCTCATTTCCGACTCGGCCGCCACGTAACGCACCTGAAAAATTTCGCTGTTCAGTTCGAACTGGTAGGGCGTTTTTTCGTGGTATTTGGACAAGGCACGGATGCCGTAGTCAGACAGAAACTCAGTCTCGTCAAACATCCGCTTCAGGATCATTTTCATACGGTGGCCCCGTAGCAGACTCAGCAGGTGCGTTTCGCCCTTGCCCGGCTCGTGCCAGCGCGACACCAGCGACGCCAGATCGGGCCGGTTAGTGAGCACCCACTCCACCCGCCGTTTGAAATCGGGTAGTTTCGAGAGCAGAGCCTCGTCTAAAATCTCAACGGCAAACAACGGAATCAAACCCACCATCGAGCGGATTTTGAGCAGCCGGGCGTTCTGGTCGGGTGTGTGCAGCACGTCGTAATAAAACTGGTCGACCTCGTCCCACAGGCTGATGTTTTGCTTGCCGAGGTTGTTCATGGCCGACGCGATGTGCAGAAAGTGCTCGAAAAACTTGCTGGCCATGTCCTGGTAACTCGGTCGCGTCAGCGAAATCTCGCAGGCAATGCGCAGCATGTTCAGCGTATACATGGCCATCCACCCCGTGCCGTCGGCCTGCTCAATGCGCCCACCCATCGGCAACGGCTGCGAGCGGTCAAACACGCCGATGTTGTCTAAGCCCAGGAAACCCCCGCCAAAAATATTGTTGCCCTCAACGTCTTTGCGGTTTACCCACCACGTGAAGTTCAGGAGCAGTTTATGGAACACCCGCTCCAGAAATGCCACATCGCCCACGCCGTTGCGTTCCTTATCAATCTCGTACACTTTCCACGTCGCCCAGGCGTGAACGGGTGGGTTCACATCGCTGAAATTCCACTCGTAAGCCGGAATCTGGCCGTTGGGGTGCATGTAATATTCGCGCAGAATAACGGCCAACTGCCGCTTGGCAAAGTTGGGGTCGAGCCGGGCGAGGGTGAGCGTATGAAAGGCGAGGTCCCAGGCCGCAAACCACGGGTATTCCCATTTATCGGGCATGCTCAGAATGTTGGCCGTGTACATGTGCTTCCAGCCTTCGTTGCGGGCGTACACGCGTCCCTGAAACGGCACAGGCATTTTGGGGTCACCCTTGAGCCACTCGTTGACGTTGTAGTAGTAAAACTGCTTGTTCCAGAGCATACCGGCATAGGCCTGCCGCTGAATGGCCCGCAGTTCGGAGTCTGTCACGTTTTGCTGTAGGTCGTCGTAAAACGCTTCGGTGTCGGTCAGGCGTTGCTGATAGATGTCGTCGAACTCGGCAAACGGGCGGGTCAGCAGGGTCTGATCGCTGAACCGGAGCCGGATGGTGGTGCTGCCCCCCGCCGGAACCTGACGGGTGTACTGCGCCGACGCTTTGGTGCCGATCTGATTGGGGTTTATGAAGTTCTTTTTGCCACCCGATGTAATGAAGTTATTGATCCCGTCCTTGGGATACTTAGCCACGTTGGGCCGTCCGTAGAGTCGCTCGGTATTAGTGTCGTTGTCGCAAAACAACAGCGCGTCGGCGTCTTCGCAGTAGAGTTTATACTTGCCCAACTGCTTATGATTCACCTCAATTTGACTTTTACCGATGCCGTTGAGCATGGGCCGGTTGTTGTACTGGTCATAGCCCCACGACCACGTATTGCGAAACCAGATGGTGGGCAGCAGCGTCAGCGGGGCGTCCTGCGCCGAGCGGTTATGGGCCGTAACCGTCACCAACCAGTCGTTCTGGTCGGCTTTAGCGTACTCGATGAAAATGTCGAAATACTCGTCTTTATCGAAAATGCCGGTATCGGTCAGTTCAAACTCGGGTTCCTGCCGACCTCGGCGCTTGCTTTCGACCACGAGCCGGTTGTAAGGGTACTCCTGCTGCGGGTATTTGTACAGCATTTTCATGTAGGAATGCGTGGGGGTGCTGTCCAAATAATAGTACAGTTCCTTCACATCTTCCCCGTGGTTACCCTCCGGTCCCGACAGCCCGTAGAGCCGCTCCTTCAGAATGTTGTCTTTATGATTCCAGAACCCCAGCGCAAAACAGATGTGGCCCTTGTTGTCCGAAAAACCACCAATGCCTTCTTCGCCCCAGCGGTAAGCACGGGAGCGGGCCATGTCGTGGGTAACGAAATTCCAGGCGTCGCCGTAGGGGCTATAATCTTCGCGAACAGACCCCCAGGCGCGGTCGGAGAGGTAGGGTCCCCATTTTTTCCAGCCTTTATTATCGGCTCGTTCGTAGATGCGTTCGCGTTCGGCTATGGCGGTCATGTTTGTTGTGGAATGTCAACGGATAAGTCAGATGTGTAGCTTTTAACAAAGCTGACATCAAATATAGGAGGAGTATGTCTTTACCTGAAACTTTACGTGCTATCTGGCTACAACTGCTTTTGCTAACCAGCAGACTACACGGGTTGTTCATGAAACAACGTGTTCGGTTAGGCTGGTGCTGCAGTACATACGGCTAAACTGATTAATGGGTTGTCGGTCAACGGTGAATCAACCGAAAACACCATCGACCCGGTTGCTGAACAGGCACAACTTCTGAGCCAACGGCCGGACGCTTCGTGCTCAAGCGCCAGCATAATCTGATTGACCCATAAAAATCAGTCTGCGTTTCAACGGTCCTGAAAGCGGCATCACTGGCGACGTTCAGACTTCCCGAACCAATCTCGAAGCGTGACTACCAAACAGGTAAGTGCCTGTCCCTGAAATGACCGTTCCCTAAAACGCGTATTTGAGTAGGTAAACAATGGATGATTAACTCGTTACTTCATGGAAAATTAATCATGAATTGATATGCTCAACCCGAAGAGCGAAGCCGGAAAAACAGCATTAGTTAAGCTCAGGCAGAAATAAGGGTCATTTTTTGCTGATTTGTTAGCTGCTTCAACCGATAAACTACCGCGATTGTGAACGTACGTTTTACACTTCCCCTCTTTCTGCTGGGCACGCTTCCCGCCCTGGGTCAGCACGACCACAGTGCGCACGGTACGGGTGCTCAATCGGCTGCGCATTGCCGCCCGCCCGAAATTCGCAAGACTGCGCTGCCACCACCCCGCCTGATGGAGGGCATCGGCAGGAGTCACCTGAAAATCACGACCAAGTCGGACTCGGCGCAGCGGTATTTCGATCAGGGTTTGTCGCTGCTGCACGATTTCTGGGACTTTGAAGCGTACCGGGCTTTCGAGTACGCGGCCAAACTCGATACCACGGCCGCCATGCCGCACTGGGGGATGCACGTGTCCATTCAGCCCTTCGACCAAAAGCGGCAGGGAGACAGGAAAAAGGCGCTGGAACAGGTTAAGAAGCTAAGTAAAAGCGCATCCGAACATGAGCAGTTATACATCAAAGCGATTGAGGCTGAGGCCGGAGCCACCGAAGCCAAGAAAAGTCGGGAGGAGGTAAAACGGGCGTTTATTGCTGAAATGGACAACCTGATTCACCGGTATCCCGACGATGTCGAAGCCAAGTTAATCCTCTGGCTGGGGGCAATCGGTGGTAGTTATTCGGCCGATGGCAAGCCGGAAGAGAACACCATGTATGCGCAACTGATGCTGGAAAAATTGCTCGTCTCGCATCCCGATCACCACGCCGTGCACCATTACTGGATTCACCAAATGGAAAACTGCTGCCCGCAGCAAGCCTTAGCCAGTGCCAACAAACTGGCGTCATTAGCTCCGGCGTCGGGCCATATTGTGCACATGCCGGGACACATCTACTACCGGCTGGGCGATTATAAAAAGGCCCGGCAATCGTTTCTGGCCGCCATGCGGGTCGATTCAAGCTACATGGCCGCGCAGGGTATTCACCGGCTCGATACCTGGAATTACGATCATAACCTTTCTTATTTGATTGCCAACGACGCCGAGGAAGGCCGCTACCGCGAAGCCATGGGCATTCTGAACCGACTGCTCGACAAATCAGGGGTGCAGGATACCGCTCGGGCGCAGGACTTTAAAAAATGGGCGTACCGAAACAGGAGTAACGGTCCGGTGTCGTTGGCCATGCGCTTCGGCAATTTCAGCCAGGCGGCTGAGTACGAACGTCGCCTGATGGCCGATACGGCAGCTCAGCATCAGAGCATGGGCGACAAAGATTACGCCGAGTACCGGAAGAAACCGCAGCGCCGGAACGAAATTGCTTATTTACTGGGTATGGATGCGGTTGAAAAAGGCAATGCGAATCTGGCCCGGCAGTACGCCAACGAACTGGATGCCGACCTGTGGCGATTGGCTAAGCACGACAAAGACCTGAATGGATGGAATGAAAAGATCCAGCATTTAACCTCCGTTGAGTTACAGGGCAATCTGTTCAGTCTCCAGGGCGATACGGCCCAGGCGTTTCGGTTGCTGAAGGAAGCCGTGAAGCTGGAAAAAGAACTTGGGTATAACGAACCGCCCCCATATTATTACCCCACTCAACTGACGTTGGCGAAGGCGTATCAGCGGGCGAAGCAGTGGCAAAAAGCGCGGGATACGTACGGTGAGTTGCTAAAAGATCGGCCTAACAGCGGCTTTGCACTCTTCGGCCTGGCGCAGGCCTGGGAGGATGAAGGCAATAAGTCTGAAGCCACCAAAGCGTACCAAACGTTTCTGACTACCTGGAGCGATGCCGACGCCGATCTGCCGCAGGTGAAAAGGGCCAAAGCTTGGATGCGTGTGAATAGCGGGCAATTATCAACGAGGAAATGATACGACAGAAAAAGGCGGACTTCCGGGTCTTTCGGTGGCACACAGGCTAAAGCAGAGTAGTACCCCGTACTTCCATCCATTCCTACACAACGCATGCAGCCACTCATGAAAATCCTGCTTTCTGGATTAGTCTCGGTCATTACACTCTTCACCCCACTGTACGCGCAAACGACCGCTGATGAAGAACAGGTGAAGAATGTAATCGTTGACGCGTTTCAGGCCCTGGCGGATCTGGATATGGCTAAATTCAGAAGCTATTGCCAACCCGACTTTATGCTGTTGGAAAACGGCGAAATCTGGACGGTGGATACCCTTGAGGCCCGCATGAAGCCACGCATCGGGAGCGGAATGAAACGAATTAACACCGTTGACTTTGAGCGGGTTACGGTGAAGGGTAACGTAGCCTGGGTGACGTATAACAACCAGGCTGATATTGACGCAAAAGGGCAGAAGAGAACCATAAAGTGGCTGGAAAGTGCCGTGCTAGAAAAGGAAAGGAGAGGCTGGAAAATGACGCTGCTTCATTCAACGGTGTTGCTGAGGAAGAACTGAATTGTTCTCACCGCTGTGGCGGCAGCACTTTCGAATAAGCCCGTCTGAATGGGTCTGGCGGTCGCTGACCTCCGGCAAACGGCAGCCCATGCAACGGAGCCAGCCGTAGCCTGACCAAGCCACGCCGGACTTGACAAACGAACTGGTTTGAAACCCCGTTTTTGTTGCAAAAGTCGCATAAGTGGTTAATTTTGATGGCTTATTGACGCCTTCATCACGTATGCACTATTCGATTTCGTTTGTCTTTTTTGTAGCAGTATTATTCGCTTCGGTCGGCTGTAAACCGTTTCTCGATCAGAACGTTTATCCCGCCGATTCGCTCCGGGTTAATCCTGGGAATGGCGTTGTGCTGCGGGGCGACATCACCGGGTTTGTAACGCTATACGACGAGTTTGGTACGATCAAACCCAAAAGCGACAGCATGATTGTGTCGCTCGAAGGGCTGCAAACCGCGTTTCCCGTTCGTACCCGGCCCGAAGGCCGGTTTATTATTGCCAATGCTTTTGCAGGAAACTACAACCTGAGCTACAACAAACCGGGCTATGGCAACTACAAGCAGATTGGCATTGCGCACGCGGGCGGCTCGCCAACGCTCGTTTCTCCGGTCACGATTTGGGAACGGTCCACAACCGCACCGTCGAACCTGACGGTGGCCATCAGCGGCCTCAACTTAACCTTATCGGGGGTGACTGTGCCCGTTCAGCCGGTGGGAACGGCGGAGGTGGAGCAACGGCGGGTGCGGCTGTTTCTCGGTCGCGATGCACAGGTGAGTCATCTCAACTACGTAACGACGATGGGCCAGACCACTGTACCGCCCGGCGGTACGGGTGCGTTTGCCGCCAAACTATTGGCCGACGATCTGCTGGCGTTCAAACCCGGTGAGCGTGTCTACGTCATCGCATACGGCATCACCGCCCTTGAAAACGCCTACGACGACCCCGACACGAAGCGAAAAGTGTACACCGGCATCAACCCAGCGCCCTCGAACGTGGTGAGTTTTGTGTTGCCGTAGGGAGTCTACCTGACTGCTGCCAGCACCCGCTTAATCAGTTCATTTGGATTGCCGTTATGCCAGCGCCACACAATAACGATGTCGTGTTCCAGGTCGACCCAAACGGTGTTTGATCCCGCGCCAAGGGCAGCATAACTGGTCGTTGGTGCGTCGGGCCAGGGCTTCTTGTCCGATTCACCCGTGCCCGTGTTGAGCCACCACAAGTAGCCATAATCCGGTCCGACGGGTCCGGGTGTGGTGGCCTGTTTGACCCAGTTTGCCGAAACAATCTGACGGTCTGCCCACCGGCCCTGCCGCAGAAAGAGGTAGCCGAAGCGAGCCAAATCGCGGGCGCTGATTCGCAGTCCACCGCCCCAGCGGGTGCCGCCACTGACCGAAGGCATCGGTTTGCCGTCAATATCCGCAACGGCCGTTGGGTAGGGAATGTACTGCCAGGTGTCTGATGCGCCGATGGGGTTCATAATCTCGTCGCGGACAACGTCGGGGATGGGTTTTTTCCACAGCCGCAGCAGCGACAGCGCCATCCGGTTAATGCGCACGTCGTTGTATTCGTAGTACGTGCCGGGTGCCTGTAATGTACGAGGCTTGCGTTCGCCCCGGCCAAAAGCCTCTTTGCCAATGAAGTCGCTGTTTTTGCCCCACAGTTCGCCTTCCCATTCGCTGGTCTGGCGGAGGTGATGCTCCCACGTAATGGCCCGGTTCTGCGCCGATTCGTACCCGCCGTCGTGAATCAGCTTCGCGACGGGCTGGTGGATATCGGGTATCAGGCCGCGCTCGTGACTGATGCCAACGACCGTTGAAAGGACGCTTTTGGCTGCACTGTAGGTCGGGTCGGCGCGTTGGGTGTCGCCCCACTCAGCCACAATGTAGCCGTGGCGGAGGATGATACCATTAGTAGCGGCCCGGCTGGTGGGCATGGGACCAAGGAGTTTGCCGAAGATCTCTTCCTGCGTCGAGAAATCCGGTTTCATCTGCGTCGTCTCCTGCGTTTTGGCAAAAGCTACCGCCGAATCGAGCCGGGCCGCATCCATACCGACCTTCGCTGGTTCGCGACGCGCCCAGGCATCGCCCCTCGCTGGGAAATAGGTCGTTGCGGTAGTCGCGGGCCGGTGACAGGCAACTGTCAGGCTCAACAAATAATAAGCGAAAAACAGACGCATAAAAAGTCGTATCATGCTATGATTGGTGTCTGAGTCAGCCTCTGGCTGGCTCGTGTGAAACCGTAAACAGGGTCAGCCAGAGGCTAACCCATACATCACCTTTCCAACTTGAAATCCTTATCCACGGCGGGCCGCTTCGGGCGGTTGGCAATGTCCCAACCGGTGAGGTACATCCAGCGGGTGATGTTGGTCACTTTGCCGGTGTCGATGCGGTCGGGTTCGTCCTTGGGTGTGTGGTAGTCGGGGTGAAGCAGGCTCGTGAACGCAATAGCCGGGATGTTGGCGCGGGCGTAGGGGAGGTGATCTGAGCGGAAATACCAGCCTTCGGGGTGGTCGGGCTTGTCCCAGAGCGTGTCGAGCTTGAATCGCCCCCCGGATGCTGTGTTAGCTGCTAATGCCGCATTCACCAGTTCAGCGGAGTTGCGGTGGGGGGGCTGTTGGCCCAGAATACAGGCGCTGTCGGGCGCATTCCGGCCAATCATCTCGGCATTCAGCACCGCCACAATCGACTCGCGCGGCACCGTCGGCTGGGCCACGTAGTAACGTGATCCCAGCAGCCCCCGTTCTTCAGCTCCGTGGAACACGAACAGCGCCGACCGCCTGGCGGGTTGCTGCACAAATGCCCGCGCCAGAGCCATCGTCGCCACGCAGCCGCTGGCGTTGTCGTCAGCCCCGTTCCAGATCGAATCACCCGCTACCGCCCGCCGAACGCCGTCGTGGTCCTGGTGAGTGCTGAACAGCACGTGTTCATTCTTGAGCGTAGCATCCGTGCCCGGTACTTTAGCGACAATGTTGACCGATGGATAATTGAAACTTTCAACGTTTACCACATTTGTAAACTGCTGGCCGGGTTGTTTGATCCAGTCGATGGCGCTGGCGGGTAGCCAGACGGTGGGAGCCTGCGAAAAAACGCGCGTGTTTGGTCCGCCGGGCAGATCGTAGCGACCCCGTTCGAGACCCGTTGTCCAGCGCTCAAAATAGGACTGTGCAGCCCCATCGGAAACCCACACCACCGCCACTGCACCCGCTTTGATGAGGTCGGTGGCCCGTCGGCTCATGGTTCCGAACAGATGTCGCCGGTAGCTCAGTTCGGGCGGTCCCGTTCCCGAGAACTGGAGCGCTACGGCTTTGCCCCTGATGTCAGCCTTCGCCAATTCATCGGGTGTGCCGATGCCGACAAAAACCAACGGCGCATCGACCGACGCAATGGCCGGGGCCAGCAAAAAAGCATCCTGCCCGTGGGTGAGTTGGTGAGTGCCAATGTTCAGGCGGCTGGTTTCGGTGATGCGCGTCCGCTGAATGTGGAAAAACTGGAAGAACGTGCCATCATCGCCAGCGGGTTGCAAACCCATCGCCCGAAGTTGCTCGGCAATCCAGACCGACGCTTTGAGTTCATCTAACGAGCCTCCTTCGCGGCCCCGGAAGTGGTCGCCCGCCAGCGCGAACAAATCCCGTTTGATGTCGCTTTCGTGGATGGCCGACAGCGCGTTGGCCGATTTGCCCGCACCGGATTTCGATTGTGCGTGTCCGGTAAATGAATTGGCCAAAAACAAAACCAGCAGACTGGTTGACAGGTAACGGTAACGAATCATCGGCGTTCGATCAAAAAGTAGTTGGGTGAAGCAAAGCTACTTCCTGACGGGCGAATGATTGACGTATGCATTGTAAAAAACGGGAATGCACGACGTAGGCTGATAAGTACGCTGCATTGCAGGCTTCGACGGACCGACGGGCGCGGGTTTCGTTGGTTGTTTTGGCGCGAAGTAGATAAAATAGATTGCCATAGCCAGCATGAACAGGATAGCCGCCGTGGTGGTCGCGATCCAGAGGGGCCACAGCCGTTTGCGGTTCGCCGACGCATGAACCCGTTGGTGAAGCGCATCGCGCAGGTCGGCCAACTGGGCGGCAGCGGGTCGGCCCGATGCGTTGGTGGCCGTTTGGTGCATAGCTTCAAGGCCCAACAGAGCATCGGCATAAAACGGGTCTTCGAGCAGGATGCGCTCCACGCGATGCTGCGCCGGGCCGCTCAAAAGGCCCGCCTGATACGCCCGCAGATCGTCGAAGGTGAGTTGGTCGTTCATGGTTGCTGGCTCATGCAAAGTTTCAGATTTCGGCGACCATTTTGCAAATAACTTTTCACTTGTTTCAGGTCGTACCCCGTCAGCCGCGCTACGTCGGTGTAGCTCTTTTTTTCTAAATAAAACAGCGTCAGGCACGTGCGTTGTTCCGTGGGCAGCGTTTGCAGACAGACTTCCATCCGGGTCAGGTCTTCTTCGAGGTCCGGGTCGTCCGACTCGTCGCTGGTCAGTTCAGCGAGGTCGTCGGGCGTGCCATCGCCTGTGTCGTAGGTCAGTAGCGCGGCCGTTGGGTGAGCCTGTTTTTTGCGAAGCTGCATCAGGCAGTAGTTGCGGGCCACGCTGTGCAGCCAGGGCTGAAACTGTTGCACGTCGTGCCGACGCAGGTCCGTTATCAACTGCTCGAAGAGGTGCATAACGGCGTCTTTGGCTTCGTCTTCGTCGCGCAGGTAGTTGTAGCACACTGCATAAACGAGTTCCATGTGTCGTTCATAGAGATCGCCCAGCACCGCCAGATCGCCCGTGGCACGGTAAGCCGCCACGTATTCACTGTCCGTAGTAAGTTTGGGTTTGCGAAACCGTTTCAGAAACATGCGTGGCCGGGCTATCTGGTTCTATGATGCAGTGAATGGCTATATTCCACACGGGAAACGTGTTTAACTGGTTTGTAGTTTGTGGTTTGTAGTTGGCTGACGCACGAACCGGATGCGTCAGCCAACTACAAACCACAAACCTAAACCTTCATGCCCAACCGAAAACCTACCACTGGCCCGCTGCTTGGCCTGCGCATTCTCGACCTCACCCGGCTGTTGCCCGGTCCGCTCGGCACCATGCTCATGGCCGATATGGGCGCTGAGGTTATTAAGATCGAAGACCCGAACGCACCGGATTACGTCCGGGCGTTTCCGCCGTACGTCAACGGCGAGTCGGCTAATTATCTGGCGTACAACCGCTCGAAACGAAGCGTATTGCTGGATTACCAAACACCCGAAGGTCGTGACCAATTCTTGAATCTTGTCAAAACCGCCGATGTTGTAGTCGAGCAGTTCCGGCCGGGTCACCTCAACCGGTTGGGCATTGGTTACGCAGCCGCCCGCGCTGTCAATCCGCGCATTATCTACGTGTCGGTTACGGGTTATGGGCAAAGCGGTCCCTACGCGCATCTGGCGGGTCATGACCTCAACTACATCGCGCTGGCTGGGGTCCTTGACCTGACCGGCGACAGCAACCCCGACGGCGGACCAACGGTGCCGGGTGTCCAGTTAGCCGACATTGCGGGTGGATCGTACATGAGCGTAGTGGGAACACTCTCGGCCCTGTATGCCCGCGAACGCACCGGCGAAGGGCAGCACGTGGACGTGTCCATGACCGATGCGGTGATGCCGCTACTGTCGGTAGCCTACGCAGGTTATGCCGGAACGGGTACGGCTCCCAAACGCGGGACGCTGCCGTTGTCGGGTGGGTTGCCTAACTACGGCGTTTACCGCTGCCGCGACGGGAAGTACGCAGCGCTGGGAACGCTGGAACCGAAATTCTGGCAAAAGTTCTGCACGTTGATTAACAAGCCCGATTGGGTTCGTTTCCTGTTGCCAACCAATCCACTGCAATTAATTGACTTCAAAGCGCAGATACAGGCCGTTTTTCTGGAAAAAGACCGCGACGAGTGGACGCATTTTGGGCTGGCGCACGACCTGCTCATTACGCCGGTGAACACGCTGGACGACCTCGACACTGACCCGCATCTGACGGACCGACAGATGATCGTGACGCAGGATCATCCCGTAGCAGGACCGTTTCGGAGCATCGGTGTCCCACTGAAATTTTCGGGAACGCCCGCCCAACCCGCCTGGCCCGCGCCGGGGTTAGGCGACGACACCGATGATGTATTAGGATAGGGTTATTCAGCCTTCTTTCGACCAGCGGGCCGCTGTTTGGTTGACCTGCCGGAGCCAGAACCGCCTTCCCTGCCGGTTCCAGTGCCCGTCGCCGAGGTGATACCAGTCGGGGTGCTGGCGAACGGAGTCGATGGTTGAAATAACCGGCAACTCCAAGTGCGGGTTGGCTTCGATCCGCTCAATCTGGTGATTATACGTGCCGTAGGTGGGATCTAAAACCGTTACTTTGTTGGGAATCAGGCACAGGTACACTTCATCGAAACCCATCCGCAGGTAGTGTTGCCGTGTGGTATTAAGGTTGTTGACGAGTGTATCCAATCGCTGGTCAGAAATGGGCCGAAACGAGCTGAGTATATAGGCTGAGTCGGCTTCGGGCTGGTAGAACAGGTGTTTGTGGTCTTTCGAGATAACCGCTCCCGTTACTCGCCCAAACAAACTAAGCATCAACTGCGCCTTGGCTTCTTTAAACCGGGTGGCCAGCTCACCGTTGAACAGGATGAACTCGAGCCGCTGGTTAATTTCCTGACCAAACTGAGCTAATAACCACTCCGTTACGCCAGACCGGGCCACCCCCAGCTTATCCACTGGATTGACAGTCTTGCTTGCCACCCGCGTTCCGGCAGGGGTAGCTGGTGTCGCCACAACGATTCCTTCGTCAATGTACATTCGCTGATAGTCAGGCCAGTACATGCGTTCCTGAAGCACCCGCTCAATGTACTGAAGCACTAAAATGTTCTTTTTGGTGGTGTCGAGGGGTTCTACGGCGGGCGGTGGACTGCCGACCCAAACGTGCACGTTGCGGTTACCGGCGTAGTAGCTGGTGTCGATATCGGTGAAGCTGTCGCCGATGGTGTACAGATTCACATCGTGGTAATGTTTGGTGGGTTTGTCGGCATCCGTGAGGGTTTTGTTAACTATGTAGTCAGGTTCTTTGAAAGCCGGTAGGTTGGTCAGATTGTACAGATCGCCGTAGTTGTACTGATTCGGGATGTAGCCCCGATTATCGAGCCACCGCTGTATTTTCGGCGACAAGGCCAACACGAGCAGGCCACCCGAGGCAAATAGAAACGTCCAGCGTAGAACCGTGCTTATCATTGGTGAAGTCAGAACTGGAAGTAAATGAATTGATTGGCCGTGAAAACGCCGAAGAAATAACAAAGCAGGATCAGCAGCGCGAAGGCTGACCAGAACTGCCCATTGTTTACCTGTTTGCTGAACTTGATCCAGCGGGGTTCCAGCAGCAGGCTACCCATCAGTAGCGCACAAAAAGCCAGTTCGGCGGGCTGAACGGGTGTTTGAATAGTGGGTGATCCGTTGACCGTCAGAATTTTGCCAAGAATCAGAAAGGCATCGCTGGTGCTGGCCGCCCGAAAAAATACCCACGTCAGGGTGACTAAGCCGAAGGTCAGCAACTGGTTGAGCCGGTGGCCCGCCAGCCCCAGCCCGTTCAGTTGCGCTTCTTCCCGCACCGTTTCCACCTTTTCGGAGCGACGACGCGACCAGAGCTGCCCCACGACAAGGTAAAAGCCGTGCAGAAGCCCCCAGATGATAAACTTCCAGTCGGCACCGTGCCAGAGTCCGCTCAACCCAAAAACAGCGAAAGTATTCAGATACGTGCGGGCGGGCGTACCCCGGTTGCCCCCCAGCGGGATGTACACGTAGTCGCGAAACCAGGTCGATAGTGAAATATGCCAGCGACGCCAGAAATCGGCAATGGATGCGGCTAAATAGGGGGTGTCGAAGTTTTTCATCATCCGAATCCCCAGCACCTGCCCCGCCCCGATGGCAATGTCGGTGTATCCCGAAAAATCGCAGTAAATCTGGATTGAGTAAAATACAGCCGCCAGCAGCAGCGTCGATCCGTTGCTACTGGCGGCATGACCAAAAGCCGGGTCAACGACCAGCGCCATACGGTCGGCAATGACTACTTTTTTGACGAAACCACCTGCCATCAGCAGCAGACCGTAACGCACACGTGCCCAGTCGAAGGGTTGAAATGCGTGGAACTGGTGGAGTATGTTCTGGGGTCGCTCAATGGGTCCCGCCACCAACTGCGGGTAAAACAGGACGTAAAGTGCGTACACGCCGAGGTTATGTTCGGCTTTCTGGTTGCCCCGGTACACTTCAATCGTGTAGCTGACGGACTGGAACGTATGAAACGACAACCCAATGGGCAGCATAATGCCGGGAATCAGGTCGCCGAGCATGGGAACGGAATTGGTCAGGCCAAAACCGGACAGGACCGCCGTAATCTGCTCGTTGAAGAAATCGTAGTATTTGAAAAAAGCCAGCAGGCCGACATTCGCTATCAGGCTGACGATCAGTAAGAGCCGTCGTCGGGGACCCTGCGCCCGTTCGATGTACAGACCCGCCACGTAGTCGATTCCGATCACCAGCCCCAGAATGAGCAGGTACACCGGAATGAACGCCATGTAGAAATAGCAACTAACTACCAGCAGCAGCACCCATCGTCCGCGCAGTGGCAGACTGAAATAGAGCAGTGTGGTAAAAGCAAAGAAGAGAAGGAAATGGAGCGAATTAAACAGCATTCAGAAAAACTACGGGTGAGCATCTACAAAGTTCTGCCTTAAATTGGTCCGAACCAAATTAGGGTAACTACCTGTGTCTCGATGCCTGTAACTTCCTACAAATATTCTTTGTCCAGAAATTAACGCTTTACCCTATACCGCAACCTTACCCAACCAATAACCGTTTACTGGGTATATCAATAGATCAACGTTATGAAACGTACTGCCTATTTTATCAGTCTACTGAGCATTGGACTTATCATAAATGCTCAGGCTCAAAGCGGCCAGTCGCCAACGATTCAGCAATCGACCTCGACGGTAGACACCCGGCAGGCTAACCCCGCCCGGCCAAAAGTAAAGAAGACGACCCGTCAACAGCGGCAGCGCATGGAAACCGGCCTGGATACCACCCTGCCCAACGGCCACAACCAACGGCCACTACGGCCCGATTCGTTGCGCCGGGGCGGGGCCACGCGCGTTGACACCATCCGGTAGGGTGGTGCGGCCAGGTATCCTGGTGGTGCGGCATACCGACGGCCACGTCCGGGTGTGAAAGTTTCTCTCGCACCCGGACGTGGCCGTCGGTATGCCGCACCACCAGGATACAACACTACGCTTTTTCCCGTTTGCGTTCTTCCCGCTTCTCTTTGCGTTCTTCCTTACGTTCCTCACGCTTCTCCTTTCGCTCGGTTTTCCGCTCGGCACGCTTGGCTTTGAAGTCGTCTTTTATGTCTTTGAGAGCATCCTGTAGCGTGATGTTGTTGTCAAATTCGCCCCGGAACGCTTCAATATAGGCGTTGCGTAACACACCGAACAGGGTTGGCCAAACGGCCGTTTTAATGTTCTCAATCGTGCCGTTGAGCGGAATTCGGGTGGCTACCTGGTCTTTTTTCTGATTTTTCAATACTGCTGTGCCCGCCTGTGCCAGTAACTCGGTGAAGAATTTACCCACTGACCGGCCCTCGTTCTCGTCGAGTTTAAAGATTTTCATTTCCTTCGTCAGTGGCTTCAGGTAACCATTCAGCTTGCCGTTCAGCATGGCCATTTCGCTGAATACGCTCATCGTGCCGCGCTCGAAGTCGAGGTTCGCGTAGGCGCGAGCCAGCGGATTGACTTTCACCAACTGCACATCGGTAAACCGGAGATTGTAATCGAAATCGGGCAACTGCTTGAGCAGGTTCATGTTGGCCGAAAACGTCATCTTGCCGCCGTATCCCGGCACATCACCCGACGCGACTACGGGCGATGGCAGTTTTTTTCCCTGATCGACTACGTTACGGATATTGCGGATTTCGGCGTTGAGGTTTTGCAGCGACAAGTCGGCGCGGGGCTGCGTCACTAAGCTTGTCAGGTTGATTTTACCGTTAATAACCGAAAAGCGGTTGACGTTGATGGGCAGTAGTTTTTTCAGGTATTCCGTCCAGTCCACTTCGGCCCCCGTCTGGTTAGACGCTTCGTCCTCGCTGAAGGCGAAGTTAAGTTCGGGTTCGTAGGCTTCGACTTCACTCACCAATTTGCCTTTGAACAGCGATGCCCACTCAATCGACAGGTCGGTTTTGGGCATGTACAAAAACGGCTTTTTAATGTTGCCGGCCACCTTGCGGATGCGCAGGCCGTCGATCTGGTAAGCTCCCCGGATAAGCTGAATATCAATATCCTCGACCTGACCCGTATAGCCGCCCATGTCGGCCAGTGTTTTGTTGACGTACCGAAGCACGAAATACGGCAGCAATAGCCGGGCAACAATCAGCAGAACGACGAGGGCAATCAGAATTTTGGTGGCGCGTTTCAAAACAGTACATGAATTGGTAATGTACTGATAACGCAAAAAAGAGGGGTTAGAGCCCTCAAACGTTGCCAAAATTTTAACCGGGGGCCGAAGCCTTTAGCAACGTTTGAGGGCTCTGAACCGATCAACTAATTTCCATTCGGGGCAAATTTGCGCCCGCCGAGCGTTGTGTATTTGAAATCGGTTGACCCTTCAAAACGGACATTATCGAAGTTAGTGCCGCGCGGAAAATTGGTGTATTTGAAATCGGCAGTGCTCGAAAAGCGGGCCTGCCGGAAATCGGTGCTCTCGTCAAACTTCGTGTATTTGAAATCGGCGTACCGCTCGAAGTTTACCTTTTCAAAGACTGATAATTCATCGAATTCGGTGTATTTAAAATCAGCATACCCCCGAAAGGTTGACCCGCTGAAGTCGGCCGCGCTGCGGAATTTAGCGTATTTAAACAGCGCGTCGTCGCGGAAGGTATTGCCCGTGACGATAGCCCGCTGCCGGAACGTTGAGTATTTAAAAGCCGCGTCGCGCTCAAACGTGCAGTTTTCAAGGGTTACGGCTTCGGTGAAATCGGCGTTGTAAACGGTATTGCTCATTTTCACTAACCGTCGCTCGTCTGACTCGTCCGTCCGGTAGGCCAGCACGTTGCCGGTGAAGGTGCAGTTTTTAAACGACAGCGGCACGTTGACTACGCTCAGAAACTCCTGCGAGTCACCTTTCCAGCTTCCCTCTCGCCACTCTCGCCGGTTAGCCAGGTTGGTTAGGTCGAGGTCACCGGTGATGGTCGCGTTCTGGTACGAAACAGATTCGTTACGATTGATTTTGGCGATGATGTCGTTGGCGCTGACCGTTGTTTGAGCCAGCACGGGCGCTACGGCGACGAAAGTCAGCAGGAGTGAAGTAAGTAGGGTCTTCATAATTGGTCGTTGGGGTTGTGTTTGGATAAGGATGCAAACCCATACGCGAAGGTTGCCTGCGCCCAAAACAAAAACGCCGAACCCAGCAACAGGTTCGGCGTTCGTACTGACAATTTTCCGGTTAATCCAGCCACATTACCTTGTCGTAGGCAATTTCGTAGTCCATCTCCTGAAGTGGCGTTAGCCCCGCGAAGTGGCCGGTTTCGTCGGTCTGGACGGCATTCCACAGGCCTGACGCGTCGCGCAGCAACAATTTATAGCCGTAGAGGGGATGCAGCGTAGCGCCGTCGGTGCGGTGGTCCCATCCGGTTTGCAGTTCAATGGCAAACGCAATCCGGTCCATTACCTCACCCATCTGACTGGCCAGACTACCGGCCCCGTCTAATTCTTCAATCCACAGTACCAGCCCGTCGGTCCCCCAGTCGAAGTGAAGTTGATCGGGCGTTAGGGTTATGATGGAAGCGTTCATCGTAGTTGAGTTTGTGGTTATTATGCACTCATCGGCCAGGCTGTCGGGGGGGCTATCACCAGACTTTCCTGCTCCTGTTGCCATTTGCGGAGCCAAAACCGATACTTTTTGCGCCCGTACTCCATAAAATTCGGAATCGACGTTGCATCAACCGCGAACAGCTTGTGCGGACGCTGCTTCATCACCCCGATGAACACGAACCGGAATTGCCGCGTCGTAGCCCACTCATCATAATCCGCGTTGCGCAGGCTGTCTACGTAAAAAGCGGCCTGCCGGTCGTAATCATAGGTATAGCACGATTCTAAGAATTGAGCCTGGGTCCGGGCCGAAGTTGTCTTCACATCAATGATTAATGCGTTCCGGCGTTTGGGGCTGGTGTACACCATGTCGAGCCGCGCTTTGCAGGCAACGCCCGTTGTCGGGTCGGTGGAGAGCACGACGCGCTCCCGCTCCGACAGCCGCAGATAACGCCGACAAAACGTATCCTGACGAATCGTTTTCATCAGAGCGTTCAGCTGCCCGGTTCGTTTAGCGTCCAGCGCATCAGAATCAGCAGCCATCGCCAGACCTCCGGGGGTTAAATCCGGCAGAAGTTGCTGCAAGACGGTGCTAATCGTTTCAGGTTCGAGCAGATGCTGGTGAAACGTTCGCCCAAAAACCTTTGCCTTGTCGAGATTGCGCGCCGGAGCACTGCTGATACTGTATCCGAGGTGTTCTTCCTTGAGCCGTGTCAGGTCCGAGTTGGACACGCGCGGTATGGAACGATACTCGTCACCAGGCACAAGGTATGGCGCAGACAAAGGACTGGAAATGGGTGAAATCACAGCGGTTGTGTGTTTAAGTGTCTACGGTGTTTAGGTGCATGAGTTCGCCGGAACCAATGCATCTAAACACACGGAAACGTAAGCCTTGCTTCAGGCCTGTCCTGCTGGCAGCAAAGCCGTCTCTTCGGCGATGTTGGCAAAAGGATTGTAATAATTCATCGCCGTTTTGATGTTAGCAATGTCGGTGAGGGTTTCCTGCCGGAAGATTTTAGCCTCCTGCGCAAACTGCTGCAATTCCTTTGTCTGCTCCACATTGGCCATCTTGTAGGAGAACGTGGCAATGTAATAGACGCCTTTGGGTTGGCTCTTGGTATATTCTTTCTTCTCAGCAATGGCCGTAATCACGACGTCGGCCAGCGTGAGATCGTCGTAGTAGAGCGGTTCGATAAGCCGGAAGATATTGTCGACGGAGTAGCCATGAAACAGCACCGCCGAGACGCAGTTCTTCTCGTCCATAAAGAAAATCTCCGCCCAGTTCTTGGTGCCCATGTTCAGGATATTGTCCGTGAAAATGCGCCAGGCAATGGGTTGGAAGGTGAGTGTACGCCCCATTTTTTCGGTGCCGTTGATGTTGAACACGCCTTCTTTGGCGTCGAAGCGGTACTGACGGGGATGCCCTTCGAGGTACTTGTACTTACTGACCACTTCACCGGTCAGTTCGTGAACCTTTTGGTACGACTTCAGGCGGTCCGGCGATTGATGATCGGAAACCCGTACCTCTGCGGTTCCGGCGGTTTCGCTTTGAATTGTCTCGATTTGGCCGTTGTTTTGCGTGTTCATTAGTATTTGTTGTTTACTGTTCAAGCAGGGGACCCATTTTGAGGTCCCTTTTGCCTTTTTCAGGGGTGCCGTTTACTGGTTTAAATATACACAGTTTCGTGTAATTTACAAAGCCTGTTTTCGCTTTTGTTAGTACCCGGTTCAGTCCACTAAATAATTGCTTGAAGAGCTATATTTCAACGATTTTTCGCCCTAAATTGTTCCGGCGTTTGTCGGTTCCATTCTTTACATAAGTTTGTGTAAACGTAGTCGCCCATGACCATCCATATTCGCCTGCAACAGCTCATTGATGCGCTCGACGTCAGCGTCCTTGAGTTTGCCCGGCAATTGGGCGAACGCCGGGGCGAGAAAGTCTACCATATCCTGCACGGGCGGCTGAAACCCCGCTTCGACACGCTCGAAAAAATAGTGGCTGCTTACCCGCAGGTCAACGCGGACTGGCTGCTGCGGGGCGAAGGATTGATGTTCAAGCAGCTCAACTCCCCGTCGGCCGCGATCACGACCGAGGAGCGGCTCCGAAACGTGGAGTTCCTCCTGTTTCAACTCAATGAGCGGGTAGCACTACTACAGGCCACGAACGATCAGTTGCTGGCCGAATTGATGACGCTTAGAACGGCTCCGTAGGCATTGCTACAGACTGAGTTGCCATTAACTATCTCCTTTGTAGTTGTATTATTTTGTTAACACAACCTGTGTATATACAGGTATAATTTAATTATTCCACTATTTATTTAAATATACTTGATATCACCGAAGAAAATTATTTACCTTACCTATGCAGAATTACATCATATATCTCTAACCTAAATTAATTCCATTATTTATGAGGCACATTTTCTGTTCAACAGCACGGCTGTGGCTATCGATGAGTCTGCTGCTCATCGGTTCAATCGCTTTTGGCCAGGGCGCTCTCCGGACCGGTAAGGTGACCGGACAGTCCGACGGCACGGGTATTCCCGGCGTCAACGTATCGGTGAAAGGAACAACCCGAGGGGTCACAACCAATGCCAGTGGGGAGTACAGCATTCAGGCCGACAACGGGGCCGTGCTGGTTTATTCGTTCATTGGCTACAAAGCACGCGAGGTAACGGTGGGCAACCAGACTACCATCAGCGTGACGCTTACTGAAGACATCTCAACTTTAAACGAAGTTGTTGTGACGGGCTACAGCGCCCAGTCCCGGCGCGACATCACCGGTGCCGTGGCAACCGTTAGTACCAAAGACCTGCTGTCAATTCCTGCCACCGACGTATCCCAGCAGTTGCAGGGCCGCGTGGCCGGTGTAACCGTCACCAACGATGCTACGCCAGGTGGCAGCGCTACGGTGCGGATTCGGGGCTTTGGCACGATTGGCAACAACGACCCGCTCTACATCATCGACGGTGTACCAACGCAGAACCTCGGCACCATCAACCCAAACGACATCGAAACGTTTCAGGTGCTGAAAGACGCATCGGCCTCGTCCATCTACGGGTCGCGTGCGGCCAACGGGGTCGTTATCATCACCACTAAAAAAGGCAAGGCGGGCGTGTCGCAGATCACGTTCAACGCATACTACGGTCAGCAGCAGTGGGCCAAAAAAGGCGAAGTACTCAATGCAACCGAACTGGGCCAATATCTGTACTTAGCCGACGTGAACGCGGGCAAAACACCGTCGCACGGGCAGTACACCTACGGAGCCAATGGTCAGGTGACTATCCCGGCCTACGTATTTCCGAGCCGGGGTGCCGAAGGGTCAGCCGACGTGGACCCGGCTAAGTATTCGCTCACGCCGAGTAACATTTACCCCATTACGCGTTCGGCCAATACCAACTGGTTCGATGAAGTATCGCGGACGGCCCCCATCCAGAGCTACCAGCTTGGCGCAACGGGCGGCTCCGAAACGGGCCGTTATGCGCTGTCGGTCAACTATTTCAATCAGCAGGGGACGGTCAAGTACATTGGCTATGACCGCTACTCCATCCGGGCCAACACGGAGTTCAATGTGAAAAAGCGCATTCGCGTTGGCGAAAACCTGACCGTTGCCTACAGCAGCCGTAAGGGTGGATTCAACAACAACGAAGAGCAGAACGCGGTATCGGGGTCCTACAAGCACCATCCGCTGCTGCCTGTGTACGATATCGCCGGGAATTTCGCCGGTAGTCGGGGGCTGAACTTGGGCAACAACTCGAACCCGGTAGCGACGCTGTTTCGCGAGCGCGACAACCGCCGGAACAGCCTGCGCGTATTCGGCAACGCTTATGCCGAGGTCGACCTGCCCGCTGGCCTGACCGCCCGCACCTCTATCGGGATTGATGCCAACGGCGACCGCAACAAGTTTCTCGGTCGCGCCAATCCAGAGTATATCGAGGGGAATTTTAACATTAACCTCGCCGATGAAAACCGCTACAATTACCAGTGGGTGTGGACCAATACGCTGAGCTACGCTAAGACCTTCAATACGGTCCATAAGATCGACGCGTTCGTTGGTACAGAAGCCATCCGGCAGTATCAAGAATTTTTCAGAGCGGGTCGGAGTGGTTTCTTCAATGAGCAATTAGCCATTCAAAGCTATCTCGATCTCGGGGCGCAGTCGTCGGCAAGCAACGAAGGACGCGTTGAACAGGACTACACGCTGTTCTCGATCTTCGGTAAGGTTAACTACGCCTACGGCGACAAGTACCTGCTCCAGGGTATTCTGCGGCAGGATAAATCGTCGCGTTTTTTGTCGGCTTCCAACAGCGCCCTGTTCCCGGCGGTAAGCGCGGGCTGGCGAATTTCGGAGGAGAACTTCTTCAAGAACAACATCGCGTTTGTTAACGACATGAAGATCAGGGTTGGTTACGGAATAACCGGAAACCAGGCCATTGGGGATTATAACGCCTACACGACCTTCCAGTCAACCACGTTTAACTCGGCTTATCCAATCAACGGCAGCACGGGTACGGCAACGGCGGGCTTCGATATTCGTCGCTTCGGTAACCCCAATGCCAAATGGGAATCAACGGCTTCGACCAATATTGGTTTCGACCTGGCCCTACTGGCGAGCAAATTAGACGTGAATTTCGACGTCTGGAGCCGCAAAACGACGGATATGCTCTTCACTACGCCCTTCACCTTCACGGCGGGTGACGCTGACGTTCCCTCATACAACGTGGGCAGCATGCAAAACCGGGGGGTCGACTTAGCCATTGGGTACAAAGACCGCGCCGGTGCTTTTCGCTACGGGGTGAGCGTTAACGTGGCTACCTACCGCAACAAGGTGCTGAAACTCGACGAAAGTCCAACGACGCGCTACTTTGGCTACAATTCGCGCGTGCAGGGGGGTGGCGTGACGGTTACGCAGGCCGGACTGCCCATCTCGTCGTTCTACGGGTACAAGGTGCTGGGTATTTTCCAAACCGAGGAAGAGGCTAAAGCGTGGGCACCCTACGGTGATTATAACCGGGCGGGTAAATTCAAAATTGCCGACGTAAACGGCGATAACATTATCTCCGACGCTGACCGGACCATCATTGGTAATCCGCACCCTGATTTCACTTACGGTATAAACGTGAACCTCGGCTATAAAAACTTCGATCTGACGCTGTTTGGCAGTGGTTCGCAGGGGAACGATATTTTCAACTACACGCGGTACTTTGCCGATTTCAACACCTTCCAGGGCAACCGGTCCCGGCGGGCGCTCTACGACGCCTGGTCGCCAACGAACACGGGTGGCACCGTGCCTATCCCCGACGCGAACGATGCCGTCAGTAGCCGTCCATCGACCTACTTCATTGAAGACGGGTCGTACTTCCGCCTGAAAAACCTGCAGGTGGGCTACACGCTGCCCGCAGCGCTGCTGTCGCGGATTGGTCTGGGTGCCTGCCAGGTGTACGTGCAGAGCCAGAACCTGCTGACCTTTACTAAGTACACGGGTCTGAACCCGGAGATCAGCATCTCCAACAATACCGAAGCGGACCGCAACCGGAACCTCGGCTTCGATGGGGGTTTCCTACCGGTGTCACGAACCCTTCTGTTTGGCTTAAACCTATCGTTCTAATCAACTCAAGACAACTCGCATATACTTATGCAACCATTTCATAAAAAGTTAACTGTTTCGGCCCTGACGCTCACGGGCCTGCTGGCGCTGAACGCGTGCAACGATAAATTTCTGACTCGCCAGCCGCAGGGTCAGTACAGTCCGGCTTCGCTCACCAACAGCAGCGGCATTGAAGGTCAGTTGATTGGTGCCTACGGAATGCTCGACGGGCAGGGTATTGGTGGTCAGGACCCCTGGAACAACGAAGTGCAGAACTGGGTCTTTGGCGGGCTGACGTCCGACGATGCCTACAAAGGAACCGACGCTGGTGACCAGCCCGAGCAGACGTTCCTCGAACGCTACGACTTCCAGCCGACGAGCAGTCACATTCGCAACAAATGGCGGGGGCTGTATGAAGGCGTTGCCCGAACGAACAACGTGCTCGATAACCTCGTGAACGTGAAGGACATCACCGAAGCCCGCCGGACGCAGATTGCGGCCGAGGCAAAATTCCTGCGCGGTTATTTTCACTTCGAGGCTCGCAAGATTTTCCGCTACGCGCCCTACATCGACGAGACGATCTACGACGTGGGTGACCCGAACTCGACGAAGATACCGAACGACAAAGAGATCTGGCCGAACATTGAAGCAGACTTTACCGCTGCTGCTGCCGGGCTGCCCGAAACCCAGTCGGAACCCGGTCGGCCGACCAAGTTTGCGGCTCAGGCCCACTTAGCCAAGACGTACATGTTTCAGGGCTTCGATGTAGCCACGGGCGCTCCGAATGCGGCCAAGCTGACGGCCGCTAAGGCAGTGCTTGACCAAATTGTGGCCAGCGGTCGATTCAGTTTAATCCCGCAGTACTCGCAGAATTTCGATGCCAATACGCGCAATAATGCAGAGTCGATCTTTGAGGTGCAGTACGCGAAGTCAGCTTCGGACGAAGGGGCAGCTACGGCCGGGATGGGCCTGGCCCACCCGTATGCGTCGCCCTGGGGTTGCTGTGGATTTTATCAGCCTTCGCAAAACTTAGTGAACGCCTACAAAACGGACGCCAACGGGTTGCCACTGCTCGACACGTTTAATGACGTGGACGTGAAAAGCGATCAGGGTGTTGCGCTCGATGCCGCCTACACGCCGGACGCGGGCCGTTTTGATCCACGCCTTGACTGGACGGTGGGTCGCCGTGGGATTTTGTACAAGGATTTTAAGATTCACAACAGCGACTTCATCCGCGATCAGACCTACGCCGGACCGTATTCGCCCAAGAAGCACGTTGCATCTAAAGCGAATACGCTGACGGGCGTTGGCTGGACAAACCTGACGGCCAACAACTACCGCCTGATTCGGTACTCGCATGTGCTGCTGTGGTTAGCCGAAGCGGAGACCGAAGTAGGGAGCTTAGCCCGCGCCCGCGAGTTGGTTAATTTAATCAGAGCACGGGCTGCTAACCCCGCCGACTTCGTGAAAAAAGCCATTCAGGGACCCACCCGCGATGCGTATACGGAAATGGCTGAACCGGCTGCTAACTACGTAATCGCGCCATATCCGGCCACGGCGTTCGCCAGTAAAGAACTGGCCCGCAAGGCTATTCGGTTCGAGACCCGGCTGGAGTTCGCCATGGAAGGTCACCGCTTCTTTGACCTCGTCCGCTGGGGCATTGCTGAGCCGACTCTGAACGCGTATATAGCGAAAGAAGGCGAAAAAAGAGCCTACAAAAAAGGGTCGCGTTTTGTGAAAGGCAAGAACGAGTACTTCCCCGTGCCGCAGGAAGCCATCGACAACGCGTTCAAATCCGGAGCGCCGACGCTGATCCAAAATCCGGCGTATAAGTAAAATCGGTAAGGTGTAAGCAGGTGTAGGGTGTAAGGGTCTCTAACGGGATCACTTGCACCCTACATTTGCTTGTACCAAAGTTGTGTAGGCTTTTGCTTTTAATGCCCATTCGGTCCGGTGCAAGCGTTTATGTATCCTGGGTGGTGGTATCCTGGACGGCCACGTCCGGGCGAGATAAGGTCTATTTACGCCCGGATGTGGCCGTCCAGGATACGCATAAGTTAAATAGTCAAATGAATCAATTGCCCTGGTGCCTGTTCGTTGTCCTTTCCTTGCTGATTGGTTGCACCAGTCGGCCGGATAACTGGCAAACCACGTTAAACGGTGTACTGGCGAGTTCATCACCCCGCGTCGCTGACCTCAACGGCGACGGCGTGCAGGACGTTGTGCTGGGGGGTGGGGGCCAGGAATGGGCGCACTCCGACTCGGCCGTGCTGGCCTTTGATGGCCGGGATGGGCACCTGCTTTGGCATACGGCCGGGAGAAACCAAGTCTTTGGCTCAGCAACATTCCTGGATATAAACCGCGATCAGACACCCGACGTTATCATTGGGGGGCGTTCGGCCGAACTACAGGCCATTGATGGCAAAACGGGTCGCCTGATCTGGGAGTTTTTTAAGACCACCGACTCCATGGCGCATAAACGGGCGGGGTGGTTTAACTTCACCAACGCCCAGCTCATCCCTGACCAGGATGCTGACGGTCTCGACGATCTGCTGATTGCCAACGGGGGAGATGCGAGTATCAACGATGCCAAAATGCCCCGACCTGTTGGCCGATTACTCATTCTAAGCAGCCAGTCGGGAAAAATTCTGCACGACGCGCGCGTTCCCGACGGGCGGGAGACGTACTGTTCGCCGGTGGTGGTGAAACGCGGTTCGGACCCGGCCAACTGGTTACTGCTGTTCGGTACTGGTGGAGAAGCCATTAGCGGCAGTTTCTACAAAGCTACGTTGGGCGATCTGTTCAGAAATGACTTGTCTGGTGCTAAACGGCTGGCTACCGAAGCCAGCAAGGGCGTTGTCGCTCCGCCACTCGTCTGCGATCTGAACCGTGACGGCACACCCGACTACGTCATCAGCACGGTTGCCGCCCGGACGCTGGCCATCGACGGCAAAACGGACCGCGTGCTGTGGACGTTCGCACAACCCGGTGCTGAAACCTACAGTATGCCCGCCATTGGCTACTTCACAGGTAACGATTTCATCCCGGATTTTTTTGTCTGCTACGCCATTGGCAAGTATCCAAATTACGGGCGGGGCATTGAGTTTTTGCTCGATGGGGCTACGGGCCGCCCGGTGGATGAGTTTGCCACGCTGGGTTTCAGCTATGGCTCCCCACTGACGCTCGACATGAATAACGATGGCTACGACGATGTTGTCCTGAACGTTAACGAAGATGCCGACCCGCACGGTCCCCAATCGTACGTAGAAAGCCGGTTAATTGGGTTTGATTTCAAGAATAAGAGCCAGTTACGCATCAGCGACGCCCTGCCGGGGGCCAATTTTGCTATTACTCCGTACATTGGCGACATAGATGGCGATGGTAGCGTGGATGTGTTATACGGGTCGCTGGCCGCTACGACGGTGAGTTACCCCGGTGCACGAGCGAGCCGCATACCGCCCCCACTGACCTATTTCGTGCGCCGAGAACTGAGTGGCCTGCCCCCCAAAGCAATCCGCTGGGGAGCCTACATGGGCGCTAAGGGAGATGCGATTTTTACTGAGCCATAAACCAGAACCGTTTACTGGAGTCTGCTCGGTCCATGCTCAATGCGCCAGTCTTCCCAAACAACCCGCTCGGCTTTCGGGTTATACCTCGAAAAACAACGAACGCCATGGCAACGACATCACCATTCGATCCGGATAAAGTTGATCCTGAGTTTTACTCCCACGATCCTAATCAACATGGCGACTCGGACTACGGCCGCGAGTCGGAAGGCGTTGGCAACGCTCAGTACGGTGCCGTCACGACGAAAGATCGCGGAGAAACGTCGCAGCAACTGGGTAATGCCCGCGAACAGAACGTGAATATTGGCGATCCTGACCTGCCTGAAGGCGAACAATATGGAACCACCCAGGAGTGGGACGTGAACGCCGACGCGGTGCAGACCGACCAGCCGAAAGGCCGGATGATGAGCGACGAAGCGAGTAAAAAGTTGGACGAAGTCGCCGATAATCCATCCGACGATGCGTTGTTTCACCGGGGCGATGCCACCTATCTCGAACCGGGCGACGATCCGAATCAGGGTTATGATCCGCACAACAAAGGCTACGACGGAAAAGATAAAGTAGACCCCAAGTAAATAAGGGTGGGCTAAGAGTGCCCGCAGCGAGCGACCGAATAAATTTTCGGTCGCTCTTTTTATTTTTGTGGGTAGTTAAAATCAGCCGTTTCGCTTTGTTTCGTAAACTTGTCCCAACCTTTCGACCAATCGTAATCCTTGCTCATCGAAACCCGTGCCTACGCCCGGGCGGGCCTGCTCGGCAACCCGTCTGACGGCTTTTTCGGCAAAACCATCGCCATCACCGTCCGCAATTTCGGCGCATCGGTTACGCTGTACCCGTCGCCCGAATTACATATTGAACCCCAGCCCCAGGATACCAACGTGTTTCGGAGTTTGCATCACCTGCGCGACGCCGTCAGTACGCTCGGCTACCACGGAGGTGTTCCGCTGTTGAAGGCGGCCATTAAAAAATTCGCCGAGTACTGCGAGGCTGAGCACATCCGGCTACCCAACCAAAACTTTTCCATCCGCTACAGCACGTCGATTCCCCGGCAGGTGGGTTTGTCCGGTTCCAGCGCCATCATCGTCGCCACGTTCCGGGCGCTGATGCAGTTTTACAACGTCGAGATTCCGCTGCCGGTGCTGCCCAACTTAGTGCTCGCCACCGAAGCCGAAGAATTAGGGATCACGGCCGGGTTGCAGGACCGCGTCATTCAGTGTTACGAAGGCTGCGTGTACATGGATTTCGACCGCCTTACCATGGAGCGGCAGGGGCACGGGCAATACGAACCCCTCGACCCGCGTCTGCTGCCCAAACTTTACATTGCCTACAATACCGACCTGGGCAAGCAGTCGGGGCGGGTGCATAATGACGTTCGGGCGCGGTGGCTTAAAGGCGAGGCACTCGTGGTGGAAACGATGAACGCCATTGCCGACGTAGCCCGCGAAGGGCGCGAAGCCGTACTCCGGCAGGATACCGACGCGCTCAATGAACTCGTGAACCGGAATTTCGACCTGCGCACCCGCATCTACACCATTAGTGACCGCAACCAAAGCCTCATCGACCGGGCGCGGGCCTGCGGAGCGTCGGCCTCGTTCACCGGTTCGGGTGGTTCCATCATCGGTTTCTACCGCGACGATGCGATGCTGAACCGACTCTTCGTTGGACTGAAAAAAATTAATGCCCGCGTTATAAAACCGTACGTTGTCTGACATGATTAAAAAAGCCGTTATTCCCGCTGCCGGACTTGGCACCCGGTTTTTGCCCGCTACCAAGGCGCAACCCAAAGAAATGCTGCCCATCATCGACCGCCCCACCATTCAGTACGTGGTGCAGGAAGCCGTCGATTCGGGCATCGAAGACATCCTGATTATTACGGGCAAGGGCAAGCGGGCCATCGAAGATCATTTTGACCGCAACTTCGAGCTGGAAACCCGGCTCGAAGAGAAAGAAGACCAGTTGCTGCTGGATGAGATGCGCCGACTGTCGGATATGGCCAACCTGCACTACGTTCGGCAGCGCGAGCTGAACGGCCTCGGCGATGCCATTTGCTACGCCCGCCATCACGTTGGTAATGAGCCGTTTGCCGTGCTGCTGGGTGATACCATTATGGATTCGGTGATTCCTGTGACGCAGCAACTGATCGACGCCTACGCCCAGTATGGCGGGTCGGTGATTGCGGTGGAAGAGGTGCCGCACGACAAGGTGAATCGCTACGGCATTGTGGGGGGGAGGTCGCTGAGCGACCGAATTTTGGAGTTGGATACGTTAATTGAGAAACCGGCCCTGGGTGAGGCCCCGTCTAATTTAGCCATTGCGGGCCGCTATATCCTGACGCCCGACATTTTCACGATGCTGGAGCAGACGCCGATGGGGAAAAACAATGAAATCCAGTTAACCGACGCGCTGTTGCTCCTCCTCAAACGCGAGAATCTGTACGCCTACCGTATCGAAGGAAAGCGCCACGACATTGGTAATAAACTCGACTTTTTGAAGACAACCGTCGAGTTTGCGCTCAAACGACCCGAGTTCGCCAAGCCGTTCCGGGCGTTTCTGGAAGAGATTATCGGTCGCCAGTGAGGTAGTTGTGAACCGGCTTCGTCTTTGTTGTATCGGAGGGGTACTTCACGGGATTACCTTTCTTTTTCGTTATCACCCCGTATACATCACGCTAAACAACGCTCGATTATGAACTACCTGCGCGTATCAGCGGCTGCCCTGCTGGCCCTCGCCCTGATTTCCGGCACGAACCCGGCCGAAGCTCGGCCCGAAAAACCCAAAAAGGGTAAGTGGGAAACCCTCTTCGATGGCAAATCCTTTACGGGCTGGCATACCTACCTCAAAATGGGTCAACCCGTTTCAGACAAGTGGTCGGTCGACGATGGGGCGATTCACTTAACAGCCGGTGGGGCAGGCGACCTTGTAACCGACAAAGAGTACGGCGATTTTGAGCTGGAAGTGGACTGGAAAATTGCCGAGGGCGGCAACAGCGGTATCATCTTCCACGTTCACGAAGACCCCAAATTCAAAGCGACCTACAACACGGGTCCTGAAATGCAGGTCCTGGATAACGAACGTCACCCCGACGCTAAGCAGGGCCGCGATGGCAACCGCACGGCCGGAGCGCTTTACGACCTGCAAAAGCCTGTTACGCCAATGGCCGCCAAACCGGCTGGTGAATGGAATAAAGCCCGGTTAGTGATCAGCAAAGGCAAAGCTGAACAGTACCTGAACGGCAAGAAAACCGCCGAATACGCCACGAGTGGCCCGGAATGGGATAAGATGGTGGCCGAAAGTAAATTCAAAGGCTGGGAAGGCTTTGGCAAATACCAAACCGGTCACCTCGCCCTGCAGGACCACGGCAACAAGGTCTGGTATCGCAACATCCGAATAAGGGAACTGTAAAACAATGGGCGAATTGGTGAATGAGCGAATAAATCGCCAGCAACACTCATTCGCTCATCTACTCATTCACTCATTATGATACGCCGAACGGCTCTCAAAACCCTGACCGGCAGCGCACTCACCCTGTCGCTGACCGACTCCCTCGCTACTGCCATGACCCAATCCGAACCGGTGGCTCCACTCCTGAAGGGCCGCATCAACCACTCGGTGTGCCGGTGGTGCTACAGCAAAATTCCGCTGGATGATCTGTGCAAGGCTGCTAAGGAAATAGGTATCAAATCCATTGAACTGACCGGACCGGATGAGTGGGCGACGCTCAAAAAGTACGGCCTCACTTCAGCCCTGCCGAACGGGGCGGGCAAAGGCATCGAGCAGGGCTTCAACGACCCTAAACTGCACGACGAACTCGTGGCCAGTTACGAAGCTATTTTCCCAAAACTCAAAGCCGCAGGTCTGAACACGGTGATCTGCTTTTCGGGTAACCGCCGGGGCATGAGCGACGAAGAAGGGGCGAAAAACTGCGCCGTGGGTTTGAAGCGGCTGATGCCCAGCGCCGAAAAGAACGGTATCACCATCATTATGGAGTTGCTCAACAGTAAGGTTAACCATAAGGATTACATGTGCGACCACACGGCCTGGGGCGCGGATCTGTGCAAGCGCGTCGGCTCGAACAATTTCAAACTGCTGTACGACATTTACCACATGCAGATCATGGAGGGCGATATCATCCGCAACATTCGGGAGTATCAGCAGTACATTGGTCACTACCACACCGGCGGTAATCCCGGCCGAAACGAGATCGACGAGACGCAGGAGATTTACTACCCCGCTGTCATGAAAGCCATCGTCGAGACGGGATTCAAGGGGTATGTGGCGCAGGAGTTCATTCCCAAGCGCGACCCGCTGACGAGCCTGAAAGAAGCCGTGCTACTGTGCGACGTGTAGGGTAGCTAACCGGATAAAAGTAGAGAGGCAGGCCACAACGGTCTGCCTTTTTTTGTGGGTTGTACTGACTATCCATCCATCCTTAATAAATTAATAACACCGATTAGTATATATCTGACTCACCTTTCCAACCTTCATCCTATATAGAAGGGTCAATGCCCGATGGTGGGCATGGTGTTCACTTTTCTAATCCAGTTTTATGAAAAACAAGTATGTACGAATGGATAACCGGTTGTGGTTGGCATTGGTGTGGTTAATGAGCGGAACGCTTGCTACCCAGGCGCAAACGGTGCAGCCCCCCGTCATTGAGTGGCAGCGGGTGGTGGAAGCTAACAGCGCCAACGATGTTAATAGTCCAGAGTCAAGACCCACTATCGTAAAAAATAGTCAGGGTGGCTATTCTGTCCTGACATCGGACCGTCGATTGTTGTCCTTAACGTCTGCTGGTACTATCATCACTGATACGCCAATTACACGCGTTTTCACCAACGTAGGGACATTACTTCCTTTTTCAACGGCTGGACTGGCTCCAACATCGGATGGTGGGGTAGTATTGGGGGTTAATGATAATCTGGACTGGTCACTGCAAAGGCGAGATGCCAACGGAGCACTCGTGTGGGTAACCCGCATGACAGCAAGAAACACAGATAATGTCTTCTATTTGCTGACCAGCATAGTAGCCAGTTCAGATGGTGGCTTTGTGGTATTTGGAACTGCCGGTCCCATAAGAAGAAACGGCACGAACTCGGTGTTTGCTGAGAAATTTGACAGAAACGGGGTCAGTGTGTGGAGCAGGGGAATAAGCTTTAATAATTCCATTAACACGTCTATTAGTCAAGCAATTGCTACCCCAAACGGTGACTATATACTGGTTGGTGGGACTTCCTCCTTTCCTAACTTCGATATGCCTCGTGGCTGGGCTGCTAAACTCGATGGGCAGGGTAACACCGTCTGGCAAAAGCAATACGAAGAGAGAAGGTCACTGAACAATGTGATTCTCAGTCCGTATTCCAACGGATCATTCATCGCTTATGGTGGTGTTGTCAACAATCTTAACGCCAACGTTACGAGTACGCTTAATATTGGTCCCGATGGTGATCCCGGCGGGGGCTTCTTCGGTTCTGTCCCAGTGGTTGGGACCTCATCTAAGCTGGTAGCGGTTCCGGCCAGGAATGGGCAACCTCCTTATCATACCCTCCTGGAAGCCATGTCCCAAAACGCAGGCGATTTTCGGTTGATTAACATCGCCCAATTTGACCAGCCCGTCTGGAACAGAACGCTGGGCGGATCGGGCAACGATACGCCACAGGACATAATCATTACCGATGACGGCGGGTACATTGTGGTTGGCACAACCACCTCAACCGATGGCGACGTGCAGGGTAAAACTAATAATAACCCGGCTACCTGGATTGTGAAGCTGAAAAACGCGGCTCCCGCTAATGCCTTCACGTTGCTTCAACCAACCTACAACTGCCAGACAGGAGCCATTACGTTCAACACCAGCGGGGGCGACGGCTCGGCCATCACTTATAACGCACCAGGCATCAGTCGCTCGTCAGCTACCAGCAACAGCGGTACGGTTGAGCCGGGATTGCGTAACGATCCTAAGCCCATCACCATTACCGCCACGCAGAACGCGCAGACGGCCAGCTATGTGTTTGATTTGAAGGCCTCCTGCTCTGTTGGGGGCAATCCTTTAGCACCGGCTCTTATCACGTCCATTCCCGATTTTACATTCACGGTTGGTGAAGGCGTAAACGAACGGGTGGACCAGTACTTCAATCGAGATCCGCAGGGCAACTTCAGATTTACGGCAGGCGGTCTGCCTCCCGGTTTACTATTCTTCGAAACACCCAGTACTGGAGAAGTTCGTTTGTACAGCACTCCAACCGCCACTGGCGTTTACACTGTGACCGTTACCGTCACTAACCCCAAAATACCATCGCCGAATAACTCAACATCGACCACGTTCAAAATCACCATTGTCGATAAGCCCGTCGTCAATCCACCCACGGGCGGAGCGCTGGCGCTGACTCAGCCTACCTACAATTGCCAGACGGGTGCAATCGTGTTCAACACGAGCGGGGGCGACGGTTCGTCTATCATGTATAATGCGCCGGGGATCAGCCGCTCATCGGCTACCAGTAACACCGGCACCGTTGAGCAAGGATTGCGCAATGATCCCAAACCCATCACCATCACGGCTACCCAAAGCGGCCGTACGGTTAGCTATACGTTTGATTTAACGGCTGCCTGCGGCAACCAGCCTACCATTCTCCCTCCCGTTGTCAACGGGCCTGTTCTTGTCCTGACACGCCGGATCGACAGCGGGAGGCCGATAGAGCCTTTCGTCCTAAGCCAGTACTTCAGCGATCCAACGCCACCCCATGCCGGTTACCGATCCAATCTGCGCTTCAGCGTGGACGAATCTACGCTCGGCTTTTTCTCCAGGTTGCCCCCCGGTTATATCTTCAAGGATTTAAGTGCCGTGGAGTCGCCTTATGCGTTAATCGCCGGTAGGGGAGGGGTTGTTGGCACCTACAACATAATTGTAACCGCCACGAATCTGAATCTGCCACCGCCGAACAATTCGGTTTCGACGACGCTCTCCATTAATATCACTGATAGACCTGAAAGTAACCCGGATAATGAGTTGCGGCTGACGCAACCTGATTACGATTGCCAGACTGGACGGATTGCATTTAGCACGGTATTCCGCACGGATGGTCCCTACGACTCACCCCTTGTGTACAACGCGCCGGGCGTTATTCTCTCGTCGCCGACCAGCGATACCGGAATCGTTGAGCAGTCTTTGCGCAATGACCCCAAACCCATTACCATTACGGCCACGCAGGGTAACCGGACCGCGACGTATGTCTTCGATCTGAAGGCCTACCTCAGTGCATATTGCACCGGTACGCAGCCACCGGTCGATCCACCCACTGGCGGAACGCTGGCGCTGCTGGCTCCCACCTACGACTGCGCAACGGGTGCGCTCACTTTCCGCAGCAGCGGGGGCAATGGCTCTACTATCGAGTACGCGGCAGCGGGTATTACGGGCTGGACCACCAACCCCAACCAGTTCGTGGACAAGGACTCCCGCACGGCCAGCGACGTGAAGCCCTTCACGCTGATGGCCCGCCAGAACGGGGTGATGGTGAGCTACATCTGGGATTTGAAAGCGGCCTGCGGACGGAGTCAGGCACGGGTAGGCACCGGAGAGCGGGTAGCTGAGTTGAGTGTAGTCGTGCTGGGCAACCCGGTGAGTGATGCCGCAACGGTAGAGGTACGGGGGGCGGAAGGCAAGCCGCTGACTTTGCGTCTGATTGACCTACGGGGCCACCTGGTCGAGAGCCGGTTGGTAGAGCAGGCGGGGGCGGTTGAGCGACAGCGGTTCGATGTGTCTCAATCAGGATCGGGCCTGTTGTTGCTCCGGGTAAGCAGCGGCACTCAAAGCCGGACCGTGAAGATTATGAAGCAGTAGAAAGAGCAAATCAGGCAGGTCCGTGTCCCGGATTTAGATCTGCGGGAGACGGACCTGCCTGATTAGATCAGTTTGTAGTTCTTATACTCGCCGATGCGCCGACCGGTTACTTTGTCCAACCAGTAGGCCACGCGTTTTTTCAGCGTCATCTCGCCACTAATCCGGCTGGGGTCGAAGTCGTAATTGCCGGTTGCGATCCAGTCAGCCATTACGGCCGGGTGCGTGCCGGTGAAGGGAACGACCCGTTCAATGGCGTAGTAGTTTACTTCGTGTTGCTGACTCCCGAACTGTTTTTCTACCTGCGCATCATCGTGGTAAAACTTGGCGAAGTAGCGGGCCTTTTGGCTCATTTCTTTCGGGGAACGCACGTAACTGTAGTGGTAAACCGGTATGCCGATGTGCCGAACCCACAACTTATCACCTTTGAAACCGGGTTTCTGAGCAGACTGAGGGGGATGTTTGCGGAAACCCTGCGAATCACGGTAGGAGCGCACGTTTAACCCGCTCCGAAAGATTCGGATCTCCTTTTTATGTTGATAGCGTGTGCCGTTCAGGTAATTGTAGCTGCCGTAGAAATTTAGAAAATCGAACAGAAAACCCTCGGTGCGGCTATCCGCGTCGGCTCCCTCAATAGCTGCCCGGATCGTTGGCAGGTCATTTTCGTGGATGATCTCATCGGCCTGAATATGAAACAACCAATCGCCGGTGCAGGCATCGAGCGCTGTGTTGGCCTGTTGGGCAAAAATCGTTCCTCCCTTTCGCATCTGCTCATCCCAGACGGTGTCGACAATCTTGATTCTGGCATCATTGAGGGCTTCAATAGCCTCCCGCGTACCGTCTGTTGAGTCGCCAACTGCTACAATGAATTCGTCGCAGATGGGTAGAATGGATTGGATGGATTCCAGAAAAGGATATTGATAGGTAAACCCGTTTCGGATGTACGAAAAACCGCTTACTTTCATCAAAAAGAGTGTTAGAGTAGATTGACAAAGGTAGGCGAATCTGCCCGGCAGTTCGCCCCGGCACCATACTGAAACGGATTTTGTTAATTTTGTACGCAGTCGAACCAATATCGTCTGCACAAGTATATGGAAGATCGCTTTGTTGAAAAAGCCACCGGAGCCATCGCCGACAAGTACCGGCTGTCGATCCTGATGGAACTCTCGCGCAGGGGAACGCTCACCTCCACTGACATTCAGGAACTAACGGGTCTTTCGCAGCCCTGCGTGTCGCACCACGTTAAACTCTTAACAGATAGCGGATTAGTTAACGCACAGAAAGAAGGCCGCAACTTGAACTTGACGCTTAATAAAGTGTCGTTGCAACAGCTATCGGGCTTCTTAGAAAAACTCGTTTAAGTTTTTTAATCACAAACATCTAAACTTTTAAATGTTTGGATGCGTTTTCTGAGTGTATTCAACCGCATAAGCCGTTTAAAACGGTCCGAATTTTATGGCACAAAAACTTTTTAGTGAAGCGAAACTTGGCAATCTGACGCTTCAGAACCGCATTGTCATGGCCCCCATGACCCGCGCCCGCGCCCTTAGCCAGGGTGTTCCCAGCGATATTGTCGCTACCTATTATGCCCAGCGTGCTACGGCTGGTCTCATCATTACTGAAGGTACGTCGCCCTCACCCAATGGTCTCGGCTACGCCCGGATTCCGGGTTTGTACAGCCCAGAGCAGATAGCAGGCTGGAAAACCGTAACGGACGCCGTTCATGAAAAAGGGGGCAAAATCTTCGCGCAGTTGATGCACACCGGCCGGATATCGCACCCCGCCAACCTGCCCGCTGGTACCGAAATGGTTGCCCCCTCGGCCATTGCCGCTAAAGGTGATATGTGGACCGATACGCAGGGTATGCAACCCCAGCCTGCGCCCCGTGAACTGACGACGGAGGAGGTAAAGGAATCGATTCAAGAGTATGTGCAGGCTGTTAAAAACGCCATTGAAGCTGGCTTTGATGGCGTCGAACTTCATGGCGCTAATGGTTACCTGATTGAGCAGTTTCTGCACCCGTCCGCCAATCAGCGCACCGATGAGTACGGTGGCAGCGACGAGAACCGCAGCCGATTCTTGCTCGAAGTGGCCCAGGGCGCAGTAGATGCTATTGGGGGCGACAAAGTTGGGGTTCGTCTGTCGCCCTACGGAGTTGCCGGTGATTTGTCCAACTACGACGGCATCGAAACGTTCTACAATCGGTTAGTGGAGCAATTACACACCATCGGGCTGGTTTATGTGCATTTGGTCGACCATGCGGGCATGGGTGCACCGCCGGTGCCGCCGTCGGTTGTGGACGGCATCCGCGAACGGTTCAAAGGAACGCTGATTCTGAGCGGTAGCTACGACGCGGCCCGCGCTGAGGAAGTACTCGAAAGCGGCTTAGCTGACTTAGTGGCGTTTGGTCGCCCGTTCATCGCGAATCCCGACCTGGTAGAGCGCCTGAAAACGGGTGCCGAACTGGCCCAGCCGGACCCTGCTACGTTCTACGCTCCCGGCCCGAACGGTTTCGAGCAGGGTTTCATCGACTACCCGGTGCTGGAAGAAGCGCAAGCGTAAAAATAGTCATAAGTCGAAGGATGGGGCGGCCCCGTCCTTCGACTTATGACTATTTACTCACACTAACACCGCTTTCAAAATCTGATCGAGAATTAGTCGGCCGTCGGTATTGCCAAGGGTGGGGTCGGCGGCCCGTTCGGGGTGGGGCATCATGCCGAAAATGTTTTTGCCTTCATTGGTTACACCCGCGATGTTTTCCAGACTGCCGTTTGGATTGGCTGCATCGGTGATAGCACCAGTTTCGTCGCAGTACCGGAACAGCACCTGCCCGTTGTCGTTGAGTGATTTGAGCGTGTCGGCATCGGCGAAATAGCGACCCTCGCCGTGCGCCATTGGAATTTTGTAAGCCGGACGATCTAATCCGGCTGTCAGCAGGGCGTCGGGCGATTGGGGCGTCAGGTAAATGTTTTTACAGACGTACTGCTGGTTGGCATTCCGCAGCAGCACCCCTGGCACAAGCCGCGCTTCGGCCAGCACCTGAAACCCGTTGCAGATGCCCATTAAATAACCACCCCGGTTAGCGTGGGCAATAACCTCGTTCATAATGGGCGAAAATCGCGCCACGGCCCCCGTGCGAAGGTAATCGCCGTAGGAAAAACCACCAGGCAGAATAATAAAATCGCAGCCCTGCAGGTCGTGGTCTTTGTGCCAGAGTTTAATGACCTCCTGGTCCATCAGGATTAGGGCATCTACTGCGTCCTGATCGCAGTTGGAGCCGGGAAATACAACAACGCCAAATTTCATAATATCCGTTTCTACTGGCTAAGATATCTTTTTTACGCCAAATTTGCCCAATTAGTTCAGGGTTTCACGGCCATCGACTGCCCCGCTACCAATGCTTTGCCGCGCTCGAACGTCAGGTCGATCCTGCCGAGGTTGATGCCCGCAAAACCTACCTGATTGATCCAGACCGGCATCCCATCGGCGTTATTGACCGTAACCGGGGCATCCAGAAAGGTGTGCGTATGACCACCAATGATGCCGTCAATGTTGCGCGTTTTGGTAGCCAGTACGTTATCCGACACAGTCGGGCCATCATACTTGAAACCGAGGTGCGACAGGCAAATGACGTAATCGCATTTCTGCTCATTGCGAAGCCGGGCCGCTACGTCGTTACCCATTTCAATGGGGTCGAGGTATTTCGTTTCCCGGTACGCATCTTTTGGCACTAGGCCTTCCGGTCGAATGCCCAATCCGAAGACGCCTACCCGGATGCCGTCTTTACTGAAAACTTTGTAGGGCGTCGTCCGTCCGTCGAGCACCGTGTTTTTGAAGTCGTAGTTGGCAATCAACAGCGGAAACGTCGCTTTGCCAAACTGCGTGACCATATTGTCAATGCCCCCGTCGAAATCGTGGTTGCCAATGGTTCCGGCGTCGTAGCCGAGTTGATTCATGGCCAGAATTTCGGGTTCGCCTTTGTAGACGTTGAAGTACGGCGTCCCCTGGAATATGTCGCCCGCGTCGAAGAACAGCACGTTTTTCTGGTCCTGCCGAATCTGCCGAACCAGCGTTGCCCGGCGGGCCACCCCGCCCCGGCCCGCGTTCCGGCTGCCGTCCATCGGGAACGGGTCCAGTCGGCTGTGTACGTCGTTGGTGTGCAGAATGGTTAGCGTCGTGGCTTTTTTGGCCGCGAGGGCTTCGGGCATTACCGAGCCGACGACAGCGGCCGTCCCGAAGAGTTTCAAAAATTGGCGTCTATTCGAGACTAATGCGTCCATCGGAAGTGGGAGTGAGCGGTTGACCAGATTTGCCCTGTTGCCGGAAATAGTCAATCAGGGCGTCGCGCATGAGGTAATTGATATTTTCACGCTTAACAGGATTTCGCAGGAAACCGGCGTTGTCGCCCCCGTCGGCCACGTAATCGCTTGTAACGATAGTGTACGTTTGATCGGGCTGGAGGGTCCGGCCGTTTGTGAACGTCACCGACTGCGCTTTGCTGTCGCGCAGTTTAGCCCGCAACCCGCCAACAACCAGCTTATTGCCATTGGCAAAGTGGTCCAGCATCTGCTGAAGCATGTCGCCGGTAACGGTTAGCACCACTAATTGATTATCGAACGGCATGACTTCAAAAATGGAACCGGTCGTGATGTTTCCCTGGGGCAGGTTGTTACGAATCCCGCCGAAATTCAGGTGTGAACAGTCAATAGGTTTGCCGTAGCGTTGGGTGGCCTGTTGCAGGAGCGCGTCGGTGAGCAGGTCGTTGAGCGGACCGTCGGGCTGGCCTTTTTCGATGCGCCCGGTTGAGCGGGTCAGCACCTCGTTCATGGTTTTGTCTAACCCCTGCCGGTACGGCGTCAGAAATCGGGCGACGCTGCTGTCAGCCGGGGCAACTACCGAGTCGACCCCAATGCGGCTGGCGGTGCGGTTGGTGAGGTGGTAGCCCGGATTGCAGGCTGCTCCGACAAAGGCAATCAGCAGGGGCAAAAAGTGCTTTTTCATACGAATGCAAAGATAGCGGAATGCCCTTGCTTAACGATGACCAGATCCTTATTAGGGGGCTGTCCTGTGGCCGCTAAATTGCATTTCCCGGTAGCAGAATCGTGGTGCGTTCGGGTTGATAATACACGCGCCGGGGTCGTCCGAATCCGCCAATGCTAAGCTGAAGATTAATCAAACCACCCGACAGAGGCTTAGGAGCCAACACGGGACTAAGGGATAATTTGGTCCGCACGAACCCGAAACGATCCACCACCCGGTCGGGTCGGTTGGCGTTACCGCCAAACTTAACATCCCATATCAGGCCCGCCGTGGGCATGTGGCCTGTTAGCGAAAACCCTTTATAGCGCTCATCATTGCGGTCGCGGGGCGACAGGTCCAGTAGTCGATAGCCAATAAAAGGAAGCAGTCGGCTGCGGGCACCATCGTAGAGGGTCCGCCCAAACCCAACGTCGGCTAAGGTAGTCCGAACCCGCATGTCGGCCGCCCATTCCTGGTCATGTTCGGTAAAGCCGGTTCGCAGGGTCGTGTTGTGGTGACTTAAGTGGAGCAGCACGGTGGTTCGGCCAATGGCAAGGTCAACGCCGTATACGAGTCCGGTCTGCGTGGGTAGAATCTGGGTTAATGCACCCGTTGGTGCCAGCATGCTCCCGCCAACCAGAACACCCAGGCCTATTTTGGCGGGCCGGAACGTCGTTACTAAGTCCGGCACGTCGTAGAGCCGCTGAATCACTTGCCGCTGCCAGCGCTGTAGGACGCCGAGGTCGTCGCCCCCGCCCGTCTCCGACCGAAACTGGTTTACTTCGGCTCCGAGTTTGGCGTTGGTGAGGTACTCAATCTGTTTGGCCTGCGGCTTAAACCGACGGTCGGCCTTCAGCGCAATGAGTTGAGCTTTCATTTGCCGGGCATAAATCTCGACCAGATCGAACAGGACCTGATTGTAGGCTAATGTTCGCTCATTATTGGCCGTTTCCGACACCCGCGACAGGTTCCGAAACATCAGACAATACGCGTCGATGGCGGGTGGATTACCGGGGATCGTTGGACGCACGTCGTAACCAATCTGGTAGTAAAATTCTGAACCACCCAGACCGGATTGTTTAGGCGCGTGAAAGTCAGATAGTTGCAGCCGACGAGTTGCGCTCCAGTGCAGCGTATCAATCGCCGTCTGCTGCGCCGGGCAGAGCAGGGGCGATAGGATCAGCAGGAGCAGCAACAGCGGGAAACGCATGGACAGAGGTAGTGAAACGAAGGAGGTTAAATGTAGAAAGCGTTTGTGGTTTTACGAAAGTTTTTCGCAAAAAAGCAACAACGCCCGGTCGGAGACAGCCGACTGTTGCTGCTTTTGGAAGCATAAACACGGGTCAGAGCCTGTCGCTTAGGGGTAGTTCAAAATCGGGTAGCACCGTTTCGCCAGTTAGTAGGATGATAAACGGATTGGTTACTTAAATTAGATTGTTCTCAGAGCGCGCACAAAAAAGGCGAATCCACGTGGATTCGCCTTTTTGTGCGCGCTCTGAGAACAGCCTACGAATTGCCCAGCGTCCGGTCTGGCTCGTTAACGCGGGTTGCGGGTATGGCACCTTCGCTCGTACTTCTATTCCAGTCGGCGTCGGCTACTTTGTCGTCTTCCGTCAGCGAATCGGCGGGCTGTCGGTAGGCGATCATCGGGTTATCTTCATCAGTCGATGCATCTTCAGCATCGGCAGGTAACGACGACTGCGTAACCGAAACGCGGCCGCTCGTGTCGTCGTCGGTTTCAGCCGCCAGCGTTTTCGCGTCCGCAGCGTCGCCCGGCACATCGACGCTGCCGCTGTCGGCCACGCGTGAGGGCAGATCGTTTTCTAAGTTTTTATCATTCAACTGCGCCAGTTCGGGATGAATACCCATTGTGCTGTGCATTTGCTGAGCCGCGTTGGACTCAGTACTTTCTTTGCGGGAGTTGCTGCTTACGCTCATAACGTTGATTGGTTTAGATGAGTAATGGTTAATGAAGAATGCAAAATGGATAATGCAGGGAATGTTCATTGCACATTATACATTAACCATTGTTCATTTGATTAGTAAGAAGGCTGGTTGTTGAGGTCTGTTCCGGTTTCGGCGACGTCTTCTTCCCGTTCGATCTGTTCCTTCTCATCCGTAATTGCCTCATCTTCATCGGCGTCATCCTGCTCCTTGGCTGCTTTCTGAGCATTTGGCACACCAACTTTATCGGCCGACGCATAGTCATCGGGTCCGCTGGTGGTTACGTCTACCATGGCAGTTTTCGTCTGACCTTCACTGGCAGCCGCGTTACTGATGGCTTCGTCGGTTACATCCATAGCGCTGTCGTCCTGATCGCCCATGCGTAACACGCCGTTTTTGCCATCCATGTCCATGCCACCAAGGCCCCGGTTGTTGCGGCCGTCCTGCCCGCCCCGCACCTGCACACTGTCAAGGCCGTTGGCCGAGTTCTGGATGACATCCCGGTTCTTATTGTCCTGCACGATCAGGTCAGCATCGGCATCATCGGAGCCAAACGGGCCTTCGGTGCGGCCTATGATCTGCGCGTCCTCGCGCTCTACGTCTTTCTCGTTTTCCATGGGGTTGAGTCGGTTAACTGCATGGAATAACTGTGTTTCCACCAAAAAGTTTGTGGGTAGAAATGGTGCACCATCTCAGCTTCGTCGGCACTTTACTCAGGTGTATCTGTCTTTACAATAGCCCGCGCAAAGGGGTCCTACCTACCGAAAAATCAATTTAACTACCGAATAATATACTTAAGGCAGCCGTGCATCTGACGAAACACTGATTTTGCTGTAATTTGATTTTTAAAAGGATTGTACGTGGGTCCGGCGTAGCGGTTTAGCTCAAGTTTTGGTAAGATTTATTTCCACCCGCTGCCTGTAGTACGTTGCAGCACATCAATTGATTTAATAGAGGTAGCCCGTTCGGCAATCCCATATATAGACCTTTAATAGTTGGATAAAGCGTAATGCAAAAAGCGGGCTGACGATGTTGGCCCGCTTTTTTTATGGATTGCCCAGGGTTACTTAAGTCGCGTAATTCCCGTTGCTCAACGTTCTCCAGCCATTCTGCATAGTCTTACCTGATTTTCTCAAACTGCAATTTTGGACATGAAAATCCCCGCTTCTGTTCGGAAGCGGGGATGAATATATTGGGTATTTTACTATTTATCCCACCACACGCGGGAGTTTGTTTTGTCGCCGTTTTGCAGGCGACCGGCTGCTTCTTCATACGCGCCCGTGTTCAGGGTAGGCTCCGTGTTTGGGTAGCCGTACCGACGGGGAATCTGCTTGCTGTCATTAACGGCATACTGCGTAGGCTTCAGATCGGGGTAGCCCGTCCGGCGCCATTCCGACCAGGCTTCCGTACCGTTTGGATACAGGGCAATCCAGCGCTGGTCGCCAATCTTGGCCAGTATGTCGCCCGCTGTCGGGGCAACAGCCGCACTGGCCGTGTAGGCAGCAAACGCAGCGGCATTATACACGCCCCACTGCTCCCACGATGCCCGGATTGCATCATTATAGGCAGTCGCGGCATCGGCAGAGATCCAGCCACGGGCAGCCGCTTCGGCTTTAGCCAGCAACATCTGAGCCGCCGTAATGACGTAGCTGGGCTGCGTTTTGGCCAGCACTTGTACACTGGGCAGCGCGTAGTCAGGGTTGTCATTGGTATAATTAATCAACAACTCGCGAGTTAAGCCATAGGGCAGCCCTTTATAATCGCCGTTCTCTGATGGGGTAGCGTAGGCGGGCAGACGCGGATCGCTCAGCGCTTTCAGCTTATCCACCAGCACGTCGCTGACGCCATAGTCGCTGCGCCCATCGAACAGAGCGTTGTCGGGGTTACGAAACTGGTTAACGTCTGTGAACTTAATGATTGCGTTATCGGCGTTGGTGCTAATGTAGCCCGCTGCGTCGCCGTAAGCTGCGGTAAATTCGGTTTGCGCCGTAGTCGGGTCAACTTTCGTCAGGCGCATTGCTAGCACCATCCGCAACGAGTTGGCAAACTTTTTCCATTTAGCCGCACTACCCGCAAACACAATGTCGCCATCAAATGCTTTACCCGTGTCGAACTGAGCGCTGGCTTCTTTCAACTCCTTGAACAGATCGGCGTAAATAGCCTGCTGCGGATCATATTTTACCTGTGTATTTTTCTTCAGCGCGTCGAAATACGGCACGTCGCCCCAGCGATCCGTGATGACAGAAAACATGTAGGCTTTCAAAATCCGGGCTACGGCCAACTGGTTGTTGTTGGAGCCAAACTGGGCCACGTATGCCTTCGTAGACTCGTCGGTGTTGTAATCGATAATCGTTTGCAGGTCCTGCAACGTAACCGAGTAATACCGGAACCAGTCAGAAAACGTGGTGGAATACTGAGAACTCTCCGGATACTGACTCTCCGACCAATACTGCACAAACAGACGGGGTTCGGGATCAAGCACCGTCAGCCGACCGCCAATGCCTTCCAGCAGGGCACCCGTGGGCGTCGTGGGTGGAACGCCGAGTATAGCTTCCGTCAGCAGAGCCGACGTCACGGGCGTGACGGCGGAATTGGGGTTGACATTCTGATTTCCAAAATCACTGCAACCCACCATCAAGCTCAATCCTGTCAGCAGACTAAGCGTCAATAATCTATTTCTACTGGTAGTCATTTTGTTTGAATTAGGAGCGTAACCTGATTAATCAGGTTACGCTGACAGGTTTATGTTAGAAACTTAAACGGACGTTGAAACCCAGCGAACGGGTGCCCGGCTGCTGACCATTTTCGCCGAAGCGGTCGGCCAGTTCTGAGGGGTCGATGTTTGGATTGGCTGCGTAGATCAACCACGGATTCCGGGCCACAACGCTTACATTAACCCCCTGAATGTACTTGTTCGGCTTGAGCGGTAGGGTGTAGCCAAGGCTCACCTCGCGCAATTTTACGTACGAAGCACTGAACACCGAGTTGTCGATAATGCTGTTGTTGCCAAACTGGTGGTAGTAGTCGTAAGCAGGGACGTAAGTATCCACCGCTTCGCCAGCTTCGCTGACGCCCCGCACCCGAACACCACCCCCGTCGGCTACGTCGTCGCGGACGTTTTTGCCATTCTCATTAATGGCAGCCGTTTCAGCGTACAGACCCGAGTAGGTACCCCAGAAGTTGGACAGCGAGAAGTACTTACCGCCTTTCTGAAAATCGAGGCTCAGGCCCAGCGCGAAGTTCTTGTACCGCAGTGTGTTTACGAAACCACCGGTGAAATCAGGTAGTACGGAGCCGAAATACTGGTTTGGCGCAAACTGGTACGTACCATCGTCATTCAACACCGGCTGACCGTTGTTATATACGATGCCATTTCCCCGGAGTTGACCCCAGCGGTTGTTACCGCCATTATCCACACCAGTCGAGTGAATAACGTACGAATAGCCGAACTGGTCATTGGTCGAGTACGACTGATTGATAGCGCCAAAGGGCGTCGACGACGTAGCCTGAATCGAGTTAACGCCCGGTGCTAAACTAATGATCCGCGAATTGTTACGGGCAAAGTTCAGCGTCACGTCCCAGTTGAAGTCTTTGCCGACAATGGGCTTACCGTCCAACTGAATCTCGATGCCGTTACGCTCAATCCGGCCCGCGTTAATAACCTGCTGCTGAAAGCCACTGACCGTTGTTACGTCCACGTTCAGAATTTCGTTGATCTTGTTCTCGCGGTAGTATGTAAACGCCAGACCGGCCCGGTTCCGCAGGAAGCGCAGGTCAACCCCAGCTTCAAAAGCCGACGACAACGACGGAATAATGTTGGCGTTGGTCAGCAGGTTGGGGGTCGTAATCAGGCTGTTCGTATTGCCGTATTTGAACTGATTAACCTGGTAGGTAAGGGCTAACTGATACGGACTCAGGTCCGATCCCACCTGCGCCCAACTTCCGCGCAGCTTACCAAACGACAGAAAGGGCAGGGCAGTCCGGGTCAGTTCGGAAAACACAAAGCTGCCCCCCACCGACGGGTAGAAATACGAGTTATTGTCAGCAGGCAGCGCCGAACTCCAGTCGTTACGGCCCGTTACCTCCAAAAACACCAGGTCGCGCCAGCCCAGCGAAGCCCGCCCGTAGATACTGCGTACCGTTTTAGTGTAGCGGTTATTGGTCTGACTGGCCGTTCCAATTGAGTTACCAATCGTGTAGAGATCCGGTACGAACAGGCCGCCTGTTGTAGCCAAAATAACGCTGGTATACCGGTTATCGCGGATATTGCCGCCCACGTTGGCACTCAGCGTGAAGTCGTCGCCAAACGCATCGTCGTAAGACGCCAGAAACTCGTAGTTGTCCTCCCGGTCCGTAATTTGGCCCGTCTCATACTCGGCTTTCAACCCGGTTTGCGCGGCACTAATTTCCAGCACGTTCGGCGTTTTGTTCTCGTAGTTGGTGTTGCGCTGATTCCGGCGCAGCCAGCCCTGCACCCGGAAGTGGTCGTTGAACTTATACGCTAAGTTCACGTCCCCAAAAATCCGGTCGCGGTTGTTTTGGAAATCAATGTTATCCAAATACGAGTACCAGTTATACCAGTAATTACCCCGGTTGAAGTTGAGCGTATTAAAGTTGGTTGTGGCCGTGGGGTTGTTGTGATTCCAACTGGCAAAGGCGCCCGTGGGCGTTTTGAAGCCCCGCAGTTCACGCAGCTTGCTCATGTCCAGGTCGCGGTGGAACCACTGGTTGAACGACCCCGATCCCGACAGGTTCGAGTAAGCATCGTCAAACTCACCGCCCAAGCGCTCGGTTGTGTAGTTCAGGTTCAGACCGGCCGTCAGGTTCTTCCCCAGGTCGAAGGTCGTAGCCGCCGTGATGTAGTTCCGCTTGAGTGAGGTGTTGGGCAGTACGCCCGTTTGATCGAGGTTGTTAAATGACAGCCGCATGTTATACCCCGTACCACCCGCCCGCAGACTGACGCCATTGTTGAGGGTCCGGCCGGTGTTGTAGAAATTGCGAACGTTGTCGGGCTGAGCCGTGTAAGGGGCCGTCTGGAACGAGTAGGGGTTGCCCGGATACCAGGCGTACCAGGGAATGTATTCGCCCCCGTCCATACGCGGTCCCCATGACGCGTCGTCCGAATAATCGTGGTATCGCTTCCCGTTGAGGGCTTGCCATTCGACCGGATTGCCAGCCGCCCACGTAAACGTGCGAAACTCCGCCGAACCTCCTCCGCCATACTCGTTCTGATACTTTGGAATAACGTTTACCTGATCGAAGGTTGTGGTGCTGTTGATGTCCACGCCAATGCCTTTGCGGTTCAATCCTTTTTTGGTCGTAATCACAATTACCCCCGCATCCCCGCGCTGCCCGTAAAGAGCCGTTGCGTTGGGTCCTTTCAGCACCGAAATGTTTTCGATATCGTCGGGATTGATGTCCAGCGAAGGTGGTGTATCCGCATCGCCCGTCATGGGTGTTCCATCCACAACGTACAACGGATTCTTGTCGACCAACGAAGCTGCCCCCCGAATACGAACCACCGCCCCGGAACCCAATTTGGAACCGGCCTGGCTAAGCACCTGCAGACCCGCTATTTTACCAGCCAGCGCATTACCGGCGTCGGGTTGCCGAACTACCTGTAGCTGCTCCTGGTTGATTTGCTGCGTGGCAAACGAAACCGATTTAGCATCCCGTTTGATGCCCAGTGCGGTCACGACAACTTCCTGCAACTGAGCCGCGTCCGTTACCAGCCGCACATCAACCGTTGTCCGGTTACCAGCGGCTACTTCCTGCGTAGTGAAGCCGATGAAACTGAAGACCAGCGTCGAACCCGCTGGAGCGTTAAGTTGGTACGTGCCTTCTGCATTTGTACTGGTGCCGCGCGATGTACCTTTCACTGCGATGTTGACGCCGGGGAGGGCCGACCCGTCTTCTGCCGACGCAACCTTACCCGTGATGGCCACATCCTGAGCCAGCACCGGAATACTGAATAGGAGCAGTAGAAACTGCACCATTAAAAGTTTTTTCATAAATGAGTTTGCGTTGATAAATGTTAGATTAAGAAATAAAACTAATATCAAAATTGTGCAAAAATTTCTATATCGCAAAATTTTGTAGTCTATCTGTTCCACAGAATTATCAGTAGATAATGTAGAAAAGAACAAACTATTCTATCTTCTTGGTTTGTATCACGCTGAAAATCAGCTTTATTGCTTGTATTTGTGTGATTGAGTAGTTTCCCATGACCAACATTTTGTTTCCCGCTCCGCTTACTACTATCTCTGCCTAAACCGTATTTTTGACTAAGACATGAACGCTATCTCTTATGACATCACTTATTAGATTAGTTATATTTACTTAAGTATTCACTGCAATAGTTTGAGTAGTCGTTATTTAATTACTCAACTTTTCATACATCTGCATTACGGATTTCTACTCATAGTTTGGTATAACAAAAAACGCGGCCCGTTAATGGACCGCGTTTTTTGTTATACCAAACTATTTTCGTCACTGTGCCACCAAGTCCGCTGTCTCCTGCTTCCCCGTCAGTTCGGCCAGCAGTTCATCCACATTCACCGTCGCGAAACTGCTGGCATAATCAGCCATGGCGTAAGGTATAATGAGTTCATGGCCGCTCACCAAACCGCCACAACTATACACAACGTTTGGTACGTAGCCCTCGCGTTCATTTTCTTCGGGGCTGAGAATTGGCTCCTTTGTGCGACCAATGACTTTGCTGGGGTCGTTTAAATCGAGCAGAAACGCGCCAATTGCATACTTCCGCATCGGCCCAACGCCGTGGCTGAGCACTAACCAGCCCGCTTCCGTTTCGATGGGCGACCCACAGTTACCTAATTGAACGTATTCCCAGTGGTAGGTTGGTTTCAAGATCAGCTCCTTGGTCTGCCAGAAATACAGATCATCGGAGTACATCAGGTAGATGTTTTCGCCGTCCTGCCGCGAAATCATGGCGTATTTCCCGTTGATCTTGCGCGGGAACATCGCCATACCCTTATTGGATACCTCGGCCCCGTTGAGCGTACTGACACTGAAATGGGTGAAATCCCTGGTTTCGAGCAGTTGCGGAAACGTTACTTTACCGTTGTAGGCCGTGTACGTGGCATAATACGTTACCTCGCCATCGTCGTCGGTAAAACGCACAAACCGGGCGTCTTCGATGCCATTCGTTTCGTTCGGCGAGGTCGGGAAAATGCACCGTTCGTCTAAACTCTGGTCGTCGTCGAAATTGATTTCGTAGTTCGATTTGGCTAACGCCAACAGGCCACTGGCAATGGTTTCGTACTCAGCGTTGTAGCGATACTGAGCCGAAACGCGCTTAATCTGCGCTTCGAGTTCGGTCAGGCTAAACTCCTCGTCCAAACCCGCCATCATTTTCTCCTGAATGCTGTTTTCCAACCGCAGTTCGTACAGTTTGCGCTGAAACTGCGCCCGGCTAAACCGGTGATTCTGAACAATGTCGGGCGCGGTAACGTAGCGCGAGGGCTTGCGAAGTACAATTTTGCCTTCTTCGTCAATGTAGCCCATCCGAAACGAGATGGACGAAACGTGTCCCTCCCCCGTTGCCCGCAAACTCAGAATGAATCGTTTAAACCCCGGCGGCACGTTGGTTTGATCGGGGTGCCAGATCATCGACGGGTTGAACAGCGCGGCCGATTCGAGCGAATATTCCATCGTAAAATACGCCCCCAACAGCAGTTTGCGCTCCACCGTCAGCGGCTCGTCGGTCAGTAAATGGGTTTTAATCTGCTCAAACCGCTGTAGGAGAAACCGTTCGAGTTTGTGGTGACGACCGCCAAACTCGCGAATCACTTCATTGAGTTTTTGGTCAGCTTCGTCGTCGGACATCGAACCAACGCGGGCAATAATCTTCAGGGTGCGGGTTGTGCTGCCGAATTCAAACGGACGGAATAGCACGCGGGTAGGGTCGGGCCGGAGAACAATACCGGTCCGGGTAGCTCTTATACTCATTGGATCTAATTACGGCGTTTTTTAATAACACAAAATAGAACGAACCAAACGCCGAAAGCAAGATAAAAATGGGGTAAGTAGTAAGTGTGTAAGTGGCAAGTGAGTAAGTGGCTGGCGCAAATAGGTCTCGCGCCAGCCACTTACTCACTTGCCACTTACACACTTACTACTTATTTCCTACCCTTCCGCCAGTGACGTAAGTGTTACGTTCACCGCTTTCGTTTCGGTGCGTTGTTTCTGCGTGTTATACAGTTCGGCTAATGCCAGCAGGTAGGACAGGGTTGATTCGGCACCCTGATTTTTGTTGACGCGGTCAATGTGTAGTCCGTCGCGGCAACCGCCCGTTTGCTGGTCGTAGAGCGGCAGGCCGAGGTCGTTCAGGCCAGTGAACCATTTGAAAACACGAATCGCAATGCGGTGCCATTCCGCATCGCCCGTTACGGCCAAAGCGGCTAAACAGGCCGAAATCGTACTCTGTGCTTCCAGCGGCTGCTGATCGAAATAGGCGCGTGCCTTCCCTCTGGGGTAAAACCCGTTAGAGCCAATAGGTTGAAAATGACCGCGCTCAGCCGTTTGCAATTTAACCAACCACCGCAGCGATGTCAGGCTAATCTGCACTAAGCGCTCATCGCCCGACCGGATCAGTACGTGAGCCATTACGGCGTTGTCGTAGGAGAGTGTATCCTCAAACCAGGGCCAATCTTCGGTAGCCGTCTCGGAGTAACGGAACATGAGTTTGTCGAGCAACTGCCGCTGAATGGTTTTGGCCAGCCGGTCGTCGTTAAACTTTTTCTGGTATTCGTAGATACCCAGCAACGCAAACGCCCACGACCGGGGCGACGCCATGTGTACCACGCTGGGCAGCACTTTTTCGAGCAGGCTCATGGCCCAGGTCACCGTATTGCGGTCGGCAGCGCGGCCAATGCAGGTGCCCAGTGCCCAGATTGTTCGGCCGGTGCTGTCGTCGGAGCCGAACTCTTCGAGCCAGCGCCGGTCATAGCTCATGAAATTGCGAAAACGCCGGTGCTCTTCGGTATAGGCGTGATTAATGAACGCACAGTAATTGTCGGCAGCCTGCGCCAGCTTTCGGTCGCCCAGCCCCGTTTCCTGAAGCATCAGGGCCAGAATCAGGGCGCGGGCGTTGTCGTCGGCGCAGTAGCCTTCCTCATAAAACGGCAGGTGGTGCCGGGCGTGCTGCACAATACCCGTCGAGTCGGTTAGGCGAAACAGGTGATCGAGCCGGAGGGTGGGGAGCTTAAATGTCGCACTGCCGTGCCCACCCATGGCGTAGGGCGAATGGCTATTGATGGTGCTCATCCGCTCCTGTCGCGCCTGAGCAAACGAATCGGCATATTGCTGAATGACGTGCTCCCAAATCATCTCACGACCCACTAAGTAGGCCCGTTTGCGCATGGCATGGCGCGTCGGCTCATCCACAAGTAAGTTAATAATCTGGTCGGCCACGGCTTCCGAATTGCTAAACGGCACCAGTACACCCCGCCCGTCGGCCAGCAGTTCTTCGGCGTGCCAGTAGGGCGTGGATACCACCGCTTTGCCGCAGCCGAATGCGTAGGACAGCGTACCGGACGTTATCTGCGCCGGGTTGAGGTAGGGCGTGACGTAAATGTCGGCCGAGCCGAGGTATTCGAGCAGGTCGTCCAGTTCGACAAACTGGTTGTAGAACCGCACGTGATCGCGGACACCACAGTCGGCGGCTAATTTTTTCAGGCTGTCGCGGTATACTTCGCCTTCGTTCTTCAACAGGTTCGGGTGGGTGGCTCCCAGCACCATGTAGACTACGTTCGGGAACTGCTCGACGATGCGCGGCAAGGCACGGATCACATTTTCGATGCCTTTGTTGGGCGAAAGCAGGCCAAACGTCAATAGCGTCTGCTTGCCCTCCATGCCAAACTTATCTTTGTAAAAATGCGGGTCTACAAAGGGCATGTCGGGAATACCGTGCGGTATCAGGTCGATCTTGTCTTCGGGAATTTCGTAGACGTTAATCAAAAAATCCCGGCCTTTCTCCGACATGCAAATCACCCGCGACGATAGATCGGCGATGCTCTTAAGCACCAGCAACTGGTTCTCGTCCGGCGTCTTCAGAATGGTGTGAAACGTGGTAACGATGGGCATTGTCAGATTACGCAGCAGCGTCAGGATGTAGCTCCCGGCCGGTCCGCCATAAATGCCGTATTCGTGTTGCAGGCACACCACATCGGTGTCTTTCGAGTTCAGAAATTCGGCCGCCCGGCGATAGGCTTCCTGATCGTGCTGGTAGAAATCGTACCGAACTTCGGTGGGGTAATCATACCCATCCGGCGTGTCGTTGACGGAGACAACCAGCGCATTCGACTTGGGGATGAACGAGTTATAGGATTTGTAGAGATCGCCGGTGAACGTGGCAATACCGCACTGGCGGGGCAGGTAATCGCCAATGAACGCTACATTTTTAGGATTGTGCGTCCACAGCGCTGTGTCCGGTCCATTATACTCCAGTGATTCGGTAGAGGTGGTTAGTGTCTTCATAGTGCAATGGGCTGTTATTCAATCCCCACCAATGAGCCATTGGCTCCCGTTACTCACTCACCGGTGTTACCTACCATAAGCTAAATTAAGGCAGTTTTGTTTGGTAAAACGATGTAAATCGACAGTATAATAGAGTATTGTTAACTATAAAACGAATTTTATTACATAAAACAGTATTTTAACAATACAATCTGTTGATAAACTACGTATCGTACAAAATTCCCTTCATGCTGCTTGCCCTCTCTTTTTCTCCTAACTTGCGCTTTTATATTGCGCTTGCCGCCCGATGTTCTGGAACCGTGTTGCTTCGTTTATTCTCTCCAATCGAGTTGTTCTGTTGGTCGTTGTGCTGCTCAGTACAGCCTTCATGGGCTACCAGGCCAGTCGGGTTAAACTCTCCTACGAATTAGCCAAAATCCTGCCCGTTACTGATGCCGAATACCAGCGGTACGAAGCCTTTAAGTCCCATTTTGGGCAGGATGGCAATGTGATGGTGCTGGGCATCGAGTCCGATAGTATGTACCGGCTTGGTTTCTTCCGGGACTGGTTCGCCCTAAGCCAGACGATCAAACGCATCGACGGGATCAAAGATGTGGTGGCCAACGCCAACCTGTACGACATCGTCCGCGACGACACCGCGCAGACCTTCCGCATTGTGCCGCTGGTGCCGCGCCCACTCACCACGCAGGCGGGCGTTGACAGTGTCCGGGACCGCATTGCGCGGCTACCGTTTTACCGGGGATTGGTGAGCGACAGCAGTGGCCGGGCGCACCTGATGGCCGTCACCTTCGATCAAAAGCAACTTAACACAAAGAACCGGATTGCCATTGTCCGGCGCGTTGAAGCGGTAGCCGATTCGTTTGGCACGGCGCACCGGTTGCCCGTGCATCTGTCGGGAATGCCCTACATCCGCACCGAGTTTACGGCTAAAGTCAGTCAGGAAATGAGCCTGTTCATGGGTCTGGCGTTTCTGGTTACGGCCCTGATTTTGTTCTACTTCTTCCGGTCGCTGACGGTCGTGCTGATCGCCCTGTCGGTGGTGGCGGTGGGGTGCGTCTGGGCAACGGGCTACTTAGTGCTGCTCGGCTACGACATTACGCTGCTCACCGGCCTGATTCCGCCCCTAATTATTGTCATTGGCGTACCAAACGCCGTTTTCCTGCTCAACCGCTACCACGAAGAACTAAATGCAGGCCGCACCAAAGCCGATGCGCTGACCATTGCAACCAGTAAAGTGGGCGAGACGACATTTTTTGCCAACGTTACGACCAGCATCGGTTTCTTCGTTTTTTACTTCACGGCCAGCCCTCTGCTGCTCCAGTTCGGTTTGGTGGCTGCGTTCGGTATCATGACCACCTTCGTCGTTTCGCTGGTGCTGATTCCCATCATCTTTAATTACTTGCCAACGCCTTCGCCGAAGCAGCGCGGGCATCTGGACCGACGGCAAATAAATGGATTTCTGAGGTGGGTGGACGACCTTGTGCGTCACCGCCGAACCGCCATTTATACCTTTATTGCTGTCGTGACCATACTGGGCGCTGTTGGTGCCCTGCGCATCAACGCCATTGGCTACGTGGTCGATGACCTGCCCAAGAACGACCCGATCTACACGGATCTCAAATTCATCGAAAGCCGGTTTAAGGGGGTAATGCCGTTTGAGGTGAGCATTGATACGAAGCGCCCCGGCCGGGTCCTGACGCCCCAAACGCTGACCAAAATACGACTCCTGGAACGCGAGTTCAGCAAATACGGCGAGTTTACGCGGCCCCTGTCGCTGGTGGAAGCGGTCAAGTTTTTCTACCAGAGCTACCGCGGTGGCGACTCAAAATATTATGCCCTGCCCGGCGCCCTTGAACTGAGCCGGTTAGCGGCTTACCTGCCCAAGCAGCAACCTGGTCAGAACAACAACACAGCCTCCAACTTTAAGGCGTATTTAGACAGCACCCGGCGCTACACCCGCGTCAGCTTTCAAATGCCCGACGTCGGCACCGTGCGCACGACCCAGCTTCTGAATGAACTTCAGCCCAAAGCCGACGAGATTTTCAACGTTGACCGCACCACCGGCAAACGCGTGGCACCCGATGAGGAATACGACGTCAGAATCACGGGCAACAGTGTGGTGTTCACGAAAGGCAATGATTATCTGCTGAAAAACTTAGCGGAGAGCACAGTACTGGCCATTGTGCTGGTGTCAGTTATCCTGGTCATTCTCCTGCGCGACGTCCGGCTGAGCCTGATTGCGATTCTGCCGAGCGTGGTGCCGCTTATTGTCACAGCGGGGATTATGGGGCTGTTCGACATTCATCTCAAACCGTCAACCATCCTTATTTTCAGCATTGCGTTCGGTATCTCGTCCGACGGCACGATTTATTTCATCACCAAATACCGCGATGAACTGCGCTCGGGCAAGCTGACCGTCGACGAAGCTATCTCCCGAACCATCCGCTACACAGGAATCAGCATGTTCTACACGGCCATCATCCTGTTTGCGGGCTTCGCCATCTTCACGGCTTCCACGTTTCAGGGCACCGTAGCGCTGGGTATTTTAGTCTCCATCACATTGCTGATGGGCATGGCCTCCAACCTAATCCTGCTCCCCGCGTTTTTGCTAACAGTCTCTAAGAGAATGATGAATGATGCATGATGCTCCTTCTGGGCGCATTTATCGTTCATCATTCATCATTCCCTTAAACCTCTTCCAGCAGCGTGTCGAACGAAACATACTGCCCACCAAAGCGGTGCTGAATTTGTCGCTGCATGGCATCGGCGTGCTTAGCCTGATACGTTTCATAGTCGGCCATTGTGCCGAAATTTAGCTGTACCGAGTAGGTGACGCCCCCATTATCCAGTTCAGTCAGGAGTCGTAATACTTTGTGGCCAACAAGAAGACCAGTGTCCATCACGGCCGGTAGGTGAATGGTTTTCATCCAATCCAGCCAATTCGGTCCGGCTTCAAGCGCAACGCTGTAGGTTGTGTTGTAAAGAATCATACCGGGCAAACAACCGATTAGCGGTGTAAGTTGGGCATTTGGTTGTTTCTTTGCCCAATAAACCAACTCGTTCGCAAAAAACGTTTTCCCGTATGTATTCTGGATTAGTACACGCTCACTCAGGGTTGCGCTGGGTTGCTCTTATCCTGCTTGTAGTTGCTGTAGTCGTAGCTATTGGCAAATGGCAGGGCCGTAGTGGCTACACCGATGGCAACCGTAAACTGTATCTGTTTACCCTGATTGCTGTTCACACGCAGTTACTCATCGGCTTAGTGTTGTTTTTTATTAGCCCCAAAGTGAATCTTAACTTGCTGAGTGAAAAGCTGTACCGGTTCTATACCGTCGAGCACACCGCCGGGATGCTGATTGCCATTGTGCTGGTTACCATCGGCTACTCCCGGTCAAAACGCGCCACCGACGCCGTAACGAAGCAACGGCTCATCGGCATTTTTTATGGAATTGGCCTGCTGTTGATTCTGGCGTCAATTCCCTGGCCATTCCGCATTGCGGGAGCTGGCTGGTTCTAAATCCGCCGTCGGCTGAAGTCTCTTTAACGACCGTCATCATCGCCTACCTGAACACGCAGGGGCATTGGTGACGGTCTTTTTATTATGTACCAATCCCTATCTTACCGGACTTATTTTCAGTACGTTGACCGGATTGGCACGTGATATCAGCGGAGTTGATCGTGGATTTATTTCCCCATTTGTTTGGCAGCCAACGCCCGAACACCTATTTTTATGGAACCTAACCTGCCTTTAACCCATTTTTATGACGAAGAAAATGCTCCTGACAGCATTTGCTGCTGTTTCGTTTAGCTGCCTTCAAGCTCAGAATGTACCCACCGTAGCAAACACTCAACCCGCCATAACATCCGATGAAGAAAGTTTTTACGCTAAAATTCCGCTCGTAAGTAACGTTATTAATTACGCCCGGAAACACCTCGCCATCCGCTACCGTTCTGGTGGCACCACCACGCACGGTTTCGACTGTTCTGGCTTCACCCGATTTTGTTTCAGTAAGTTTGGCATATCGCTGCCCCATTCGAGCGCGGCACAGGGTCACGTTGGTCAGGCGGTTGATAAAAATGATGCCCAACCCGGCGATCTGATTCTGTTCAAAGGGCACAGCGCCAGCGGGACGCGAATTGGTCACGTTGGGCTAATTACTGAAGTGGTCGGCAACCGGATCAAGTTCATTCATTCGGCCTGGAGCGGGGGCGTCCGCTACGATTATCTCCACGCCGACTATTACCAACGCCGGTTCATGGGTGTCCGACGAGTAGTGACGCTACTGGCAGAGAAGTAAAGCCACAGTAGGCGTAATACGGGCTTCAGCCCGTTTTTTTATGACTTTACTCACGCGTGAAGTCCGCATTACAGCGCCAGCATTGTTCCAGCCCCTTGGGCTACGGCAGCCGTCACTTCATCGGCATGGCATATAATGACCCGCGAAACGCCGTTGCTGAGTGCAGTGAACGCATTGTCTAACTTTGGAATCATGCCTTTATTAATGGTGCCAGCCGATTTTTGTTCAGCGTAGAGGGCAGGTGTCAGTTGGCTAATGACACTGTCGTCGTTGGCTGGGTCGGATAGAACCCCCTTCTTCTCAAAACAGTAGATCAGCGTCACCTCATTGTGGTGTGTCATATCGACCGCAATGGCTGAGGCCATCGTGTCGGCGTTGGTGTTCAGGAGGTCTCCCGCCCGGCTGTACGTAATGGGCGCGAAAACGGGCGTTAATGCCTGCCGTAGAAAAGACTGAATCTGCCCCGAATCAACTTCGTCAATGTCGCCCACCATCCCATAATCAATGTCGCCGACGGGTCGCTTGTGAGCCAGCACCGTACTGGCATCGGCACCGGTCATGCCAATAGCATTGACAGTCAGTGCCTGAAGTTTAGCCACGATCTGCTTATTTACTAGGCCGCCGTACACCATCGTCACCACGTCGAGCATGGGTTGGTCGGTAATGCGCCGACCATCGACCATCGTCGTTGGTATACCCAGCTTTTCGGCCACCTGCGTCGCAATTTTCCCCCCGCCATGAATGAGGATTTTACTGCCCGGCAGTTGGGCGAAGGCCGTGAGAAAACGGTTCAACGAGGCCGGGTTGTCGATGACGTTGCCGCCGATTTTGATAATGGTGAGGTTATTCATCTTCCCCTGCCGGTCCGCCGGTGCGGTTACAAATTTTTCAGGATTTCTTTCAACACTGCCTGCGCTGACCATTCCCGGTTAGCGGCCTGCTCAATGACCAGCGATTGTGGGCTGTCGAGGACGGCGTCGGATACTTTCAGGTTGCGCCGAACGGGCAGGCAGTGCATAAACTTACCGGTATTGGTCCGGTCCATATCATCCATCGTGACGGCCCAGGCCGGGTCCTGCGTCAACACCTGACCATACTCTCTGTAGGACGACCAGTTTTTGCCGTAGATAAAGTCGGCTCCGTCAAAAGCTTCGTTCCGGTCATAAATCACGCGGGCGTTGCCGATGAATTCGGGCGCAAGTTCGTAGCCTTCGGGGTGAGTCACAACGAATTCTACATGGCCCGAACTGGCGCGGGCGTTCATCCACTCGCAAAACGAGTTGGCTACGGCCTGCGGCAACGGCTTAAAATGCGGCAACCACGTCAGCACCACTTTTGGCCGACCCGGAGCGCCGGACAGTACCGTTTTCGCTTCGTCAATAGTGATGCAGTCCGCCAACGACTGAAGCGGGTGACGCGTCGCTGATTCGAGGTTAACGATAGGGACCGGACGGCGTTCCCGGGCTGCGTACTTAGCGAACTGATGCATAACCTGCTCCCGGTAGTCCAGGTCACGGTCTTTGAGTTCGGCAAACGCACGGATACCAATGATATCGCAGTAGCGGCCAATGACAGCGGCTGCTTCGCGGACGTGTTCAGCTTTGTCGCCGTTCATCAACACGCCTTCTTCCATTTCCAGTCCCCAGCTATCCTGACCAACATTCATCATCATCACGTTCAGACCGAGGTTCTGGGCCGCTTTCTGGGTACTCAGCCGAGTGCGCAGGCTGGAATTGAAGAAAATCAGACCGATGGTTTTGTTTTTACCGAGGTGCTGATCGGCGAAGGGATTGGCTTTGGCGTCGCGGCCGGACTGAATCAGGGCGTCGAGGTCAGCGACGTCGGCGAGGGATAGGAAATTAGTCATTTAAACCGCACCGGCGGACCGGTAGAGATAGGAGCGAATTTTACAGAGAGCACTTTCGGGTGGTCAAATTTAATGGAAAGATTATGATCGAGCCGTTTGGCTGTTCAATACCAATAACTATAACAAAAAGCGCGGCTCCGTTTTAGGGAGCCGCGCTATATATCATACATCTTACATTTATCAATACCGGTACATCTCTGATTTAAACGGCCCTTCGACCGTTACGCCGATGTAGTCGGCCTGTTCCTGCTCCAGCGGTTCAAGCCGGGCACCCACGTGGGCTAAGTGCATGGCCGCTACTTTTTCGTCTAACTTCTTGGGCAGTACGTACACTTTGTTTTCGTACTTGTCCGAGTTGGCCCATAGTTCGAGTTGCGCCAAGGTCTGGTTGGCAAACGAACACGACATCACGAACGAGGGGTGGCCCATGGCGCAGCCGAGGTTCACTAACCGCCCTTCGGCCAGCACGATGATTTCTTTGCCGTCAATTTCGTACATGTCCACCTGCGGTTTGATCTGACTCTTGCTGTGGCCGTAGTTCTCGTTCAGCCATGCCATGTCAATCTCATTGTCGAAGTGGCCGATGTTGCAGACAATCGCTTTATCTTTCATGGCCCGGAAGTGTCGGTCTTTGATAATGCGGACGTTACCCGTTGCAGTCACGAAGATCTGCGCACGGAGTACGGCCTCATCCATCGGAATCACCTCGAAGCCGTCCATGGCCGCCTGCAACGCGCAGATCGGGTCAATTTCCGTTACCAGCACCCGGCACCCCGCTCCCCGCAGCGACTCGGCTGAGCCTTTGCCCACGTCGCCGTAGCCCGCTACAACGGCTACCTTTCCCGCCAGCATCAGGTCCGTTGCCCGGCGAATGGCGTCGACCAGCGACTCGCGGCAACCATATTTGTTGTCGAATTTCGATTTTGTTACTGAATCGTTGACATTAATGGCGGGTAGGTGTAAGGTGCCGTTTTTCATGCGCTCATACAGGCGATGAACGCCCGTCGTCGTCTCTTCCGACAGGCCCCGGATGTTCTGAATCAGTTCAGGATACGTGTCAAACACCATGTTGGTCAGGTCGCCACCGTCGTCCAGAATCATGTTGAGCGGCTGGCGGTCTTCGCCGAAGAACAGCGTTTGCTCAATGCACCAGTTGAATTCTTCTTCGGTCATGCCTTTCCAGGCGTACACCGGAATTCCGGCGGCAGCAATGGCGGCAGCAGCGTGGTCCTGCGTCGAGAAAATGTTACACGACGACCAGGTTACGTCGGCACCCAATTCAACAAGCGTTTCGATAAGCACCGCCGTTTGAATAGTCATGTGCAGACAACCGGCCACGCGGGCACCTTTAAGCGGCTGTTGAGGGCCAAACTCGGCGCGGAGTGCCATCAGACCCGGCATTTCCGCTTCGGCGAGCCGAATTTCTTTGCGGCCCCACTCAGCGAGGGCAATGTCTTTAACCTTGTAGGGGACGTACGTGGAAGTTTGCATTCGATAGCTTTTAGATGTATTGGCCTACGCTTACCGGATAAAAGCGCATAAGCCAACTTGATTTCTTAGTAAAGTACAAAACTACGGAACTCCGGCAAAAATGCCTATTCAAATTGTAAGAGTTTACTGAGCAGGCGTTCATAAAAAATAGTGTGTGCTGTGACGAGCGTATTAATTTTTGTCTTAACTATGTAAGTACTTACGTAATAACTTACCTGTTTATGGATTTTATGGCTGAAATGGCCGAACTGGCCCTTGCCAGTCGGCTCCGGCGACTAAGTGACACCTACTGGCAAGGCGTCACGGCAATGTATCGGCAGTTTGGGGTAGACTTTGATGTCCGCTGGGCTACCATTTTCGTACTTATTGCCCGGCAGGGGCCGGTGGCCGTCATGGAAATTGCCGACCGATTAGGTATTTCGCATCCGGCGGTAATCCAGGTTATCAACGAACTCGAGAAGCGGGAGTTGATTGTCTCGGCCAAATCGGAACAGGATGGTCGGAAGCGATTGCTGACGTTAAGCGAAACCGGACAGGCAATGCTGCCTACCCTGCAACCGCTTTGGGATGCGTTCATCGTGGTTAACCGGGAAATGATGGCCCACCAGACGCACAATCTGCTACTGTCGCTCGGCGAAATGGAAGCGCAATTAGCCGAGCGGAGTTTCTTCGACCGTGTTCAGCATCAGTTAAATAAGTGATAAAAGTTTGTGGTTTGTGAGTTTGTGGTTCATGCGTCAGCAACTACAAACTCACAGACCACAAACTATAAACCCAATTCTAATGAACGACGTATCCATAATTCCCTACAAACCCCGCTACCAACCCGATTTTAAACGCCTGAACGTCGAATGGATTTCACAGTTTTTTACTGTTGAACAGCACGACCTCGAACAACTTGACCAGCCCGAAACGCACGTTTTACCTAACGACGGACAGATTTTTTTTGCCCTGATCGATGGTGAAGTTGTTGGCTGCGTGGCGATGGTTAATATGGGCGCAACCGGTTTTGAACTGGCTAAAATGGCTGTTTCTCCAAACGTTCAGGGTCAGGGTATTGGTAAAAAACTGTGCTTAGCAGCTATCGATTATGCCCGGCAACTCGGCGTTAAAACCGTCTGGCTCGAATCCAACCGGGTGCTGACACCTGCCCTGACGATGTACGAGCGCGTGGGGTTTCGGGAAGTGCCCCGCGTTGAAACACCCTACGCCCGGGCTGATATTCGGATGGAAATTAACATGCAGGAGTTTGTCAAAATGGCTTTTATCATTGCGGATGACTTGCCGGTTGGTTTGGCAATTAACACCGGTGCATTGCTGGGAGCAACGCTGGGTAATAAACTGCCCTACATGATTGCTGAGGGCTTACCGGATGGTTCTGGTGTGATGCATTTGGGATTGTCGTGGTTGCCCATGCCCATCTTAAAAGCTGATCGCACGGCGATTAAAGCAATTGCTGACAGTGCGCGAAACGCCGGTTTACTTGTTACAAACGTATCGGAGCCAGCACAAACGGCCCGGACATTCGAGGACTACCGGCAGCAGTTAGCCGATGTTGCCAATGATGAGTTGGTGTATTTAGGCGTGGGTTTGTACGGTGACAAAAAAGTGGTGAACAAACTGGTTGGAAAGCTGACATTGTACCGGTGAAGAGTTATGGAGTTTGTAGTTTTTGGGTTTGTGGTTTGTAGTTGGCTGACGCATCCAGTGTTCGCGTCAGCCAACTACAAACCACAAACCCAAAAACTACAAATTCATTCTTCTAAGTAATCCAGGTCTTTGCCGTGCGTTTCGGGAATGGTCAGAATGGAATAAAAGCCGATGGCGAAGCAGACCAAGCCTACTATGGCTCCGGCGTTGACGATATCCACGGATGGTTTCAGGGCCTGGTACGAGAGTGTCATCGGAATGACTAAGCCCCGCACCATGTTCGGAACGGTGGTAGCGGCCGTGGCGCGGATGTTGGTGCCGAACTGCTCGGCCCCGATGGTCACAAACATGGCCCAGTAACCGATGCCAACCCCCATGGCTAAGCACAGTCCGTAGAGCATCGTTGCGCTCGTGATGCCGACGAACAGATAAACTAAGCTGAATAGCAGGGCAATGCCCATGAGCAGTGCCACGCCCTTTTTGCGTGATTCCAGCGCTTGACTGATGAACCCGCTGGCGAGGTCACCCACGGCCAGCCCAACGTAGCACCACATGATAGCCAGCCCCGGCTGAATTTCCTCGGCGATACCCAGTGCTTTGCCAAATTCATTGCTGAACGTTGCCAGAATGCCAATGACGAACCATGTAGGCAGACCGATGCCGATGCATTTGATGTAGCGGCTAAACCGGTCGGCGTTGGTGAAGAACGAGAAGAAATTACCCCGGCTGACGCCCGTTTGCTCAGTTACGTTTTTGAACATGCCCGATTCAACCACGCCCACCCGCAATAGCAACAGGCCGAATCCTAATCCGCCACCCACGAAAAACGCCGTTTGCCAATCGAAGAGTTTGACGGTAAAATAAGCCACTACGGCCCCGAATAGACCAACGCCCGCCACCAGCGACGTACCAATGGCGCGTTTCTCCTTCGGCAGTACTTCGCTCACGAGCGTTATGCCCGCCCCCAGTTCGCCCGCCAGCCCAATGCCCGCCACGAACCGCATCAGGGCGTAGTACGTCGTTGGTTCCATGAAGGTTACGTGGCTGACGAACCCACAGGCGATGTTGGCAATGGAGTAGGTAATGATGCTGCCAAACAGTACCGACAGCCGTCCGCGTTTGTCGCCCAAAATTCCCCACAGCACGCCACCAATGAGCAGACCGCCCATTTGCCAGTTCATGATGGAGGTGCCAACCGTCGAGATCTGATCGGGCGAGAGGCCGAGGTCTTTGAGACTCGGCACCCGGACAATGCCGAAGAGCAGCAGGTCGTAGATGTCGACAAAGTAACCGAGCGCGGCCACGATCACGGGTAAGCTAAACAAGCCGGTCGGCGCTGTTTGCGGTTCGGACGAAGAAAGGGTAGGGACGGCCATGTGACAAATTAAAGGAAACAGTACAATAATACGAAACCCACGTCTGAAGGCGTGGGCTGATACAGACGTGACCGTGAATCGCTTGAGAACAGGGCTGATACAGATCCTGAACTGATACCGGCTGATTAACCGGCGATCTATATCAGCTCACGCCTTCAGACGTGGGCAGCGTTTCAAATGTTGGCGTCACTCGCGCAACCGGCGCGGGTTTGGGCAGTGTTTCATAGACCTGATAAGCCGTTCCCAGCGACCAGACTTTCAGGCCAACGCGGGCGAAAACCAACGCCTGCTGCACCACGAGCATAATCAGGATTGTGGGCCAGTTGCGCATGGTAATGAGGTCATCGACCAAAAAGTAGATGCCGAACAGGCCCGTTCCGATTCCGATGAGCAGCCAGTAGCGGCCGTAGGTTTCGCCCAGATTTCGCCACACGAGCCGCCCGGCCCGCCCAAACGCCCGAAATGCGTTCTGCTCATCTTCCCGAAACATCAGCACTTTGGCGTAATCACCAATGCAAAGCAGCAATGTAGCCGTCAGCACGAACAGTCCGAAAAATACCAGACCGATCCAGAACAGACCCCGCTCAGTCAGCGTGTCGCTGAGTAGGGTGCCGATCAGCGAACCAGCAACGAGCCAGATGCCCGCTCCAACCAGCACGAAGAGAAACGTAACGCCGAAAAGCCGTAGAAATCGACCGGCGTACTGACTACAGGCAGCCCAGAACGTAGTCATGTGGAACGGAACGGCCCTGGGAAGCCCCGGCGACTGCGCAAACTGAGACAGGATGCCACCCGCCACGAACACACTCAGAAATACGTACAGAACACCCAGCCAGCGTCCCACGCTCATCAGCGGACTAATGGCCCGTGCGCTGCGGTGCATAAAGTCCGAAAAAACGGTGTAGTCGAAACCGGTTAACAAATTCAGAAACGCCGGTGAATTCTGGTCCTCCACCTTCAGCGTATTATAAAGCGGCAACGCGGCCAGCAGCACCAGCACGAGCGTGATGCCGTAGAGCAGCCCAACGAGCCGAAGCAAGCCAAGCGTTTGGCGAAAGGAAGCGGACAGAATAGCCATCAGAAGGGTGACGACGCCTTGTCAAAATCGGGCTTGTCATCGGCCGAAGCTACAACTTCTTTGTTACCCAGCAACGGGTGCTCGGTCCGAATTTTTTCCTGTAGCTTCAAAAAGCCGTCGATCAGAGCTTCGGGGCGGGGTGGACATCCGGGCACGTAGACGTCGACGGGGATGATGCGGTCAACGCCTTTTACCACATGGTAGCCGTGCTGCCAGTAGGGGCCACCGCAGTTGGAACACGACCCCATCGAAATCACGTAGCGCGGTTCGGGCATCTGCTCGTAGAGCCGCCGGATGCGGTCGGCCATTTTGTAAGTCACCGTGCCGGACACGATCATGATGTCGGACTGCCGGGGAGAGGGGCGTGGAAAAATGCCGAACCGCTCCAGGTCGTAATTGGCCGCGAAGGCCTGCATCATCTCAATGGCGCAGCAAGCCAGCCCGAAGCTCATGGGCCACAGCGATTTCTCCCGCGACCAGTTCAGGAGTTCTTCAGACCGCATCAACAGGACGCTGGCTTCACCGGATTTGTCAGATGCGCTGACTGAGTTCATAAGCGTATAATATGGATACGGTAGGCCAACGTTTCATTGCGGCACGCGGTTCAGCACGTCATTCTGATATTCGTAGGTAAACGGTTGGAGTTGACGGCGCAGACTTTCCGCCCTTTCGTTGGGTGTTTGTCCGAAGGGTCGAATCATTCGGCGGCTGATTGGCCCAATTTTTCGCCCGATGAGCGCTCCTATTCCGGCTCCGGCACCAACGACTATCGCTAAATTAAGGCCGTACACAATTGGGCTACGAAACCCATTCTTCTTACTGGACCGAATCGTTGCGAAACCAGCAAGCCCGCCACCAATAATTGCTCCTTCGAGGGTACTCTTGCGTCGGTTATAACGAACAGTCACTTTACGGATACCAGCGAGCGGAAATCTCGCGGTACGGTTCTGGGGTATTGGATTTGCGTGTTCTACGTAAAGATACTGATCCGTCACATCGTCAAGCACCCCGCTGAACCGATTTCCTGCCTGCGTGACGATCCGTACTTTGTAGGTTTCGACTGAGAACTTTTGAGCAGCTACAGTAGCGGAGCAGGACAGAATCAGCGTAACTATCAGCACCGGGCAACGTAGCATAAGCAGTCTCACCGCTGGTAGCGGTCGTTTACGGACTGGTATAAAGCGGGGGGCACCTTTGTCTCCATAGTCGGTAGTTTCGGTTGGGGTCTTACCCAGTCGAGGTAGCCTTTGGCCCAGACGTAGGCCAGTCCCAGCGCCAGCACCGCCACGAACAAAATGGCTTCGGTCAGGGCGAACCAGCCCCACAGCCCGCCCGTTTCGCGAATGAGCCGCTCTTGCCCGAACACCGTAGCCCACGGAAACAGAAACACCAGCTCAACGTCGAACAGCACAAACACGAGCGCCACTACGTAGAACCGGATGTTAAACTGCACATTGGCGTTGCCCACCGGCTCCTCCCCCGACTCATAGGTGCTGTTTTTCTCGACGTTCGGGCGGTGCGGGCGCAGCAATCGGGCCACAAACAGCACGACGCCGATGAACGCAAACGCGGCCAGGATAAACAGCAGAATAATGCCGAAGTGGGAGAGCATAGGAGAGGTAGTTTTTGAATTTGTGGTTTGTAGTTGGCTGACGCATCCAGTGTTCGCGTCAGCCAACTACAAACCACAAACTCAAAAACTCATTTTTTCTTTTTCTTATACAAATTGTAAACAATTGATGCCTGCAACGCCCGGTTTTTGTAGGTAGCCAGCGGCTCCGGCGACACGTTGGTGAGACCATGCATGTACCGGACGTGCAGACTGAATTTGTCGAGCATGTCCAGGAAGTCGTAGTGCGCTCCAACGGCAAGGCCAAGGTCGTTTTTGGCACCGGGGCCGCCCGGTTTTCCCGCGTTGATCGCGTAGCTGAACTCCGGCCCGGCCTGAAACGTCAGGCCCTCGGTGGGGATGTAGCCCAGCATCACCGGCACACTAATGTAGTAATACTTGTTCTTCCGGGTGTCCCGGTCTTTCCGATCAGAGGTTCCGATGCGCTGGGTTTGGAGCGACCCCCCTTTAACGGCAAACAGCACCTCCGGCTGAATTACGAAGCGTTGAAGGCGGTAGCGGTACATGACGCCGGTAAGGGGTTCTAAACCTCGCTTCGGAATATTGGGCGTGATGCCCGAAACGTTCAGCGAACTGAGTGCCCCCCCAACTTTAAGACCAAAATGCCCGCCAGTGGGGTTGTTGCTTTGCGCCCGAACGAGCAGAGACGAGGTTAACAGACAGGCAATAAAGAGTAGTCGATACGTGTGCATACGAAAACGGATGGAAAGAAATGATGACCACCCTATAACGGCTGATTCATAGGTCGGCGTTGCCGAATTAACCACAAAATTGGTTAAAAAAAGTTAAGATGTGGCCTGCCCCACGAATGCGCCCACCGGATCATGGTCAGTTCAGGCGTGGGTCGACGGGGTAGTGGGCAATGGACTTGTATTCGCCCCCCATGCGTTTGAGAACCCCGCGCCAAAACTCGCCGGTGGGCGTGTCGAAGAGAAAATCGGCGTCGGTACGGCTAACAATCCAGGCTTTCTGCGTCAGTTCGTCGGCGAGTTGGCCCTCACTCCAGCCTGAATAGCCAATGAAAAAACGGGCGTCGCGCTCGGTGAGCGTTCCCACATTGACGGCCTGCTTGATCTGCTCAAAATCGCCACTCCAGTACAGCCCGTCGAGGATGCGAATCGAGTTGTCGATCAGGTCGGGTCGGCGGTGAATAAAATGCAGGGTGTTTTGCTGCACCGGACCACCCACGAACAGGGGCAGATCGGCGCGGATTTCGTCGATAACGTCGCTTAGGTGAACGTCCGTCAGTTGGTTGAGCACTAACCCAAACGTACCGGCATCGCTGTGTTCGCAAACCAGTACCACACTACGCTCAAAATTGGTATCGCCCATGAAAGGCTCGGCGATCAGCAGGTTGCCGTTGGTGACGGATGGGAGATTTGCATTCATGAGCGTGACGTAAATAAGCGTGATTCGTTAAAAACGACGTACGGGCAATGATGTTACTAAAATCAGGCCAAATTTATTGCCGAAAAACCAGACCCACCCGCCGACCCGAAATTCGCGTCAGCAGGGGCCGCAACATCCGGTCAGCGTTTTGGCGGGTCTGTTCCAAAATGCCCCCGCTCAGGGCCGACTGCCGAATCTGACGTTCGGCCTGCCGGTAGGCGTCGCTGACCAACTGCGAGTTGTCTAAAAACGCAAATCGCGTATCGTACACTCTGGAGCGGTCGTGGTTGATTTTCCAGCTACAAAGTTCGGGATCAGGCAACCGCACCGTAACGGAGTCGCCGGTGGTGGTGATGTCGGCCATCGAAATTTTGGTCAGGTCAATGCAGCCCGTAGCTTCTCCTTCCACAATCAACAGGGCGTTAGCGTTGGGCAGAAAGGTGTTTAGCTGCTCATGTTCGACAATATCCTTGAAGGTGTACCGAACCAGTTCGAGTTTTCCCAGCGCCTTTACTTCCCGCAAAACAATGCCTTGCGCGGGGTCCTCGCGCCGAAAACGGCTTAACGCATTGCTTCCGCGAACCTGCTCCCAGATGGCAATCAGGCCCGCTACCACCAGAACGAGCAGGAACAGACGAATAAGGGTAGTGACGATCCGGGACATGGGCGGGGTGGGCTCCGGTTGGTTAAACTGCGCAAACGGGCGTGAAACTGGACACATTGGTAACGTCAGGATCAACAGCGAGCGTATTACGAACGTGCCGCTTAGGCAATCGTGGTGAGTATTTTGCAGTCTGCTGCGTCACCCTAAACTTTGCACAACGTCATCATACAGGCTGCATCGTTTCTACCTTTGCCTCATGCAACTACGTTTTCACCGCGTTGATCTTCGCCTGAAACACACCTTTACCATTGCCCACGACAGCCGCGAGGTGCAGCCAACGCTGATCGTTGAACTGCGTAACGAGCTATATCGTGGGTACGGCGAAGCAACGGCTACTCCGTACTATGGCGTTACGATAGACGGTATGGTGGCCGCTCTGGAAACAGTGCGGTCACTTATCGAAGCCCACGACCTGACTGATCCTGAAGCATTCTGGGCGGACATGCAGCCGCACCTGTCCCAAAATCCATTCGCGCTCTGTGCGCTCGATCAGGCGGTCTGGGATTTATGGGCGAAGCAGCAGCAACAGCCGTTGCACAAACTGTGGAACCTCAATACAGCTAACAATCCAATTACCAATTACACTATTGGTCTCGATACGCCCGACCGAATGATCGGCAAGATGCAGGAATGGCCGTGGCCGCTCTACAAAATCAAACTCGGTCGCCCGCAAACCGACATCGCGACCGTTCGGGCGATGCGTCAGCATACGAACGCAGTGTTCCGGGTGGATGCTAACTGCGGCTGGACGGCTGACCAAACGATTAGCTTCGCGTCGGAACTGGCGAAATTAGACGTTGAATTTATCGAGCAACCCCTGCCCGCCGACGATTGGGCCGGGGCGAAGCGCATTTATGAGCAAAGTGCGCTCCCCATTATCGCCGACGAGAGCTGCATTACGGAGAACGACGTAGACCGGTGCGCGGGCTATTTTCACGGTGTCAACATTAAGCTAATGAAGTGTGGCGGATTGACGCCCGCCCGGCGGATGATTGCCCGCGCCCGCGAACTTGGGCTGCGCGTGATGGTTGGGTGCATGACCGAGTCGAGCGTGGGCATTTCGGCCATTGCGCAACTGCTGCCCCTGCTCGACTACGCCGATCTGGACGGATCGCTGCTGATTGCCAACGACCCCGCCACGGGCGTTACTTTCAACAACGGGCGCGTTGTGTACGCGCCCGAAAACGGAACCGGGGCACAGATGAATAGTTAAAAAGCGAAAGAGTGAAAGAACGAAAGAGCGACCCGTTCACCATTGACCACTTACCCAGCCGGACCATTAGCCATGAGAGTAGGCCATACCTATTTTTCAGCGGTACGGCTTACCTCGGCCTGCCACAGCATCCGACTTTTCAGCAGTTGCTGATGGAGAGCGTAGCCCGCTATGGGACAACCTACGGGAGTTCGCGCAACGGCAACCTGCGCCTGACTATTTACGAAGAAGCCGAAGCCAGATTAGCCGCAATGGTGGGTGCGCCCCACGCGCTGACGATCTCATCGGGGATGCTGGCGGGACAGGTGGTTGTTAACTATTTGCGGGCGCAACAGATGACGTTTATCTATGGTCCCGGTACGCATCCGGCCCTTTGGGAAGGCCCGATTGTTGACCTGCCAACGGGTTCATTTGCCGACTGGACTGCGCACTTGTCCGGGAAATTCAAAATGCTGCCAACCGGCCCAAACGCTGTTTTAATCAATTCCGTTGACGCGGTTCACTCCAACTATTATGATTTCGACTGGATTCGCAAATTGTCCGATGACCAGCCGATTACGCTTATCATCGACGATTCGCATGGGCTGGGCGTGTTGAATGGGGGACAGGGAATCTGGCCGCAGATTGAGCCGAAACCCAACGTCAACCTGATTGTGACGGGGTCGCTGGCGAAGGGAATGGGGTTGCCCGGCGGGGTGATCTTCGGTGATGCCAATACCCTGAAAGCGCTACGCCAGACAGCATTTTTTGGAGCCTGCTCGCCCATGCCGCCTGCCTATTTAGATGCGTTCGCCAAAGCGGATGCGCTTTATGCCGAAGGCCGTGAACGGCTCCGGCAAAACCTGCTGCTGGCCGAGAAATTGCTACTGCCGACGGGCCTGTTCAGCCATGCCACGGGTTACCCGCTCTTTTTCACCGAGCAGAATGACCTGTATCTTTTCCTGCTGGAACGGGGCATTTTTGTGTATTCGTTCTCCTATCCAACCCCTGCCGACCGGGCCAATACCCGCATTATAATCAGCGCTTTTCATACCTTTAGTGATATTCAAACCTTAGCCAACGCGGTCTATGAGTACGTTTTTTGAACCGCATCGGCTGGTAGGTGGGACCGGCAGAGACCCAAAGAACATGGGTAAGAGAAACGTAGTCTATGCGCTCTGTGCTGTCCTCTGTGTATCCGTGTTTAGTTCTTTCGCTCAACCAAAGACCGACAAACTCCTCCGCGACCTGCTCAAAAAAAGCCCCGAACTGTTCGGGCCAATCCTGCGCGACCCGGCTAAATACGATGTGCAGGTGCTGTATACCCAGATCAACCGCGATCCTCAGAATCGGCCGTCGTTCAAGACGTATCGCTACCGGGTCGATAAAAACCGCTATTTCTACCCGGCCAGTACTGTTAAACTGCCCGCCGTACTGTTGGCATTAGAAAAGCTGAACGAGCTGAAAACGGGCCGCGAAAGCCCTAATCGAAACATGACGATGCTCACTGATTCGGCTGAGGCTGGACAAACTGCCGTCAGCCGTGATTCGACGGCCCAAAATGGGTTGCCATCCATCGCGCATTATGCAAAGAAAATATTGTTGGTGAGTGATAACGATGCGTTCAACCGGCTCTACGAGCTTATGGGGCAGTGCGACATGAACGAGCGGCTCTACGCGAAAGGATACCGCAATCTGCGCATTGTTCACCGGCTGTCGGTGCCGTTGACCACCGACCAGAATCGGCGGACCAACCCCGTGCGTCTCTTAGACAGCGCTGGCAAGGTTCAGTATGAGCAAGCAGGGAAAACGTGTGAGCAAACCCCCAGGCCTGACAGTAGCATTCGGCGGGGGGTGGGGTACATGACGCGGGGCCGGGCGGGTGATTCGCTGGTTCGGCAACCGTTCGATTTTACGGAGAAAAACTATTTTGCGCTCGATGATCAGCAGGAGATGCTAAAAGTCGTGCTGTTTCCCAACGAGGTCCCCGCCCGGCGACGGTTCAACCTTACCCCGGACGATTATCGTTTTCTGTATCAGTACCTCTCGCAATTACCTCGTGAAACAACGTACCCCCGCTATGACTCTACCTATTACGACAGCTACTGCAAATTTTTGTTCACGGGCGATCAGAAAACCATTTTCCCGCGCAACATCCGCATTTTCAATAAAGTTGGCGATGCGTATGGCTACCTGATTGACAACGCCTATATCGTCGATTTTGAGAAGGGTATTGAGTTTATGCTGTCGGCGGTAATCTACGTCAATGCTGATGGAATCTTCAACGATGATAAATACGAATACGACGCCATTGGCCTGCCGTTTATGGGGAATCTCGGCCGCGTCATTTATGATTACGAATCCAGACGAAAGCGCCCTAATAAGCCAGATTTGAACCGGTTTCGGGCGAACTATGACAAATGAGTGAAAGAGCGAATGAGCGAAAGAAGATGCGTCAGCCACTCTTTCACTGGAACGCCAGCCCGGTCTTATTTTAGTCCCGACAAAAACACTAAGCTTTGGGGCATCTGCTCCATCGAGCGCGACGATTCATCTTCAATGAAGAAGTGCTTTACGCCCGACTTTTTGGCTTGTTTCATAATGGCCGCAATACCCACGTCGCCCTGCCCGAGTGTCACGTTCGATTCCACGTCGGCTTTGCCGGTGTTGCTGTCGGGCGTACCAGGCTTGCGGTCTTTGAGGTGCATGAGCGGGAAACGTTTGGGGTATTTCTGCAACAGCGCTACCGGGTCGTAGCCGGGTGATTTTACCCAGAACACGTCCATCTCGAAATTAACGGATTTAGGGTCGAAGTTCTCCGCTAAGTAATCAAAAAACGTACCGTCGTTGTAAGTTTGAAATTCGTAGCCATGGGTGTGGTAGCAGAGTGAAATACCATTTTGAGCCAGCAGGCTACCGGCCGTGTTAAACACGTCGACGGCCTGTTCCGCGTTCTGGATCGTAAACGCATCGCCCGTGTGAGGGATCCAGAAGCAGACCACGTACTTAGCACCTAACGCCTTTGCTTCGGCCAGTACTTTGGGCACATTCCGGTCTAAATCTTCAAAACTGGCTCCCGTTCCAATGGCTTTAAGGTTGTTCTGGTCGAGTAATTTGCGGAAATCGCCGGTGCTCAGTCCGTACGTTCCCGCGACTTCAACCTCGCGGAATCCCATCTGCTTTACTTTCGCCATCGTGCTGGGTACGTCCTTGGCAAACTGGTCGCGAAAACTATACAGTTCGAGACCCACCGGAGCCGCTTTTTGCGCTAAGGTGATGCCACCGGACAGAAGTAATCCGGTGAGTAGGAGCGCGTAGTTGATTTTCATATCGGTTTGTGATTAGTTATTTGTCCTGAACAGCCTCCGGCTGTTTGAGCCGAAGGCCAATTGAACGAGTATCGTTTAGTCTTCGGTTCAAACAGCCGGAGGCTGTTTGGGACAAGGGTCATCCGGTTCAGTCACTCAAGAACTACATACTATCTCCCCGTCTGCGTCGTGAATGTGCTCTCAAAAATTTTGTCGGCGTTGCCCGTCTCGAAGCCTTCGCGCCGGTGTTGCCGTTCAATCTGATGAGCGGGCAGTTGCTGAAATTCGGGCAGCACCCGCCGTTCGGCAAACTCTACGTACGACCCGGCAATGCGGAATACGTCGCCCCCGGCAAACTTAGCGTCGATCATCTGCGCCACGGTTGAGGCCTGCCGCAAGCCACCGTCCGGACTGACTTTGATGGTGCCGCCCGCCGAGTTGAGCCGGAAACCCCGGTTTTCCAGAAACGCCACAAACTCGTCAATGGTGTTATACCCCGGCTTGAGGTTGTGTACGCTGATGGTGAAGTGATTGAGGTAATACCGGTTGTAGATCACCCAAGCTGCGTATTCGCTTTCGGCCAGTAATACCCGGTAGTCCGCCAGCGTTGGTGTTTGCCAGAGGGGTTGGTGCAGGAACTGGTCAACGGCGTCAGCGTCATCTAAATTCAGCGCATCGGCCGGGTCGCCCGTGACCGTATCCGTGTACTTGTGGATGATTCGTTGCGCTTCGTTAGAAAGTTCGTTTACCCGTAATTCGCTGGCGAAGATGCGGGGCAGATTTTCGCCGGTTGGCGGACTATACCAGTAAGCGGTCAGTTTCTTTTCAATGAAATTGAACGGGTCACGTTTCTCGTAACCGTAATGCATGAAAATCTTCTCGAACGAAGCCAAACCGAGATTCGAGACGCCCATCGTTCGGAACGCAATGTGATCGTTCTCTATCTCATTTGGCGACTGGATAATGCCTGCGTCGAGCATCGCATTGATGATGTTCCGTACGTCGGGGACGCGTTCGCTGTACCGGCGCATCAGCCCGGCCAATACGGCGTTGAGGGTTTGATTCATAGTTGATTAGTCGGTCAGTTAGTATGTTGATGAGTCGATGGGTTAGTGAGTTGATGAGTTGATTTGCGTCAGTCCCGGTCGGTACGCCGGTGCGGGGAATCGCACTCACAACTGACTAACCCATCGACTCACCAACTGGTTAACTATCTCGCCACCGGCTCCGCGCCAGCAGCACATCTTTATCAGGTTCTCCCTGGACAATCCGGTGCAGAAAGGCGTTCGGTCCTTCCCGCACTGATTGTACCCGAAGCTGGTCTTGCCAGTGGCTTTCGGTCCGGTAAACTAAATCAATTTCGGCTAATTCCCGCGTTCGTAGCGTTTCCGAATCCATCGCTTCGATGAGCCACTGCACGTAAGCTACGTTGTTAACGTGCTGATTCTGGTCAATGCTAAACCAGCTAACTTCCACCTGCTTCTCGTCGGTCGCTTGCCAACTGACGGTTTGAAAGTCAGGTTTAGACGGCAGTTTGGATAATGGTTCAATACCCGTCGGCACCGACAGCGTGTGGATGAAATCGGGCAGCGGCACCATTGCCCGTTTCTCCATGCTGAAAACAAGCCACGTACTGGCGGCATCGGCCAGCAGTGTACTATCGTCGGCCAGTACGCGAAAATCGCGGTGAATAAAGTATTTCTCCACCACGGTCGGATACGTCAGCAACCGGATGGATTGACCGTAGCGCGGGTACTGGTGCATCCGTAGGTTGAAGCGCATCAGCATCCACCCGAAACCTTGGCTGGCCAGATCGGTAATACCGATGCCATACTCGGTTGCGTTGCGGTTTGCTGACTCTTGCATCAGGTTCATCAGGGCCGGAATACTCAGCCGTCCTGTTGCGTCGCACTCGTAGCCGCGCAGGGTAAAGGTGTCGGTTTGGATAAAAGCCATGTGGGTAAAGATAGTGGGCGGGTTACAAAGAAACGTCCCCAATCCGGCTATCGGATTGGGGACGTTTTCCTGGGATTCTATAAAGAAAAACGCTGGTAAACTTACGACTGCGAGGTCGGTACGGCGTTGTCTTTTGTGCCGTAGCGCTTGCGGAACTTGTCCACGCGACCGGCCGTATCGAGCAGTACGTTCTTGCCCGTGTAGAACGGGTGCGACTGCGAGCTTACTTCGATTTTAACGAGTGGATAGGTCTGGCCTTCGTACTCGATGGTGTCCTTGGTCTGAACCGTGGAGCGCGTCAGAAATTTATAGTCGCTCGACAGGTCGTGGAATACCACATCGCGGTAGTCCGGGTGAATGCCTTTTTTCATGGTCTGCTATTCAGTTTCTTGTCATCTTCTCGGTTTCCGTCCGAAAAGGATTGCAAAGGTACGGCGTTGGTTTTGGTTTGACAAGGATTTTTGCCCGTTCTTTTCAGGTCTGATTGTCAATCAGATAAAGTGGGGCCGTTTACTAAATATGAGGTAATATTGACTTGTTACTATTCTTCTTTTTCCATAGATTTCGCTACGAAGTCACTTCCTCTCAAGGTTCGCCCGGTTAGTCATGCTCCTGCGAATCGATCCTGAAATCGCTCTTTTTTATTTTTTAAGACTATGTCTGTAATAGGATATTGGTAAGTCGCTAAGACTGACAGCTTAACAATTCGGTAATCTATTAACAGCATTTTGTTTTTCCGGGAATGAGTAAAATCCCCGAACCTTCGGGGTTGCTTTTCCGTCTAATTCAGAACATCTTCGACATCCTTTTTCACCCTGACCCTTGCTATAGGGGATGTATGCGCTTACTCTATTCAACATTTTTTATATATTAACAAACCCCAGACAATTATGTACGTAATCAAACGCGACGGACGCCACGAGTCGGTTAAATTCGACAAAATCACCGCCCGAATCGAGAAATTATGCTACGGCTTAGACCCTGCCTACGTTCAGCCTGTACAGGTCGCCCTGAAAGTCGTTAGCGGCTTGTATGACGGCGTGAAGACCACCGAACTTGACAACTTAGCCGCTGAGACAGCCGCTTCGATGACGACTACGCACCCCGACTACGCCATCCTGGCCGCCCGAATCGCCATCTCGAACCTGCACAAAGAAACCAACAAGTCGTTCTCCAGCACAATCAAACGACTGTACACCTACGAAGATCCAAAGACCGGCGAAAACGCGTCCCTGATAGCTAAGGAAGTGTACGAAGTGGTGCGCAATAACGCGGCCCTGCTCGACTCGACCATCATCTACGACCGCGATTACGGCTACGATTATTTCGGCTACAAAACCCTCGAAAAGTCGTATCTGCTCAAGTTAGACGGCCGCATTGCCGAACGCCCCCAGCACATGCTCATGCGCGTAGCCGTCGGCATTCACATGGAGGACGTTGACGCGGCCATTGAAACGTATAATCTGCTCTCCGAAAAGTGGTTCACCCACGCCACCCCGACGCTGTTCAACGCCGGAACGCCCAAGCCACAAATGTCGAGTTGCTTCCTGATTCAGATGAAGGACGACTCTATCGACGGCATCTACGACACGCTGAAGCAAACCGCCAAAATCTCGCAGTCGGCGGGGGGTATTGGCCTGAGCATTCACAACGTCCGCGCGACGGGTACGTATATCAAAGGCACCAACGGCACCTCGAACGGGATTGTGCCGATGCTGCGCGTCTTCAACGACACGGCCCGCTACGTCGATCAGGGCGGTGGCAAGCGCAAAGGTTCGTTCGCCATTTACTTGGAACCGTGGCACGCCGATATTTTCGATTTCTTAGACCTGAAAAAGAACTCCGGTAAAGAAGAAGGCCGCGCCCGCGATCTGTTCTATGCCCTCTGGACGCCCGATTTGTTCATGAAGCGCGTGGAGGACAACGACGTCTGGTCGCTGATGTGCCCGCACGAGTGCCCCGGCCTGTCCGACTGCCACGGCGACGAATTCGAAGCGTTGTACGAGCGCTATGAACGCGAAGGTCGTGCTCGCAAAACCATCAAAGCGCAGGAATTATGGTACAAAATTCTGGAGTCGCAGACCGAGACTGGCACGCCCTATATGCTGTTCAAAGATGCGGCCAACAAGAAATCGAACCAGAAAAACCTCGGCACCATCAAGTCAAGTAATCTCTGTACTGAGATCATCGAATACACCGCCCCCGACGAAGTGGCGGTGTGTAACCTCGCGTCCATTGCCCTGCCCAAATTCCTGACGCGCGGCACGGACGGGGTGCTGCGGTTCGATCACCAGAAATTGTACGAAGTGACCCGGACGGCGACTCGTAACCTCAACAAGATCATCGACGTCAACTACTACCCCGTTGAGGAGGCCCGCCGGAGCAACATGCGCCACCGGCCCATCGGCATTGGGGTGCAGGGACTGGCCGATGCGTTTATTATGCTGCGGATGCCGTTCGAGTCGGACGAAGCGCGTCGGTTGAACGAAGATATTTTCGAGACGATCTACTTCGGGGCGATGACCTCGTCGATGGAGCAGGCTAAAGAATCCGGCCCGTATGAGACGTGGAAGGGCTCACCGATTTCGCAGGGTATTTTCCAGTTCGACATGTGGGAACGCGACGGTCAGCCGGTGAAACCAAAGTCGGGACGTTGGGATTGGGAAACGCTGCGTAAAGACGTGGTGGAGCACGGTGTACGCAACTCGCTGCTGCTGGCCCCCATGCCGACCGCATCGACGTCGCAAATTCTGGGCAACAACGAGTGTTTTGAGCCATACACGAGCAATATCTACACCCGGCGTGTGCTGTCGGGCGAGTTTGTGGTCGTGAACAAGCACCTGCTCAAAGACCTCGTAAAGCTGGGCCTGTGGAACGACACGATGAAGAACAACCTGATTCGGGCCAACGGCTCGGTGCAGGCGATTCCGGGCATTCCGCAGAACATCAAAGACCTTTATAAAACGGTTTGGGAGATCAAGCAGAAGCACATCATCGACATGGCCGCCGACCGGGGCGCGTACATCTGTCAGTCGCAGTCGCTGAACATTCACATTCAGGACTCGAACTTCGGCAAGCTAACGTCCATGCACTTTTACGCCTGGAAAGCGGGCCTGAAAACGGGCATGTACTACCTCCGCACTAAAGCCGCTTCCGACGCGATTCAGTTTACGGTGGAGCCACAAGCTGAACCGCAGCTACAGCCGGTGCTGTCCGAAACCGCCCCCGTCGAGAAACCGCTCGACTATGTGCAGTACGCGAAGGAACACGCCACCAGCGCGGGTCCGGTGCCCGTGCCGATGGTCACCGACTTGGAGCAGCAATATGCCGCCATGACTTGCTCGATTGATAACAAGGACGATTGCGAGGCTTGCGGAAGTTGAATAGATTGAGAATTCGAGAATTTCAAGCTCCCGGCTGTGGTTGACATGGCCGGGAGTTGTGTTTCAACACCTGATACATTAGTGGTATGGTACCTATTAGAATTTTAAGAAACGGATCGATAGAAGACTTAAGAAATAACAGTGCTTATCAAGTAATCATAGATATTTGCAATGATCACAAAGATGAGCAGAGAGCTTTAGCATTTGCATTTATAATTCATAATCATATGAGTCCTCAGTTGAACAAAGTTTTAGCTGACGGGGATTACTGGAATTCTCTTGACAAAATATCTGGCCATTTATTAACAGTATTTTATTTGCCTTCTCGTGCGGAAAATTTCGGAGAAGATTTACTGAAGTCAACAGGGGGTGAGAAAAGAAGTATGTATGGAATCACTGTTGAAGAATCTAACGATATGATTGTCCCTATGATTAAGAGTTACATTCAATATGATCGCCCAATCAAGCTACCTACTATCCTATTTTTTCAAACAAATGGTCGTTTGGTGCAAGACTTTTTCTTTGTAGAACTATCCGAACAGAGAATCGAAGAAAGTTTTATTGAGGTAAGAACATATATCAATGGAGCTGTCGACGAGTTAAAACGCGTCAAGTCAGAGTATTACGGGAATAACCAAGAAATTTTCAGTCTTCTCAAAAACGGAGTGGATGCCGTTAGTTTTAAACGAAAAGTGACTGAGGTGACCGGAAATTTTCCATTCCAACAATTCGTTGGATGGCTAATTGGTATGGCCTCTTGAACTTTATGATAACTATATCAAAGAGTAACTCTACGGTTACGGTGCCTACGTTGACTGGTTGCATTACCCACAGCGAGACGGTCGATAAGTGCATTGCCAATGCCAAAGCCAAAGAAGTGGTTGAACCATTTTTTTTATCTTTAACGATAGATACGCAGACCCAAGCCATGACTATAACCGACGATATTCTGCAAGAAGCCAACATGACCGAAGCAGAGCTTAAAATGGAACTGGCAGTTTTGCTGTATCAAAAACAAAAACTGTCGATGGGACTGGCGGCCCGGCTGGCGGATATGGATCGAATTCACTTTCAACTCCTGCTGGGTAGCCGTCAGATTTTGGTTAATTATGACGAAGCCGCATTTGAAGAGGACTTGCAAACGATTGAGCGGCTAAAGGTCACCTCTCCCGATGGTGGTCGTTAGCGACACGACAACGTTGAGCAATCTGCTCCTTATTGGCCACATTGACTTGCTTCAAAAGTTGTACGGGTCGATTAGTATTCCAACAGCGGTTAGAGATGAGTTACGTAATTTGGTTAGTTATCGGACGCAGGTTGACGAGTTTTTAGATCAGCCGTGGGTAGCCGTTCACAGTGTTAGACAGGGAGAATACCCGTTACTGCTACGTCAGCAGTTAGACATCGGCGAAGCGGAAGCCATCGCCTTAGCCGTCGAGATGAATGCTGGTCTGCTTATCGTTGACGAACTTAAAGGTCGTGCGGTCGCTAAATCGCTTGGGTTGGTAGTCATCGGTACGTTAGGCATTCTGGTTACTGCCAAGCGCGAAGGACTGATTAGTCAAGTAGGACCTGTTTTAAATCAGCTAAGGTCGAATGCTGGCTTTTGGGTGAGTGACTCATTACAAAGGCAGGTGTTAGAATCAGTTAATGAGTCGTAAGGTAACCGATAAGATTGACGACTTGGAATTAGATATTTCTCACGCTAAATTTAGGATAGAGAATCTAAGTCGGGATAGCGATGACGAATAATAATGAGCTGAAGGTTGACGAAGCGGCCCGTAAAGGCGAAGCAATGGAACAGGAGGCATTAGCCAAAGCGGATAAGTTGTTGGTCAAGACCGCCAGCCTGCGGCATCAAGTTAACAAACTTAAGGACGAGTTAGCCGAGAGGATTGCGCTTACGAAGCAAAAGAAGCAGGCTGCTCAGAAAGCAGGTAAGTGAACCAGCGGCTCGTAGCAATTCGTTAAACTCACTTGCTATGTCTCGCTGTATTTAAGGGAGACCGTTTAGTATGTTTACCCAAAACCAATGTCATCATGGAACAGTCGTTGCTAATTCGCATCACGCTTAACCCCCATGTCGGGCACGGTAAACCCACTATTCGCAACAAGCGGTATCTGGTCGAGTCAATGCTGGAGTACTTAGCCGGGGGTGATACCATTGACGATTTGCTGGAAACGTTTCCCGATTTGGAACGCGAAGACCTGCTGGCCTGTCTGCAATTTGCGGTTGAAACAATTCGCGTAAAGAGTGCTAACCTGGCCGTAGCGGTATGAAGTTCATCATTGACGCTCAATTCCAACGCTCAAACACTTCTTCCTGTACGGGGTCATGACGCCATCCATACGCTTGACTTGCCGATGCAGAACGACACGCCAGATCAGGATATACGGCAAGTCTCTATTGAGGAAGGGCGTATTGTTATTACCAAAGACGCTGATTTCTACTATTCTTTCGTGATGAGTCGGCAACCACCTAAGTTGGTAGTCGTTAAAACGGGAAATATTAGCACAAAAGCGCTTATCAATGTATTCGCCCGTCAGATTGATGAATTGCTCCAACTGCTCGAAGAGCGTGACTTCGTTGTCGTGCTGACAGACAAATTATCGTCGCAACCTTAACAATTCATCAAAATGTAGAATTGGTCAGCCGCTGATTCGGACAAAGTCTACAGTCAATGCGGTAGTTGAACGTAGGTGTTTGCTTACTAATCAGTGTTCTTCGTATTCCTATAATCCAATCAAACCTACAGCAGCGAAATCATGAAAAATCAGCCAACACGCCGTCAGTTTTTGGGAGCTACGGCGGCTCTCGCATCGGGGGCCTTCGTGGGTAGCCACCCGCTTTTTGGGGCACCCGCCATCGTCCGTAGCGTAGGTGATAAACCGAACTCGTTGATCGATGGGGTACAGATTGGGGTCATTACCTACTCGTTTCGGGACATGCCCGACCAAAGCGCCGAAGCTACCTTACAGTACGTGCTGGATTCTGGAGTCAGTGCCATCGAGTTGATGGGCGGCCCGGCTGAATCGTTTGCAGGTGCTCCAAAAAATTCGGTTGATATGCGGACTGTGTTTCCCCTGATGCGGAAGCGACGCGAGAAGCAGGAGTTGACCGATGACGAAAAGAAAACGTTGGCGGACGCAGATGCGCAGATGAAAGCGTACCGGGAAGAGATCACTAAATGGCGGCTATCAGCACCGATGGCGAAGTTCGAGCAGATGCGCAAAATGTACAATCAGGCGGGCGTCCGGATTTATGGGTTCAAGCCCGATGCGTTTGGGATGCAGAGTTCAGACGCCGAGATCGAATATGGTATGCGGGCAGCCAAAACGCTGGGGGCCAATCAGGTCACGCTCGAACATCCGGCCAATGATGCTCATACCCTTAAATTAGGCACAATAGCCCAAAAGCAGGGCATTAGGGTGGGTTATCACGGGCACGAACAGCAAACGCCAACCTTCTGGGATACGGCCCTGTCTCAATCACCGGGCAATGCCATGAACTTCGATTTAGGGCATTACGTAGCTGCGGGCAACCCCGATCCGCTGGCATTAATTCGGCAAAAACATGACCGCATTTCGAGTATGCACATCAAAGACCGCCAAACGGCCGACCACGGCAAAGGTAATCTGCCCTGGGGACAAGGTGATACGCCGTTGCTCCCGGTGCTGAAACTGATGCGCGAGCAGAAATACACCTTCCCGGCCACGGTCGAACTGGAATACCAAATACCAGGGGGTTCAAACGCGGTTGCTGAAGTAAAGAAATGCGTAGCTTTTTGTCGGAATGCCTTGAGTTAGCGATAGCCGACAAACATTGGGCATGGTGTCAAAAATAGCCATTACACCAAACCGCCCGGCCAGTGATTACTGGCCGGGCGGTTTAGTATGTACTGAATAGGGTCAAGCTAAGCCAAACTGGCCGGGTCAATTTCATCAATGTTGCCTCGGTTGCTGCTGGTCAGGTTACCGAACCGCTTGTCTAACTGATGGTGCAGTTTGGACGCCACATTGTTGAGCAGGGTGTACCAATTGTCGCCGTTATCGTCGGCAAAAGCGTCGTTGCCGGGCACACCATATTTGATGCCGACGTGCTTATCGTTGCTGCGCTGATTCGGCTCCAGTTTCATGTATACTTCGGCCGTAATGAGATCGCCCTTGTAAAAACGCCGTAGCTTGGTCAGCGCGTCTAACACCGACGCCTGCAAATCGTCGTCCAGCGTAAAACCGACCGACTGAATATCTAACCGTACATTATCCAAATTTTCCCTGTCTTCCATTGTTGTGCTGTTTTTCCGTTGAGAACGGCCGCCCATCATGCAAAGGCGTCCTTTCCTGATAAAAGCACGAGACCGGAATTTTGTTTGCAGATGGGCAAAGCAAACATACCTAATTGAACGGGCCTGCTACTCGCTTAAATCTCCTGCTCACCAATACGCAAACTTCTTCCTGGTAAAAATCGACTTCGGAATCATCGCGTGGACGCCCAACACCTGATCGACCACCTGACTGACTTCAAAATCAACGCCCGTGCTGGCAATAGATAAGGCCTGATTGAAGGTGAAACCCAACTCCGTCTGAATGAACTGAACGGCTTCGGCGAGGGCCTGCTTCATGGCTTTGTCTAAGTCGCGGTCCAGCCCGACGGCGATAAAGTGCGTAGGTGTTTCGGCGCGGGGAATTTTCAGCGCACTGTTTTTATGGACAATAAACTGCGCCGTGAGCGTCACCGCCGTTTCGATGGCGACCCCGCTAACTTCACCGTTACCCTGGGCCGCGTGGCCGTCGCCGGTGGTGAACAGGCCGCCCGGCACTGATACGGGCAGGTGCAGTGTTGAGTGTTTGGTCAGGTGTTTGATGTCTAAGTTGCCGCCGAAGAAACCCGGCGGAATTGAACTGACGTGTCCCGTTTGGGGTGGGGGTGACAGCGCCATAACGCCCATAAACGGCCGCAGGGGTATCTCGACGCCGTCCACAAACGTCCCCGTCCGGCGTTTGGCATCGTAGCGGTACACAAACGTTTCGCGCTGTTTGACAGAATCAGGAATGCCACCCCCGCCCGGCCAAACGCTGTTGACGCCGAAATCAGCGGGCAGCGTTAAGTCTAAAACGCGAATTTCAATGTGATCGCCCGGCTCGGCTCCCTCGATGAAAATCGGACCGGTGAGCATGTGCCCCCGAATGCCCGACGGCTCTGGTTTAACGGTTTTCAAAATCGCAATCACCTCCCGTGCGTGCTCGTCGATGGACAGGTTGTTGGTCTTGTAAAACGCTTCGGGGTCAGTGCGGCTCACCCCCGATGGGTTAACGGTCTGAATCTCAACGATGGCCCCGTCTTTCACCCGGTTCACGGGCGGCACGTCGGCTCCAAAGTACCCCCAGACCATGTTCTCGGGCAGCGACCGCACCACAATGTCGGGTTTAATACGACCTGATGGGCTGGCAACAAGCCCGGTATTTGGCTGTGCGGGTTCGGCCGACAGCGCCTGAGCTATGTTAGGAGCAAGAGTGCTCACGGAAAGTGCCGCCATGCCCCGCTGGGCGGACTGACGGAGAAAACGGCGTCGGGATGTACTCATAAGTTTGTACTCGTTGATGACTGCACTTACACAGCCCTCTAAACTAACGCATTTACGTCAGCACCTCAACTCTTTCCCCCAATCGATCCGAAAATAGTACTTTTTGGTTAATTTATACAAACGATCAATGGCCTTCCGCGAGTAAAAAAACCTTCCGGGAGTCAGCCGGTTAAGATACCCGTATCAGCATTATATCGCATGAATACCCCAATTCGTTTAGCGCTTGACTGGACCCCTAATACCATCCACACCGGTTTCTACGTCGCCCTCGCCAAAGGGCTTTACAAGCAGACCGATCTCGACGTACAGATTATTCTTCCCGACGAAGATAATTATGAACTGACGCCCGCCAAACGGGTAGCGTCGGGGCAGGCTGATCTGGCCATTACACCCTCCGAAAGTGTTATTAGTTTCCAGACAAACGGCATCCCTCTCGTGGCCATAGCGGCCGTTTTGGCTCGTGACGCCAGTGCCATTGTCACCCTCAAACAAAGCGGTATCGACCGGCCGCAGCAGTTGGATGGTAAGGTGTATGCCTCGTATGGAGCGCGGTATGAAGACGACATTATCCGGCAGATAATACAGAACGACGGGGGGCGCGGGCAGTTCGTTTCGCACCAGCCCGCGCGGCTGAACATCTGGAACGCGCTGCTCACCAACGAAGCCGACGCGACGTGGATTTTTCTGCCGTGGGAGGGCGTCGAAGCCGATATTAAAGGGGTTGAGCTTAACCAGTTCCTGCTGGACGACTACGAAATTCCGTACGGGTACAGCCCCGTGCTAACGGCTCACCGCGACTGGACCGAGCAGAACGCCGATGTCCTCCACCGGTTTATGGATGCTACGTCGGCTGGGTTTCGCTTTGCCGTGGAAGACCCCGACGAGGCCGCCCGGCTGTTGATGGAAACGGCTAAACACCCAACCCTGGCCGACCGAAACTTTGTGGAACAGAGTCAACAGATGATATCCGGCTACTATCTGGACGGCGAAGGGCAGTGGGGTTTCATGCACCGCAACGTATGGATGTCATTTACTAACTGGCTCATCCGCAACCACCTTTTGGTCGATACCGACGGCGAGCTGGTTCAGCACATTGATGTGGGCACGTTGTTTACGAATGAGTTCTTGTCCGAAGTACCGGTGCTAAGTCGGTAATGAGAGAAGATTTTGACAGGATTACAGGATTTACAGGTTCTCCAAAAGCAGAAATAGCAGACAGCCGTAAATCCTGTAATCCTGTCAAAAAATTACCCCCCAATCGTAGCCATTGACTCCACAATTGTATCCCGGCTCTGTTCGGCGTCGAAGCCGGTAGCGGGTCGGTGGGCAAATGCACGGAGGAAGGCGGCTGTCAACTCCTCGTCGGTGTTACCCCGGCGTAGCAGTGCCCGCACGTCGAGTACGCCATCGTCATACAGGCAGGTTTTGAGGGTTCCCTGGGCCGTTAGCCGGATGCGGTTGCAGGTGCCGCAGAACGTCCGGCTAAAGGCGGCAATGATGCCAATGGTACCCTGATGACCCGGAACCTGGTAATTGGCCGAGGTTGAGAACGGCGGGTCGGGGAGTTTTTGTAAGTCGGGAAAGTGCGCCCGCAGTTCATCGACAATGCGCCGGTGGGTCCAGTACAGCACCGGGTAGTGGCTTCCTTCGCCGTTGAACGGCATCTCCTCGATGAATCGCACATCAACGGGCATGGTCCGGGCCAGGTTGGCCAATGGAAGCAGGTCCTGTGTATTCTGTCCGTCCATCACGACCGCGTTGATCTTGGTCTGAATACCCGCTTTCAGCAGCGCGTCGAGGGTATGGAGCACGGCGGGTAGCTCGTCGCGTCGGGTAATCTTGTGGAATCGCTCCCGGTCGAGCGTATCTAAGCTCAAGTTAACGGCTTTCACACCCAGTGCGGCTAAATCGGTCACGTGCGGAGCCGTCAACACCCCGTTCGTCGTCATCGAAATATCGGTCAGGCCATCCACGCCCGACAGTCGGTGCATGAAGTTCATTAAGCCCGCCCGCACGAACGGTTCCCCGCCCGTGATTCTCACTTTTGAGACACCCAACCGCGCCAATACCCGCACGAGCCGTTCCATTTCTTCGTAGGTCAGCAACTGCTGTTTGGGCATGTACTTAATGCCTTCTTCGGGCATGCAATAAAAGCACCGCAGGTTGCAGCGGTCCGTTACAGCGAGCCGGAGATACGTGATGGGGCGGTTGTGGTTGTCGAAAATCATGGGGTATCAGCCTAACACAAATGTACGAATTTTGATTGCAACGGCTGTGCGTTTGCTTGGTGACACTGCCCTTATCCGTTTCTGTCACAGGATTCCTATCACGACATAGTCTTAATTCTTTGCCATCAATTTCTATTCAGCAGCTATCTGATGACGGCGAAAATTTTTCCTCAACCGGTTAATGTTCTTATTGTTTGAGATTTTAGTATTATTTTTGGGGTGAATCTATATTGCTCTCGTGAAAAAAGTAGTTTCCATCGGTCTCTCTCTGCTGTTGCTCTACCACACGCTGGCCTACGTGCTGGTGTGCATTGGTGCGTGGTGGCAGGCGGAGCATGATCTTTCGGAGAAACTGCTGGTGTACCGATCAGTCGATAGTATTGTGGAGTTTCAGGTGCCGCTGACCGACACCCATAATATGGGCGAACTGACCAACACGACTACCGGCGGCTTTGGTTACCGGGGACACTACTACGAGGTGGTCAGCATGAATGTCCGGGGTGATACGCTTTTTATTGCTGGGTTGGAGTCCCAAAATGGCTCATTCTGGCAAAGTGACCTGCTGTCGTTCCTGAACGATCACATCGCGGGTGCTACCGAGCCTTACAAAAAAGTCAACCAATTTCTGAAATTTCTGCTGAAGGAGTACTCGCCTAGTCCACGTAACCCGTTTACGTTCGCCTTTCCCCAATGGCGCGAAGCTGTCTGCATCCCCGGTATTTTCGTCGCGATGCTGACCCGCTCGTTGCCCGTTTACTCGCCCCCGCCCCGAGCTTGAAGTGAGATTTTCGGTCGCTTAGTGGATGCCAGTAGCGCACTGGAGTAGCTAATGCGCCTATGCCACATGCTGCGCCTGCGTAGCTTGCGGTAATTGTCTTATCGTCTCACTTCAGACAGTTCAAAAATGAAAACGATTACATCCATCGTGCTGGCGGTAGCCTGCATTGTTATTTCCTACACATCAGTTTCCGCGCAGGGCTGCGTGGCCGTTCGCCACATGAGTAGCGGGGCTCCGGTGGGCGCAAATTCTGCTGACTTTTTCAAACAGCGAAATGGACACTGGCAGGTTAACGCCGGTTATCGCTACTTTCGGTCGTTCCGGCATTTCAAAGGCGATGCTGAACAGCACGAGCGGCTGGAACAGAACACAGAGGTTATCAACGTTTCGCACGCGCTCGATCTGGGCATTACCTACATGCCTTCGCTCCGGTGGTCGGTATCCGTTAATTTGCCCGTTCAGTACAACGACCGCTCGTCGCTCTACGAACACTACGGCAATGCGCTCACGGCCAATCCAGCGCAGAAGCGGTTTGCCACCGGCTCGCAGGGTATTGGCGATCTGCGCATTTCGAGCAGCTACTGGCTCGTTAATCCGGTCAAACTACCCAAAGCGAATCTGGCCGTGGGACTGGGCGTGAAACTGCCCACTGGCAACTACCGCGTCACGGACGATTTCCATAAGCTGACGAAGGAGAAAAACGACTACGTTATCAATAAACCCGTTGACCAGTCCATTCAACTGGGCGACGGGGGCGTAGGGGCCAGTGTTGAACTTCAGGGATACGCGCAACTAACCAAGGGTCTGACGGCCTACGCCAACGGGTTCTACCTGTTTAACCCCCGCGAAACAAACGGTGTGGTCCGCAGCCCCGAAGTCACCCCCGTCGATCCAATTGCGGGCCGGTTTTCCGTAGCTGATCAGTTTGCGGCCCGCGTAGGCCTGAGTCAGTCGTTGCGGCTCGTGCCGGGGCTGGCCGTGATGCTGGGTGGGCGGGTTGAGGGCGTTCCGGCATACGATGCGTTCGGAGGCAGCAAAGGATTCCGGCGACCGGGTTACATCGTGTCGGTGGAGCCGGGACTGGCCTATATGCGGGGCAAATTCTCGGCCGCCCTGACGGTGCCCGTGGCGGTGTATCGGAACCGTATCAAGAGTTATGCGGATCGTCAGGACCCCACCGGCGTTCGGCACGGCGACGCGGCTTTTGCCGACTACTTAGTATCAGCCAACGTATCGCGTTGGTTTTGAACGGGTCTTGGATGCTGGAGCAATGCCCTGGCACCCGTTTTGTTACGAGACGGCTTATGAAAAACAACCAGAATATAGCGTGGATTATCGGGTTCAGTGTGCTTTCGGCAGGATGCCTGTTGGCTCAATCCGCTCCCCGACGGGTCAGCGGCCAATCGCAACCGACCGACTCACTACCGACCCGAACCCTGAACCAGGTGACGGTGAAAGCAGCCAGGTCGGTTATTGTGGAGTCGCTGCCCGACATACACGGTACGTATCTATTGGGCGGCAAACGGAGCGAAGCAATTCGACTGTCGGATATTGACGTGAACGTGGCCGAGAAAACGCCCCGTCAGGTATTTGCCCGAATTCCCGGCGTGTTTGTGTATGACATGGATGGCACGGGTAACCAGATCAACGTCTCGACGCGCGGTCTGGACCCGCACCGGTCGTGGGAAAACAACATCCGCCAGAACGGGGTCATTACCAACTCCGACATGTATGGCTACCCGGCCAGCCACTACTCGCCCCCGATGGAAAGCATGGAGCGGGTCGAATTAGTGCGCGGCACGGCTTCGCTGCAATACGGTGCCCAGTTTGGTGGTATGCTGAACTACATCACGAAAGGGGCCGATACATCCCGTCAGTTTGGTTTCGAGACGATCAATTCGCTGGGGTCATTTGGTCTGGTAAGTACGTACAACGCCATTGGCGGCCGCGTTGGCAAATGGACGTATTACGCCTACTACCACCGTCGGCATTCGGAGGGATACCGGCAAAACAGCCGCTCCGATGCGGAGGCCGAGTTTGGGCGTTTGCACTACCAGGCCACCGGGCGGCTGGGCATCACCGCCGAACTGGGCCGTTCAACCTACCGCTACCAGGTGCCCGGCCAGTTAACCGATGCCCAGTTTGCGCAGGACCCCCGCCAGTCGACCCGGAGCCGCAACTATTTCAACCCGGATATTTACGTGCCATCGGTAAAGGTTAACTGGCAGCTATCGGCCCGGACCCGGTTCCTGTGGACTACATCGGCGGTGCTGGGTGCCCGAAACAGCGTACTCTTCGACCGGTTGGCTACCGTCCGGGATACCATCAGCCGGGTGACGGGCCAGTACACTCCCCGTCAGGTTGACATTGACAATTTCCACAGCTACACCTCCGAATTCCGGTTAATACACCGCTATACCCTGGGAAATATAAGGGCTGCGGTAGCGGCTGGTATTCAGCTAATCAGCACCGACCTGCACCGTCGGCAGTTAGGGGGCGGCACTACCGGGACGGATTTTGACTTATCGCTGACCAGCCCATTCCGGCGAGATATGCATTTCCGGAGCAATAACGTGGCGGTGTTTGTGGAAAACCAGTTTTCGCTGACCAACCGGCTGACCGTTTCGCCCGGTATTCGGGTTGAAAACGGGAAAACTGAGTTCAGGGGCACTATTGATTACTACGATCCGGTCAGTCTGCCGACCGACATTAACCATAAATTTGTGTTGCTGGGCATTAACGGACAGTATCGAATCAACGAAGCCATAAAGGTGTACGGGGGCTGGTCGCAGGCGTACCGACCGGTGATTTTCAAGGACATCATTCCAACCTCAGTATATGAGCGAATTGACAAAAACCTGAAAGATGCCTACGGTCATAACGCTGAGATCGGCATTGATGGTCGATGGCATGGATTTCACCTGAATATTACCGTGTTTGACTTACTCTACCGCAATCGGTTAGGGACGCTGCTGCTCACTAACCCCGACGGAACGAACTACATCTTCCGAACGAACATTGGTGACAGCCGGAACACGGGCGTGGAAGCACTCATTGAAACCCAATTACTGCGGACCGCAACCGTGTTGATCAGCGGATTCACATCGACGGCTTTCAACAGTGCCCGTTACATCAGTGGCCGCGTTGCTGCCGGTACAGAAAACCGAACCGTTACCGGCAATCAGGTAGAATCGGCTCCCCGCTGGACAAGCCGCAATGGGCTGACAGCCCGTTATGGGGTCGCCAGTCTGACGTTGCAATTCAGCTACGTTGCCAAAACGTTTTCGGACGCTCTCAACACCCCCGTACCCCCGGCCAATGGCGCGGTTGGCCCCGTTCCTGCCTATAGTCTGTGGGATTTGAACGGCACCTGGCGGATTAAACGGGGCCTGGTAGTACGCGGCAGTATCAACAACCTGCTCAACCGGCACTACTTTACCAAACGCCCGACTTTTTATCCGGGACCGGGCATCTGGCCATCCGACGGACGGGGTGCGGTGCTGACAGTTGGCCTCACTATTTAGAATTATACCCACTGAGTAGCTAATGAAAACAAGTTTAAACTACGCCTGCCCGACCGACGATTGCGTCGGTACTACGAATAAGGTAAGGGGCTCTTGCCGAACGCAGAAGCCGGACCGGTTGCGCAGAATCTTTTGCTTTCCATACGATTCAGCGAAACTGAATAGTTAACTTTACTCAACCGAACTTGACATGATGCGCTCACGGTCACTCTTCATTATTTATTTGATTGCAGTCTGCTCCGCTTCAACTGGCTTCGCGCAGGGTTTGGTCGATGGCTTCATGAAGGGCCAGCGCAAGGCCAGTTTCGCCGTGACGTATGCGCAGGAATCGTATGATACATACTACGTCGGCACGACCGAAACGCGCAATCCCAACCTCGGCACGATCTCGACCCAATCGCTGAACCTCTACGGCAGCTACGGCCTGGGCTACGATCTGGACCTGATCGTGTCGGTGCCTTACGTTCGGGCCGAAGCCAGTGCGGGCTACTGGCAGAAGCAGGAAGGGTTGCAGGACCTGGCGGCTGCGCTCCGCTGGGAAGCGTTCGATTATAAGATTGGGAGCGCCCGGCTATCGTGGTTGTTTTCAGCCGGATACTCGTTTCCGCTCCAGAACTACGTGATCGACTCGCCCGTGGCTATCGGCCACGGTGCCCGCAGCCTCGACGGACGAACGCTGCTGCACTTCAAGGCGGGCGCATTTTTCCTGACCGGCCAGTTTGGCTACGTCCGGCGCGGCCAGGTTACGCTTGACCGGATCGCGAATTACTATGATCCTGATAACCTGAATCCCAACAGCGGCTCCAAAGTGAACGTGCCCGACGTAACCGACGCCGTTGTCCGGGGGGGCATTGCCGCGAAGCATTTTTACGTCGATGGCTGGGTTCAACGGCAAACACCCTACAGTAAAGGTACTAACATCGGTCCTGGTATTCCTTTTCCAACCAATGCCGTTGGCTTCACCAGGGCGGGGGCTAACATCTACGTACCAGTTATCAAAAAGTTTGGGATAAATGCTGGATACAGCACCACGCTCAGTGGTCAGAACGTCGGCAAAGCCACGCGGTTTAATGGTGGTTTGGTCATTGGTATTTAGTATAATCTTCGTAACGACATGAAAACGAACACCTTAGGTTTTATAGTTGCCTGCCTGGCTTTGTGGTTGGGAAGTTGCAAAGAGCCAACCATCAACGAAGGCATTTTACCACTTAGTGAACCCGCTACAGTAGATGCCGGTGGGGGCAACTGGCGGACCATTACGCTGAGGTCAGGCGCTGATATTACTGTGCCGCAGCCAGCGGCCATAACGTCGGATGCGTACGTGGGCGAATTGACCGAGGTGAAAAATGGACTGCTGGGCGTCAATCCTGAGCGCAACACCGCCATTAATTACTGGGCGGCCGGTGGCGTACATCGCTGGAATCAGATTGCCCGTCAGTTGGTCGCCAAATACAACGTCGCACCCCTTTATAACGAAGCGACCGGAGCCTTCGCACCGTTCGATGCCACCAATCCATTTGCCAATCCGCCTTACGCTGCCCGGCTCTACGCGCTGCTGAGCGTGGCGCAGTATGATGCCTTAGTGGTTGCATGGCGGGCCAAGTACCAGTACAATCGGCCATCGCTGACCCGCCAGGGCATCAACGGATTAGTGCCGGTGCTCGATGTACCCTCGTATCCGTCGGAAGATGCGGCCATTGCCGAGGCTTCCGCTCAGATGCTGACATTCTTTTTTCCGAAGGAAGCCGATTTTATCAAAGCCAAAGCCGCCGAACATAAGCAAAGCCGCATTTGGGCCGGAGCCAACGTAGCCAGCGACCTGAAAGCCGGGGAAGAACTCGCTGCTGCTGTGACCGCTAAAGTCCTGGCCCGTGCCAGAACGGACCGCTTCGGCGCGGCCCGCGACGCCAACAGCACCTGGCAAACGGCCATTGCCAACGCGCCTTACGACGTGAAGTGGACCAGTTTGGAAATTCCGGCGCGGCCACCAATGCTGCCATTGGGCGGTAACGTGAAAACGTGGTACGACTCGACTTCGGTCTTCCGGGCTACGCCGGGTCCACCACCGGCTACCACTTCGCCTGAATTCCAGAAAGCCCTGGCCGAGGTGCGTACCATTGCCGACACCCGCACCCGCGAGCAGTGGCGCATCGCCGATTTCTGGGCTGATGGTGCCGGTACCTACACGCCCCCCGGCCACTGGAACCTGATCGCTGAAGACCTCATCCGGCAGGATCGCCAGAACGAACTGCGGGCGGCCCGCACGTATGCGCTTATGAACCGGGCCATGCAGGACGGTGGAACGGCCTGCTGGTATACCAAGTACAAATATTTTGTGCCGCGCCCCTCGCAGATGGATCCGGCCATCAAAACCGCCACCGGTATCCCGAACTTTCCCAGCTACACCTCCGGCCACGCTACGTTCTCGTCGGCAGCGGCTACGGTCCTGGGCCATTTGTTCCCCAGTGAGGCCGCCAACCTGACTGCGCAAGCCGAGGAAGCCGCTCTGTCGCGGCTGCTGGGCGGAATCCACTACCGGTTCGACAATGAAGAAGGGGCTAAATGCGGAACTGCCGTGGGTAAAATAGCTGTCGACTGGGCTAAAACCGACGGAGCGCAGTAGGTTGAGGAAGCTTTGGCGAAGCCTGCGCGGCCCGGTTAAACTTTGCCAAAGCTTCTTCAACCTACTTCAGCGCAGCAACAATACGGACCGGTACTTTTCAGAGTTTGCCAGCCGCAGGTAGAAATAGCCCGTTCCAGACAAGCCAAGCATGAAGTCGGGTAACTGATAGCCATTGTATAGCCCGTTGGCCCACAACCCCGTTTTCTGGTACTGGTCCTGACCCACGCGGCCAATGGCTTCGGCCTGACTACGCCAGTCCGGAGCGTTCAATATATCGGCAGCTTCGAGCAGCACGTCGGCATTACCGGCCAATCCGTGGCAGAGTGAAAAATTCGCCTGATGGCCCCACGTCAACTGACTCGCCGTTGTCTGGACAGCCGTCGTCGCTTCGTTCTTCAGGGCCGGGTGTTGGGTTAGTTCGTAGCCGCGCAGTCGGGCCAGGGCAATGCCCGGCGCACCGTGGCACCAGGCGCACGAGCAGGCCGGACCCGCCGGTGCGCCGTCAGCGGAGTAGGAGGGAGGCTGATCGCTCACCCGAAAATCAGGCCAGTTCTGCTGCTGCTGGTCGAAATAGCTGTTTTCGTACCGCAGCCCGCCGAAAGCGGCTTCCTGATAGGCCGGATTTTTTGTGAACGTAAAAGCTTCCAGCAGGGCGTTGACCATGCCCGCCACGCCGTGGGCAAAACCGGTTAAATTGGGATGATTCGCGCCGGGTATCGTCCGCCACGACCAGCCCCGCGCCGACTGCTCGGCTTTAGCAACCAACTGGTCGGCTAACTGCGTTACCAGTGCCCGCAACGCTGGCGATGGGTCCTGGTCCGCTAACCGAATCAGCGCCGGAATCGCCCCCGCAGCTCCGTCGATTACGTCAAGGCCGGTTTGGTCTACATCTACGCGCATCACGTCGTTGAGGAGCCGACGGCCTTCCGCTGATAGTTCGTCGTCGTTCAGCCACGCCCCCGCCCGGATGGATGCGTAGGCAATGCCCGTCCAGCCCGAAAAGAAACCCAGTGTGGCGTGGGGCGGAATGCGCCGGGCCGTGGCGAGGGCGTTCCGTAGGGTGCCCAAGGCCGTTTGGCGAACCAGCGCATCGCCGGTGGCGTCATAGAGCGCGGCCAGAAAGTAACCCACGCCCGCCGAACCCGCGTAAAAATCGGCTTCGAGGGCTTTGAAATAAGGCTTGGGCTGCTCGAAGGCCGGGTCGTTAGTCGACGTTAGAAAATTGCACCGGCCGCCGTTGATACGGTCACCGGACCAGATGGCATCGCGGCAAATCGACCGGCCAATGTCGGCGGCCGTTTCAACGAACGCATTCGTATCGGACATAATGGTCAAGGCAACGGGTGTGGGCAACACGGTGGTTTCCATGGGGAAGGTAAGGAATTTTTTAGACGAGTCGGCACGTGAAAGGGGATAGGGACGAATCAGGTTACGCAAACGCTGCCGGAAACTGATATGGGTAAAACGAGCGCGGATTCAGATACGGCCGGTCCAGCGACAAACCAATCTGCTCGAACACCCGGCGCACGGAACCGGCGTACTGGTCGGCGGGTTGCCCGGCGGTCACGGCGTCGGCGATACCCTGCGCCAGCAGCGCACAGCGGCTCGTACCAAAGCTCTCGGCCGGATTGGGCGGACTTTCGGCGAACGCCAGACCAGGTGCCAAACGCCGGGTAAATACCGGTACGGAGGGCTTCAAATACGGTTCGAGCTGGGGCAGGTCGTCGGCCAGCCGGTGCAGCAAGAAGCTGACGAAGGGCTTTTGCAGGTACAGCACCGCCGAATCGTTCCGGCCGTAGAGGTCGGGGTGATTGAGGCATTTGAACTGGAACGGCACCCGATAGGCGTTGAGCGTCCGGGTCAGCCAGGCCACTAAAGGCGCGGCTCCATTGGGCGTCAGGTGAAAATACAAGCGCGTTTGCAGTGCCGCCGAATCGTCGCCGGGTGTCTGTCCAAACACGTAATAAAAGCCGCTCTGAGCCTCGCGCTGTTCGGCCCGGACCAGCAGCCGGAGGGCATCGCCCGGCTGCGCGGGGCCGCGTTTGGGCCGGTCGTATACATATTCGCCCGCGTACAGCATTCGTTTTTGGTTACCCTTGGTGGCGTAGGCCACGCCTGCCTGGTCGACTGCTTCCACGGTCCAGGGCAGGTCGAACCCCTCGGTCGACGCATTGTTTCGGCTCAGTTCCGCTTCGAACGATGCATCGGGTGTAAAATTGGTCGCTGCTGGCCGGTCCTCGACGGCGTTGTAGAAATACTGATATAACACGCCCGTCAGCGTTGAGCGCAGCGTATCGGGCTGGTAGTCGATGGGGTTCTGTTCGCGCAGCACGGTAATTTGCCGCCGGGCCGGGTCAAGACGTAAACCACTCAGGATGGTATCGAGCTGGCGCTGGTAATCAGTTGTCATGGTAGGAGTGGATTTAGAGACCGAGGACTTGCCCGATGGCGTCGTCGGGTGAGCGGAGCATGTTCAAACTCAGTTGCAGCATCCGGGCGCTGTAGGGCGGCATCACCGGGGCCTGCTGAATACTTTCGTAGCAGGTATGAATCAGTTTGAGGGCGCAGTAGCCCACCGTTTTTTGCAGGTTTTTGCGAATCTCGTCGGCCGACCAGCTCATCCGCTTTGTATATACCTGCCAGAACTGACGCATCGACGGTTGCGTGGCCTCCAGCGGAAAACCGTAGGAACGCCAGTCTTCGGGGGTCGCCTGCCCATTGAACGGTTCGTGCAGCACCCAGTAAAACAGATAGCTTTGAAATACGGCCGCTACGTCCCAGCAGGGGTCACCAATGTCGGCCGTTTCCCAGTCAATAAGCCGCAGGTCGTAACGGTTAGTTTGCAGCGCATCGGCGTTGATGAGAAAATTAGCCGGTTTAATATCGCCGTGAATCAGGCTGGTGGTTTGCCACTGTTCGCGCACGGCTTGCATCCGCTGCATGTAGTCGCCGTTTTGCGTAATGAGCTGCACCATTTGCCGCTCGGCTTCGCTCCGTTGGGCACCGTAGCTCGGAAAACCCGACGCGCTCCAGATAAACATCATGGGCTGCTGCCGCCCGAACAGCCGTAAACTCGGCGCTTTCTGTTCGTCGGTGGTGATGGGCTGGTGAAACGAACTGAGCAACTCGGCCTGCCGCGTGGCCAGCGCGGGCGGAAACTGGCGCTGCTGAACGTAAAAATCGTGTAGGTTGACGGCTCCCGGTACGGCTTCGGTAATGAGAATGTGATTGGGATGGTCGAACTCGACGAAGCGGGGCAAAAACGTTTTCAGTTGGGCGTAGGCCGCTTCATTGTTGGCTAACCAGTAGCAGGTCGCTTCGGTGCGAAGCGTCGTGATTTTCTCCTGGTCCCAGGCCTGCACCTGCTTAACGAATAACGCGTCATGTTTGTTACCCGACGAGTCGGTGGCCAGTACGTCGCGATTAATCAGGTAATTGGCGTTGCGGCTGGACGTTTGGTGGGCCGTGAACGTTCCGTCCAAAATGGATTCGTGCGCGAGATAACCCTTGTCTAATAGATAATGGGCGATATTAAAACCAGTCAGCAGCATGGGCGAGGGAAGGCGTTGAGGTTTAGTAGGGCAAAGGACGTAGCGACTTGGTCAACCGAATGAATGTCGTACGTCCTTTGCCCCGAAATTACATCATGTAGGGATTAAACGTACCGTAGTAGCCGCCCATCATTGTCGTATCAGGCTGACCCATGAAACCACCGGGTTGGATGATGGTCCCGCCGGGTCCGGTTGGACCCGTGATGGTCTCCGTTAAGATCGTGCGAGTCGTCGTGATGGGAACGGTGACCGAGCCAAACTGACAGGGTATCCCGCCACATATCGGCAAGCGAGTTTGCAGCCCGCAAATCGTCTGGAAACATGTGTTCCACGAGCATCGGGTCCTGACAAAGGATGCGATTGGACATCTAACAAACGGAATCGATACAGGACAGTTGGCTACGGGAGCGGACCGGATGATCGTGCAATTCGCCACCAGAGCCGAAACGGGCGGCCCGCACTGAATGGCCGGAAAAGTCGCCATAAACTGACCTCCTGCATCGCCCATGTAAGGCGGACAGATACCCGCTTCCGTCGACAGAGCGGGGCAATTTGGTCCGGCAATGGTTATGTACTGGCCACATTCCGTAGCCATAGTACACATACCATTTTCCGTGGGTTGATTGCTCCAGCCACCTGCTCCTTGGGGGCATACGCGCGTCTGCGGATTACAAATGACCGGATTTACCGTTGGGCACCGCACCGATGCGATTGGCCTGAATGGCTGGGCGAAGTTGCCAAACGCACCGTATTGCTGCATCAGATCACCTTCGAGGAAAGTGGTCCTGGGCCGATTAACCGACTTAGGATCGCCGTAGACGATAACCGCGTCGGAACGCAACCATAATTTACTGCCGCCGAGCGATGACTCCGACGGACTCAACTGCTGGGCGTGAACGATGGCGTCTTCGGGTACTTCAACGAAATCGTTGAGCGACTCATCCGAGTAGACCCGGATGTGACCGCTCTCGGAGGATTGACCGATGTAGCCCTGCATGAGGGTCAGCGGGTCGATGTTGCGCGGGTCGGGGCGCACCTGCCCCACCCAGTCGTCATAAGCGTACTTACCCTGATTCGGAGAATTACTTTGCTTTGCCATGATAAAACGAGGAGTTTAGAATAAAAGGGAGCCTTACCATTGGCAAGGCTCCCGGTCGCATTGTTAATACATCGTCGTGTACGGGTTAAACGTACCGTAGTAGCCACCCATCATCGTCGTATCGGGCTGACCGCCGAAGCCACCGATCTGGCCGGGATTGATTACATCGGTAATTCTATCTGTTGGTAAAATTACTGACCCGCCAAAACAACCCGGAATCCTGGTTCCGCCGAAACAACCCGGAATCCTGGTTCCGCCAAAACAACCCGGAATCCTGGTTCCAAATTGACACGTTTGGAAAGGCGGGCAATCGATACCGGGTATCGTCCGAAGACAGGTGCGTATTGCGCACCGGGTCGCTGCGAACGTCTGTAGAATTGGACAGTTGGCAACTTGAATCGTAAACGGCTGTGCTTGACATTGAATCTGTGCAATGGTCGCCATAAACTGACCCCCCATACCACCGGTCGTGTCGAAGCCCCCGGCGTACTGCGTCGTATCGGGCTGACCCCCAAAACCCCCAGGCTGAATGACCTGGCCGCCGGGATTAATCACGTCGGTGATGTTGCCATTAGGCAGACACCCCACCCATGATGGACATGCAAAGCCCGTTGGCATGGGACAAGCAGGACCTGGTTTTGTTATCTGGCAAATGATTGGTTTTGTCAGCAAAGGGGGGCACTGAGTTACAAAAATTGATCGGGGAAATTTACAGTTAGGACCTACAGCCGTCTGAAAGATGATCGGGCAATTGGGCTTGGTTAGTGTAACCTGAGGCTGGCACTGTACTACCAAAACGGACGGGCAGTTTACCTGCGCTACCGATGCCATAAACTGACCGCCCTGCCCTGCTGGCTGAGCACCGTAAGCCCCCATGCCGCCGGTTGGGTCGTAGCCTCCGCCGTACTGCGTGGTGTACTGCTGCATTAAATCCCCTTCGAGGAAGGTGGTCTTGGGGCGGTTGGCCGACTTGGGGTCGCCATACGTGATCACCACGTCCGAACGCAGCCACAGTTTACTGCCCCCCAGCGATGACTCCGATGGGCTTAACTGCTGGGCGTGAACGATGGCGTCTTCGGGCACTTCCACGAAATCGTTGAGCGACTCATCGGAATAAACCCGGATGTGACCGCTCTCGGAGGATTGACCAATGTATCCCTGCACGAGGGTGAGCTGGTCGGTGTTACGCGGGTCGGGGCGCACCTGCCCCACCCAGTCGTCATAAGCGTACTCTGCCATGATAGAAATTGGTTAAAAGGTGATTGGATATAATCCACGTCAGTATGGATTCGGAGGAAGGATTAACGGGGCAGGTCCAGCAGCATGTCCTCAAACGCCTGGTATTCGTCGGGTGAGAGCGTGCCGTTGTTCAGCAGGGCCTGCGAAACTGGTTCGACGGTGGCCACAGCGGGCGGAACACCGCTGCCCGCTGGTGCAATAACCGACCGTAGCCGGGCTACCATCGTTGCCTTGTAGGCGTCGGCTAAACCCGCGCCGGTGGCTAAGTCAGGGCCGGTACCGGCGATACCCCCCGTGCGCGGATTGCCCGCGCCGATGGTGACGTCGACGGCCGTACGCTGCAGAATGGCCCGTACGTCGGCGGGGGTCAGTCGACCGTTGGCCTGCTTCATCAGGGCGCATATACCAGCTAACTGCGGGGCCGCAGCCGACGTGCCGCTGAAAGCTGCCCAGCCGTCATACGACAGGGTTTCGTCTTTTGTGGGATGCGTACCACCGGCCGCGCCCGTGTCGATTTCGGCCCTCGGCTGCACCGGTAGCATGATGTAAGCCGCGCTGGGCCGCGCGCCAACCAGCCCCGATACGTCGGGTACGTTGCGGCCGGGAAAAATCTGACTGGCAAACCCGCTGGCATAGTCGCTGGCCATCAGCGAACCGTCGGGCTTCATAAACACGCCCCCCGCCGAGATCACGTCCGGGTGCTGGCCCGGAAATCCGAATTGGCCATTCCCCGCCGAGAACACGACGACGATGCCCCGCCGAACGGCATTGGCTACGGCCGCAGCCAGCACATTGTCATCGGACCGGAGCGGACCGGTCTGGATGTCGGAACCCCAGCTACAGGAAATGACGTGCGGGTTGAGGGCAACGGCCGCGTTGAAGGCCCCGGCCGAATCGACGAAGCTCATTTTAATCATCGTGAACGTTACGTCCGGCGCGATGGCCAGCAGGTTCGCCGATTCGCCCGTGCCGTGGCCGTTTTCGTCGTGTTCGGGAGCCGTCGTGCCGGGACCGAGGATAACGGGCGTGGTGCGGTAACCCCGGCCCACGAAGTACGGATGCCGGTACCAACCCGAATCAACCATGACGGCGCGGATGCCCCGGCCCGTGAAACCGGCGCGGTGGGCGCGGTCGGCGTTAAGACCCAGCGATACGTCGCCGGGAACGGTCAGATGCCAGTAGTCGGTAACCGGGGCGAATCGGCTGGCGAAATAATAGATGGGGCGGTTCAGCGATACGCCTTCCAGCACGTTGGCGAAGGCGCTCTGGCGGGTGTCAATCAGGCCCGGTACGTCTGAGCCGGGGGCGTCGAACATTTCGGCGGTGGTTTCCTCCCCGTTCTCCTTCACGACCGGTTCTTCGTGGCTGGTGATTTTGGTGTTAAACGCCTTTTCGTACGTCTCGGCGGGGGCGGCAATCGAGATGGTCGTTTCATTGACCTGCAATACCTCAAAGCCACTCGTTCGGAGCTGCTGTACCGCTTCGTCAGTCAATTGCTGATCGGACCGGAAGGCCTGCACAGTATTGGGTCGGATGTCGTCCGGGCGAACGCTGAACAACGATTGGCCACCCACCGAATGCACCGATGCGTGAGCGAACAGAATTTTACGTTTGGCTACTTTGCTCATGTCGATAAAGGAAGATTCAGTTGAAATACTGACGCGGTTCGGCGAAGACAATTGCATCGACCGTGGCCTGCATCGACGCCGGAATCGTCGCGGGTTTATCAGTACGGTAATACGTCTCTCCCCCCTGCTTGTAGGCAGTAAGGCGAATCTGAAAAATGGATTCAAACCGTTGCTTCGGACCGGACACCGACAACGTAACGCCCGGTTGCTCAATCCGAAATCCAGCGTTCTCTAAGGCGACCGTTGCCTGCGCCACCGTCGTGCTGTCAGGCTGCAGCGTATTCATCTGGTCGGCCGTGGCCGTGGTTTTGGTGATTGACTGGCTCGTCGGCGCTTTAAGCACGACCTGCGCATACATACGTTCGGTGGTTTCCATAGTCGACCGGAAAAACGGACGGCTGCCGCCACAAGCCGTTAGCAGCAACAGTCCCAATAAGAAGTAATGATTCATGCACTTGGCAGCCTGACCAACATGACCTCAAAAACAGACAACGGAAAGCGATTTAAACAGACTCGACCTTTAGTCGTCACCGAAACGATCTGAGGGAACAAAACGCAGCCAGAAGCAAAAGTAAAATGGTAGCGTTCAGGCATTTAGCGTAGAAATACGCAATTGGAATAAACAAGTAGTTCGCGCAACGTATTATATAATTATACGGTATTGAGCGAGAGAAAACGGGTTCGTAAACGGTCTGAAACGGGCCAATCGCCATTTTTTTGTAACATTGTTTGCCAATTGCATACGCATCAATCTGTAAATTATCGGCCTCAACGGCCAACAAGTATGGTTACAACCAATCCCAAGATTGATTCGATGGGCACGTCTGTGTCGGTCAATACCGTCGATGCTTTATCTGGTTCGGCCAACCCAGTTGCCGGTGTCGGTGATGGTCAAATCCGCGTCGTTATCGAGAATGTCTCGCCCGAACTCAACGGCGGTCGATTTCCCGTTAAAGCCGTACCTGGTGATGTGATTGCTGTTGAGGCCGATATTTTTTTAGACGGCCACGACTTCATTGCTGCCCGGCTCCTCCACAAGCACGCCGATGAGGCAACGTGGACGGAAACGGCCCTGGCGTCGTTCGGCAACGACCGTTGGGGGGCGTCGTTCACTGTGGACAGGCCCGGCCGTTACCTCTACACCATCGACGCGTGGGTCGACCATCTGGCTTCATGGCAGCACGAAGTACATTTGAAAGTGGCCGACGGACAGCGGATTACCAGCGAACTGCTGGCCGGAGCGCAGTACGTAGACAGACTGATTAACCGGGCCGGGGGAACAACCGGTGGAAAGGAAAAAAAGAGTAAAAAGAAGGTTGAGGAAAGCCCCGACGTGACGGCGTTGCGGGCGATGGCCGCGCTGTTCCGGGCAGGGGCCAACGAGGCTGCTAACCGCTACGACGAAGCCATATCCGTAGCCCAAAGTGAGCAGTTTACGATTTATGCCAACCGCTATCCCGAACGTCAACACCCGGCCCGCTACGCCGGTCACTCGCAGAATCCGTTGAGCGTGGAGGTGGACCGGACCGCGGCCGCGTTCAGCACGTGGTACTGCCTGTTTCCGCGTTCGGCCGCGCGAGAGGAGGGAGCACATGGTACGTTTCGGGATGTGGAAGCGCTGCTGCCGCGCATTGCCGGTATGGGGTTCGACGTGCTGTACCTGCCGCCGATTCATCCCATTGGCACCGCCCACCGGAAAGGTAAAAACAATTCGGTGGTCAGCCAGCCGGGCGATCCGGGTGTTCCCTATGGTATTGGTTCTGAACTGGGCGGGCACGACGCGATTCATCCTGAACTCGGTACCGTCGACGACTTCAAGCACCTGATTGCCATTGCGGCTAATTACGGCATGGAAGTAGCGATGGACCTCGCCATTCAATGCTCGCCCGACCACCCGTGGGCTGCCGAGCACCCCGAATGGTTTAAAAAACGACCCGACGGCACGATTCAGTACGCCGAAAATCCGCCCAAGAAATACCAGGATATCTACCCGGTTTACTTCGAGACCGACGACTGGCAAAACCTGTGGAATGAACTGAAGCGGGTGTTGCTGGTATGGGCGTCGTGGGGCGTCAGGACCGTGCGGGTCGACAATCCGCACACCAAGCCGTTTGGCTTTTGGGAGTGGGTCATTGCCGAGGTGAAGCGGGAGTTCCCCGATATGCTGTTTCTGGCCGAAGCCTTCACCAAGCCCAAAGTAATGCAGCAATTGGCCAAACGTGGGTTCGCCTATTCGTATACGTACTTCACTTGGCGCAACAGCAAAGCCGAATTGCAGGAGTACATGACCGAACTGACTAAGAGCGAGATGCGTCATTATTTTCGCCCGCATTTCTGGCCCACTACCCACGATATTAACCCGCCGAGCCTGCAAACCGGCCACGAACCGCAGTTTCTGATCCGTTATTTTCTGGCCGCTACGCTATCGAGCAATTACGGTATTTACGGGCCATCGTTCGAACTGATGGAGCACGAGCCTTTTCCGGGTAAGGAAGAGTTTTTGAACTCCGAGAAGTACGAGATTCGGTATTGGAACTGGGAAAAAACCAACAAACTGACGTACCTGATCTCGTTAGTCAACCGAATCCGACGGGAAAACGCGGCTCTGCAAACGACGAATAACCTGACGTTCTGTTCCGTCAAGGACGACGCTATAATGGCGTATTTGAAGGTGACCGGGAGCAATCGGCTGCTCATCGTAGTCAATACGGATGCCTACCAGCGCCGGGCCGCCTGGGTGCAGGTACCCATTTGGCAGTTGGGCATTGGTCCCGACCAGTCTTACACGGCGCATGACCTGCTCACGGGGGCCTATTACACCTGGCGGGGCGAACGGAACTACGTAGATCTGGACCCCTACGTGCTGCCGATGCACCTGCTGCGAATCGAGGTGTAAGCTGAGCGGAGATGGAGGTGGATAGTAGGTAAGTGTATGAAACGCGGACGCTTTGATGCGTATAGATTTGTGTATAAATTAGGAAAAATAGTCCTGAACCGGGTTGTTTACTCTTCTCAACCAGTACCCTATGCTCCCCCAAACCAATACCTTCCGCCACGTCAGTTACCTCTGGGACGACGCTAAAGCGGCCCAGTTCGACCAACTGCCCCAACCCGACCGGGAAGTTGCGTTGCTTATCTACCGCTCGAACCTGCTGGGTGCCGACCTGCGGCTGACCAACTACGGGGGCGGCAACACGTCGTGCAAGGCGATGGCTCCTGATCCGTTGACGGGCCAGCCCACCGAGGTGATGTGGGTGAAAGGCTCCGGGGGCGACATTGGCACGCTGACCCGCTCCGGATTAGCTGCGTTGTACGTGGACCGGCTGCGGAGTTTGCAGGGCATTTATCGGGGCATCGAACAGGAAGACGAGATGGTTGAGCTGTTCAATCACTGCATTTTCGACTTGGCCTCCAAAGCGCCATCCATCGACACGCCCCTGCACGGTTTTTTACCGTTCAAGCACATCGACCACCTGCACCCCGACGCGGCCATTGCCATTGCAGCCGCCAAAGACGGGCAACGCATCACGCAGGAACTCTTCGACGGGCAGATTGGCTGGGTCGGCTGGCAGAAACCGGGTTTCGACCTGGGTCTGCAATTGAAGCAGTGCCTGGACGAAAATGCGGCTAACGGCATTCAGCTTCGGGGCATCATGCTCGGTTCACACGGCCTGTTCACCTGGGGCGACACTGCTTATGAAAGCTACGTGAACACGCTCGAAGTCATTGAGCGGTGCGCGGAGTATCTGGAAGATAACTTTGGGAAGACCCGCTCAGTGTTTGGAGGATCTAAAATAGAGCCTTTGCCGAGCGAATCCCGGCAAACGCAGGCGGCTCAATTGGCGCCTATTCTCCGCGGTCTATGTTCGAGCGAACGGCATATGATTGGTCATTTTACTGACGACGAGCGGGTGATGGAATTTATCAACTCGAACGATCTCGACCGGCTGGCCCCGATGGGTACGTCCTGCCCCGACCACTTTCTGCGGACCAAAATCAGTCCGCTTGTGCTGGACCTTACCCCGGATCAGGACGTGACCGATACCGGTGCCATTCGGGACAAACTGACTCCCCATTATGAGGCTTACCGGGCTATGTATCAGGCCTATTACGATAGCTGTAAACACCCAAACTCGCCTGCTATTCGCGACAAGAATCCGGTGGTAATTTTGTGGCCGGGGGTGGGTATGTTCACGTTTGCTAAGGACAAGCAAACGGCGCGGGTGGCGGCTGAGTTCTACATCAACGCCATCAACGTGATGAAGGGAGCCGAAGCCATTTCGGAGTACACCTCACTGCCGCGTCAGGAAGCGTTCAACATCGAATACTGGCTGCTCGAAGAGGCCAAACTTCAGCGGATGCCCAAACCCAAGCCACTATCGGGTAAGATTGCGCTCATCACGGGCAGCGCGGGCGGCATCGGCAAAGCTATTGCTAAGAAATTCGCGCAGGAAGGAGCCTGCGTGGTGCTCAACGATATCAATCAGGAGCGGCTCGACGGGGCAAAAGATGAGTTTGTCAGCCAGTTTGGCAAGGACTCGGTGGCAACAACGACGCTGAACGTAACTAATTCTGCCAGTATCGACGAAGCGTACAAGGCTGCCTGTTTGGCTTTTGGTGGGGTCGATATTGTCGTTAACAACGCCGGTATCAGCATCTCCCGGCCCATTGCCGAGCACTCCATCGAAGAGTGGGACAAACTGTACGACATTCTGGTGAAGGGCCAGTTTATGGTTACTAAAGCGGCCGTGTCGGTCCTGCGCAAACAGGCGCTGGGGGGCGATATCATCAATATTGTCTCGAAAAACGCCCTGGTAGCCGGACCCAACAACGCGGGCTATGGCTCAGCCAAGGCGGCCCAACTGCACCTGAGTCGCCTGAATGCGGCCGAACTCGGTGGCGACCATATCCGGGTCAACACGGTCAACCCCGATGCGGTTATTTCGGACTCCAACATCTGGGCGGGCGGCTGGGCTGAAGGTCGCGCCAAGGCCTACGGTATCACCGTCGCTGAACTGCCCGCTTATTATGCCAAACGGACCCTGCTAAACGAGGTCATCCTGCCCGACGATATTGCCAATGCCTGCTTTGCTTTCGTCGGCGGCTTGCTGAACAAGTCGACGGGCAACGTTCTGAACGTAGACGGGGGCGTGGCCATGGCGTTTGTACGATAATAATATGATTTCCCACCGCTTTAGCGTTGGGATAATAATATCCCTATGAACCTAACCCACAATCTCATTGCCGACCACAACGCGGCTGGCCAAATGCAACACCAGCGCAAACTATCGCCCTGGACCGATTTAGTTGAGCAGGCCGAAGTTGTGATTCAAAAGCTGGTCGATTTTCAGATTGCCATTCCGAGTTGGGCGCTCGGTACGGGTGGCACCCGCTTCGGCCGGTTTCCGGGCGGGGGCGAGCCGCGTTCATTAGAGGAGAAGATCGCCGATGTCGGTCTCCTCCACGCGCTGAACCAGGCCAGCGGGGCCATCTCACTGCATATTCCGTGGGACATTCCGACCGACGCGAACGCCACGAAGCAATTAGCCGCTAACTACGGTCTGACCTTCGACGCGGTGAACTCGAACACATTTCAGGATCAACCAGAGCAGGCGTTGAGTTATAAATTTGGCTCGTTGCAGCACGTCGATCCGGCGGTGCGTCGGCAGGCGGTGGAGCATAACATTGAGGTGATTCGGCACGGCGTGGCGCTGGGTTCCAATGCGCTGACGGTCTGGCTCTCCGATGGGTCGTGCTTCCCCGGTCAGCTAAATTTCAGAAAGGCGTTCGAGCGGACGCTGGACAGTTTGCAGGAAATCTACGCGGCCCTGCCCGACGACTGGAGGGTGTTTGTTGAGTACAAAGCCTACGAGCCGAATTTCTATTCGACGACCGTGGGCGACTGGGGCAGCAGTTACCTCTACGCCAGCAAACTTGGGCCTAAAGCCTACACGCTGGTTGATCTTGGCCATCACCTGCCCAACGCCAACATCGAGCAGATTGTGGCCATCCTGCTCAATGAGGGTAAACTCGGCGGCTTCCACTTCAACGACTCCAAATACGGCGACGACGACTTGACAGCGGGCAGCATAAAACCCTACCAACTGTTCCTGATTTTCAACGAACTGATCGACGGCATGGACGCCCGCAAAATGAACCACGCGCAGGATTTGGGCTGGATGATCGACGCGAGTCACAATGTCAAAGACCCGCTCGAAGACCTGCTACAGAGTGTCGAAGCGATTCAGTTAGCCTACGCTCAGGCCCTGCTGGTTGACCGCGTTGCCTTAGACGAAGCCCGCGAGTCGAACGATGTGGTGCGGGCGCAGGAGATCTTGCAGGACGCCTTTCGCACCGACGTGCGTCCGTTAGTGGCCGAAGCCCGGCTGCGGGCGGGTGGTGCGCTTAACCCGCTGGCCCTGTTCCGCCAACTCAACGTCCGGCAGCAACTCATTAGCGAGCGGGGCGCAAAAACGGTCGCAACGGGACTTTAAGAGAATGATGAATGATAAACGGTGAATACCTACTGGCGTAAATCATTCATCATTCATCATTCAATATGAAGGTTATCGCTATCATCGACGTCGGCAAGACGAACAAAAAGCTGTTTCTGTTCGATCAGCAGTACCAGATTGTGTGGGAACGAGCCGAGCAATTTGCCGAGATGACTGATGATGACGGCGACCCCTGCGAAGACCTCGACCGGCTGAGTGAGTGGATGCTGTCGGCCGTGCAGGAAGTGCTGGCGTTGCCAGAGTTCGACGTTCAGGCCGTAAATTTTACGGCGTACGGAGCCAGTTTCGTGTATGTAGATGCCGAAGGCCATCCGGTAGGGTATCTCTACAACTACCTTAAATCGTTTCCTGATTCCATCCGTAAACAGTTTTACCGCCAATACGGTCCGGCGGATGCATTGGCAGTGCAAACGGCCTCGCCCGCGCTCGATAGTCTGAATTCAGGGCTGATGCTTTACCGCATCAAGTACGACAAACCGCAGTTGTTTCAGCGCATCCGCTACGCTCTGCACCTGCCTCAATTTCTGAGCTATCTGGTAACGCGGCAACTGCTGAGCGACATCACCAGCATTGGGTGCCACACGATGCTCTGGGATTTTACCAAAAACCAGTACCACGATTGGGTAGTCGCTGAGGGTCTCGATACCCGGATGGGCGACCTGTTTCCCGCCGACGAAGCAATGAATGCGTTCGTAGCAGGCGAATCGGTTGGTAGTGAAAAGCCGCGCCAGTTGCTCGCTGGCGTGGGACTGCATGACTCGTCGGCGGCTTTGATTCCGTATCTGGCGAGCTTTCAGGAGCCGTTCGTGTTAATTTCGACCGGAACGTGGTGCATCAGCATGAATCCGTTTAATACGCAGCCCGGTCCGACGCTTCGGTTGACAGCCGAAGAGCTACAGTACGATTGCCTGTGCTTCCTGACCTACAAAGGTGAACCGGTGAAGGCTTCCCGCCTGTTTGCGGGCTACGAACACGAGCAGCAAACGAAACGATTAGCTGACCATTTCGGTGTTGCGCTGGACCACTACAAACAGATTCGTTACGATGCCGCCCTAATCCAGAAATTACGACAGACCACGTCAGACACTCAACCGACCGAAGGATTGATTCCGCCAGTGACAATGCCTTCGCTGGCCGGGTCGGTCTTTAGGCAACGGAACTTAGCTGACTTTACCGATTACAGAACGGCTTATCACCAGCTAATGCTCGACCTGATGGCCGGACAACTTATCTCGACCGCGTTGGTACTGCCACCCCAGGAACCGGGCGTGCCTACTGCCATTACGCGCATTTTTGTGGATGGTGGGTTCAGTCAGAATCCCATTTACATGAATTTACTGGCAGCGGCATTTCCAGACATCGGCGTATGGGCGGCTTCGGTGGCCCAGGCTACAGCGCTGGGTGCGGCTCTGGCGTTCCATGACGAGTGGAATCCGTTGACTGTACCACCAAATTTGATTACCTTAACGAAGTATTGAAATCAGCACTCCATGACCGTAGGCTTGTTCATTCCCTGTTACGTCGATCAGTTTTATCCGCAGGTGGCCATTGCGACATTGGAACTGCTGGAAAAACTGGGGCAGACCGTTGTGTTTCCCAAAGGCCAGACCTGCTGCGGTCAGCCGATGGCCAATTCGGGATTTGCCCACCTGACTGGGCCGCTGAATGAGCGGTTTGTGGAACAGTTCGGAGCGGTCGATTATGTAGTTTGTCCGTCGGGGAGCTGCACGTTACATCTGAAAGAACACCTCCACAGCGACACGAATGAATTGGGTGCCATGGGTATCCGGCAACACGTTTACGAACTGACCGAGTTTATCACCGACGTGCTAAAAGTCGATCATATATCGGCGAGTTTTCCGTCGCAACGGCGCACCGTCCGCGTGGGGATGCACCAAAGCTGTCACGGGCAGCGGGGGCTGCACCTCTCGCAGATGAGCGAACTGAACGCCCCGGCTTTTTCCAAACCGGTTCGGTTGCTAAGTCAAGTGGCTGGTCTTGAATTGGTTGAATTAGATCGGCCCGACGAGTGTTGTGGGTTTGGCGGCACGTTCTGCGTGCTGGAAGAAGCCGTGTCGGCCAAGATGGGTAAAGATCGCGTGGCCGACCACTTGCGGCACGGAGCCGACTATATTACCGGCGTCGATATGTCGTGTTTGATGCACATGGAGGGCATTTTACGACGGCAGGGCAGCAGGACGAAAGTGGTTCACATTGCGGAGATACTAAATAACAGTTTGTAGTTCGTAGTTTGTGGTTGCGGTTCCCCGCCGGGACTGACCGCACCGGGGGACCGGCATCCACAAACTACGAACTACAAACCACAAACCTAAAAAATGCAACACCCCGAATTAGCCGAACGCTTCAACCGGGACGAGGACCGGGTGAACTGGCACGACGAAACGCTTTGGTTTGTTCGTCAGAAGCGCGATAAAGCCGCCCACACCCTGCCCGAATGGGAGCAACTGCGCGAAACGGCTTCGCAGATCAAGAATAATGTGCTCAGTGAGTTGGATACATACCTGACGCAGTTCGAAACCAACGCGCTGGCCAACGGGGTGCAGGTGCACTGGGCCGCCGATGCCGCCGAACACAACCAGATTGTCCTGGATATTCTCAGGGAGAATGGGGTTACCGAGATGGTCAAGAGCAAGTCGATGCTCACCGAAGAATGCCACCTCAATGGGTATTTGGAAGAGAACGGCATTGAGGTGATCGACTCCGATCTCGGCGAACGGATTGTGCAGTTAGCGGGCGAAACGCCGAGCCATATCGTGCTGCCCTGCATCCACTGGAAAAAAGATGAAATCGGCGTTCTGTTCCATAAGCACATGGGCACCGAAGAGGGCTGCGCCGACCCGCAAATTCTGACCGGCGCGGCTCGCCTGCACTTGCGCGATACTTTCCTGACCCGGCGCGTGGCCCTGACGGGCGTGAATTTCGCCATTGCCGAAACGGGTGAGTTTGTGGTGTGTACCAACGAAGGCAACGCCGACATGGGCGTTCACTTAGCCGATGTTCACATTGCGAGTATGGGCATCGAGAAAATCATTCCCCGGCGCGAACACCTCAGCGTCTTTCTGCGGTTGCTGGCCCGCTCGGCCACCGGTCAACCCGTCACGACCTATTCGAGTCACTTTCGGCAACCGAGGGTAGGTCAGACCATGCACGTGATCTTGGTCGATAATGGCCGGACGGTACAGTTGGGCCGCGAAGATTTCCGCAATTCGTTAAAGTGCATCCGGTGCGGGGCCTGCATGAACACCTGCCCCGTATACCGCCGGAGCGGGGGCCACAGTTACCACAGCGCCATCAGTGGACCCATCGGGTCGATTCTGGCCCCGAACTTGGACATGAAAAAACACGCCGACCTGCCGTTTGCGTCTACGCTCTGCGGGTCGTGTACCAACGTGTGCCCGGTCAAGATCGACATTCACCAGCAACTCTATAAATGGCGGCAGGTGCTGATGCAGGAAGGGCAGGCCACCACTGCCAAAACGGTGAGTATGCAGGCTATGAACACGGTGCTGAGTAACCGGGGACTATATGCATGGGGCGGACGCATCGGCCGGACACTGATGCGCTGGTTTCCGGGTTTGGTGAGCAACAAACTCAATCCGTGGTACAAGCACCGCAACATGCCCGAACCGCCCAAACAGTCCTTCGGTGAGTGGTATGCCGAAAATCGGAAATGAGCATGGTTAGTCCGGTGGAGGACTAATCGGAGACGATAGTGCTCAAGGAACTTAATACAACGTTCGATTATATAACAACATTAGTTGCTTCACTAATGGGTTACTCTATAAAAAACGAACCTTTCCTAAAGAGAATTTTATGGCTTGATACTCTCGCAGGAGGGGCAACCTCGGGTATAGGCTTTCTATGTTATGTACCTCTAACAACAACATTGGGCGTGACCGCTTCTTTCATTCTGGTTGTTGCAGCCATCAACCTAATCTATGCCCTATTGGCTTTGACCGTTGCTACTCAAAAGCCCACCTCGGTTCGATTAGTTAGACTGCTGATTTATGCCAATTGGGGATGGACTGCTATCAGTGTAGGGATGATTTTCATTCATTTCGGTCATGTTACCAAGATCGGAGATGTCCTCTTACTCATCCAGCCGATTCTGGTCGGCGGGCTCGCTTATTTAGAAGCGAATCAGGTAGTCGCTAAACGAACAACGTGATTCGCGTATCCTGTCAACATAATTCGACTTATAGAACAAGGATATGAGATTCGTTTTAATCATTATCGCTGTCATACTGGGCGGGGCTCTGTTTCGCCACTTTGATTTTCAGACGCAACAATTTGAAAAGCCAGGGCTAGACATTCTGTATGCGATAGTATTCATAGTCGCAGTATTTCTCTTGCTAAGAAATGTAAAGAAGATAGGCCGCTTTGATAATTAGACTTTCCTAAGATGCCAGCTTCAAATGATAAACTTGCTCTTTATGGGTTCTGTCCCTTAACATATGTTTAGTTATAGAAAAGATGTACGAAAAGCACCATAACCGGCCACCACTTATGAGTAGTCAACTCTGGTACTTTTCTCAAAAGCTTGTGCTTCCCCTAAACCCATGACAACCCGCGAAAAAATCTTACAGGCCGTCCGGCAGAATAAGCCCGAATCAACGCCCCTGCCGGACCTGACTGCGTTGGCGCAAGTCGCGTCGGCGAACTTTGCCGATGACCGGGCGCAACGGTTCGGCGATGTGCTGACAAGCATTGGCGGGCAAGTGGTGCCGGTTGAGACTTGGGCTGAGATCGAGGCCCACATTCGGCAGAACTACACCATTGGGCAGCACCGGATCATTAGCACCTTGCCCCAATTGGCGGGCGTGGCCGACATGCACTGGCGCAGTGATGCTGCATTAGCTGATCGGGAAAGTGCCGTGCTGCCTCATTCGCTGGCCGACGTCGAGCTGGCCATCATTACGGCTCATTTCGGGGTGGCTGAAAACGGGGCGGTCTGGGTGACGGAGCCGCTGCTGGGGAGCATTCAGAACCGGCCCCTGCGGGCTATTCCGTTCATCGCGCAACATCTGGCGGTGGTGTTAGACGTGGTGGATCTGGTGCCGACGATGCACGACGCCTATGCCCGCATCGGGGCCGACGATTACACGTTCGGCGTCTTCATTGCCGGACCGAGCAAAACCGCCGATATCGAGCAGTCCTTAGTGCTGGGTGCCCACGGTCCGAAAACGATGACGGTTTTTTTGGTGAATTGATAAGTTGCTTAACAGTTGTCCATGTAACTCCGTAGGGGTTTAACAGCGTAGCGTCGGTAGCAGGCAGGTCGCACGTTTTTGCGTCGTCCCATAGGGACGCAACAGCGCAGCGTCGGTAGAAAAAGACAAGTTTGGCATGTTTCGTCGTGCCGTAGGCACGTGACAGCAAAGCGTCGGTTGAAGACACCACATTAATACCGACGCTTTGCTGTCACGTGCCTACGGCACGACGAAACATGGGGATTGGTAATTCCTGCCTGCTACCGACGCTGCGCTGTTGCGTACCTACGGGACGACCGTCTACGGAGCGGTTCGTTAACCCAAGTCAACGTTGAACTAACCCAATACCCATGCTCCAGCGAATCGCGATTAATGACTTTTCGAGTACACCCAAATACCTCCAGATCTATAATTCCATCGTTGAGGGGATCCGAAACAAAGATATTACGCCGGGCGATAAACTGCCGTCGATCTTCGAAGTGTGCGTGGAGTTCGACGTGTCGAAGCGGACGGTGGAGCGGGCGTATGATCTGCTCAAAGAAAAGAAAGTAATCGAGTCGACCAAGGGCAAGGGCTACTACATCAGCGACGCCGAAATTGACCGGCAACTCAAGGTTTTTCTCCTGTTTAATAAACTCAGCACCCACAAAAAACTCATTTACGACGCCTTCACGGATGCACTGGGGCTGGACGTACCGATTGATTTTTTCGTGTATCACAACGACTTCCGCCTGTTCAAAAACATCCTGCTCAACCACGCCCACGGCTACACGCACTACGTCATCATTGCCCACTTTTTCGACGGGGGCGAACGTGCCCTTGACCTTATCAATGCCCTGCCCAAGCACAAACTGGTCGTGATGGACAAATTCATCGACGGGCTGACGGGCAAGTACTCGGCGGTGTATCAGGACTTTGAAAACGACCTGCACCGGTCGCTTACGGAAGCGCTCCCGCTGCTTCGCAAATACACGACGCTCAATATTCTGTTCCCGGCCAACACGTATCACCCGGAAGCGATTCTGGACGGATTTCGCCGATTTTGTGCCCGGTATGAATTTGGAGCGCGGGTTATTGATGACATCAACACGGTGGCTATCGAGCCGGGAAATGCCTTTATCAACCTCATGGAAGAAGATTTGGTGATGCTCATCAAGCGTATCAAAGACACAGCGTTGCACGTGGGCCGGGAGGTGGGTATTCTATCGTATAATGAAACGTTAGTGAAGGAGTTGCTGCTGGACGGCATCACGGTTATCTCCACCGATTTTGAGCAAATGGGGCGCACGGCGGCTCAGATGGTACTGGGAAACACAATTGAGCAAGTGCGAAATCCCTTCCGGCTCATCGTCCGGCAGTCGTTGTAGGGAAGTGCAGGCAAGTATCTAAACGGGGTAATTTATCTTTACCACTCACCAATTCACCGCTATGGCGGACCATTCTTTTGCTCACTCACTCCTTCGCTATTTAATGTATGGCTGCAATTCTCGGGGTTTTCTTTCATGCGCTGGGGGGCTATGCCTCCGGTACGTTCTATATTCCGTTTCGGCGCGTTAAAGGCTGGTCGTGGGAGAGTGCGTGGATTGTGGGGGGCGTGGCCTCCTGGATTATCGTGCCCTGGCTCATGGGCTGGCTCACGGTCAGCAACCCCATTGGGGCTATTTCGGCGGCTGAACCGGCCACGCTGGGCTGGACGTTTCTGTTCGGTCTGCTGTGGGGTATCGGTGGTTTGACCTTCGGCCTGTCGATGCGCTACCTCGGCATTTCGCTGGGCATGGCCGTAGCGCTGGGCTACTGTTCAGCCTTTGGAACGCTCATTCCACCGCTGTATGAGGGCCGGTTTGATGAGTTGCTCAGCACCCGGTCGGGCCTGTTCACCCTGGCGGGGGTAGCCGTGTGTCTGATTGGTATTGCCGTGTGTGGCCGGGCGGGGTTCATGAAAGAAAACGAATTAGACGCCGAACAGCAGAAAGCGACCATTGCCGAGTTCAATCTGCGCAAGGGCATTGCCGTGGCCACCGTGTCGGGCATATTGAGCGCCTGCTTCGCCTTTGGCCTGACGGCCGGAAAACCCATTGCCGAGTTGGCCGTGCAGGGCGGTACCAACCCGCTGTTTCAGAACAACGCCATTTACCCGGTGCTGCTGCTGGGTGGCTTCACCACCAATTTCATCTGGTGCATGATCCTGAACCGGCGCAACCGGAGCTTCGGCGACTACACGGCTTCGGGGACGCCCCTGCGTAGTAATTACCTGTGGGCGATTCTGGCGGGCACGACCTGGTATTTCCAGTTCTTTTTCTACGGCATGGGCGACACCTACCTCGGCGACGAGTTCCGATTTGCGGGCTGGACGTTGCACATGGCCTTCATCATCACCTTCAGCACCCTTTGGGGCCTGGCCCTGCACGAGTGGAAAGGAGCCAGCCCAGCTACTTACCGGGTCGTCTACGCCGGGTTGGGACTGATCATATTCTCTACGGTGCTGATCGGGATGGGGAGTCAGTTTTAGAGCTACCTCACCGCATCGGCGGCCCGGCCCCTCGCCCCAAGGAGAGGGGCCGGGCCGCCGATGCGGTGAGGTAGCTCATTTGGCCCGAATGGCGGTGACCGGATCGAGCCGGGCGGCCGAGAAGGCGGGAATGATACCCGACAGTACGCCGATGATGCTCGATACGCCCACCCCCAGAATGATGTTAGCCGTTGAAAGCTGCAAGTCCAGACTTCCCAACTGGGCAAACGACAGCAGATAAACCAAGAGAATACCCGCCAACCCACCGACCAAACTTAGCAGAACGGCCTCGAACAGAAACTGGAACAAAATGAAGTAGTTCTTGGCCCCCAGCGATTTCTGAATACCGATAATACTGGTGCGTTCTTTAACGCTGACAAACATGATGTTGGCAATGCCGAAGCCGCCGATCAGGATCGAGAAGCCGCCGATGACCCAACCCGCCAGCGTCAGCACCACGAAAATGCCGCTGATGGCCTGCGCCAGCGCTTCGGGACGGTTAATGGCGAAGTTGTCGTCCTGCGATGGACGCAGACTGCGCCGGGTGCGCATAAGCCCCCGGATTTCGCTTTCGAGTTCAACCATTCCCGGATCGTCGTCGTAGGCTTTAACGGCAATGCTGATGCTGGGGTTGATGGAGTGAAACATCTTGGCAAAGGCCCCCATTGGAATGATGCATTTGGTATCGGGATTGCCGCCTACGTTGAGCAAACTCTCGCCTTTGCGCTCCTGAACACCGATAACGTTGAAGTTCAGACTGTTAAGTTTGAATGTTTTGCCAACGGGGTCCTGTCCTGGAAACAGATTCTCGGCCACGTCGGCGCCAATAATGGCCACGTTGCGGGATACGTCGATTTCCTGCTGCGTGAAGTAGCGGCCCCGCTCAATCGGCACGTCCGAAATCTTGTTGTAGTCGAACGTCGTTCCCTGAATCAGCGACGTCATGCTGTTGTTGCCCTGCTTAACCGTCACGCGTCCTTTAAAATCCATGGCGACAACGGCCTGCGCGGTTTCGAGCCGGTCCTGCAAAAAGCGGAATTCGGTCAGTGACGCTTCGGGTCGTTGGAAAAACTTCCACCACGGGTATTCACTGCCAAAAGACCACGGCCATTTCTCCACATATACCACCTTGTCGCCAATGAACGACAGGCTGGTTTTGATGTTCCGCTCCAGCGAATCGACCAGGGTGAAAACGGCGATGATGGCGAAAATGCCAATCGTGACGCCAAGCAGAGAAAGCGTGGTGCGGAGGAGATTGGACCGAAGCGCCTGCCAGGCGAAGCGAAAACTTTCAAATATCTGACGAATGAAGCGCACGTTGCAAAGAGTGAAAGCGTGAAAGAGCAAATGAAGATACGGTGCTTTCAGGGCATCAGCAACGCTTTTCGGACAGACGTATGGCTTTAGCGGATAATCGGTGGACGTTTGGTCAATTTTCGTAGCTTAGTGGTTTCTGACAACAACCTGACTTCCTATGAAACGAAAATTCCGTGTAGTGCCGCTGCTGGCAATTACGCTGTTCGCTGCCTGTAAAACCCAGCCGCCAACGACCACCGCTGACACTAAAGTCCGCCAGAGTCAGGGCGTTTACCAGTACCGAGACGAAGAACCAACGCAGGCGGGCACTTCATCGAATGGCTTCTTCTCAGACCGGCAGGGCGTCACCGGTCGCAACGGCATGGTGGCGTCGGCGCACCCCGAAGCTTCGCAGGTGGGCTTGAACATTCTGAAAGCAGGCGGTAACGCAGTCGATGCAGCCGTGGCCGTGCAGTTCGCACTGGCGGTGGTCTATCCCGGCGCAGGCAACATCGGCGGGGGCGGTTTTATGGTCTATCGGGCTGGCGACGGCAAGGCCTACACGCTCGACTACCGCGAGAAAGCGCCCGGACGCGCCACCCAAAATATGTACCTCGACTCACTCGGTAATGTCCGGCCGGGGTTGAGCATCAGCGGGCACTTGGCCAGTGGCGTGCCGGGGTCGGTCGATGGAATGGTCGAGGCCCACAAACGATTCGGTAGGTTACCGTGGGCGCAGGTGCTGCAGCCCGCTATCGACTTAGCCGCCAACGGGTTTGCCCTCACCGACCGCGATGCCCTGGGACTAAACCGTATCAAAAACGACCTTACCACGATTAATCCCGGCAAAACGTATTTTTTGAAAAACACGAATCCGGCTGATACGCTCAAGTGGCAAAAGGGCGAGTTATTTGTGCAGGTTGACTTAGCCAAAACGCTGCAACGCATTCAGCAGCAAGGCCGGGTGGGATTTTACGAGGGCGAAACGGCGCGGCTGCTGGCCGAGGAGATGAAGCGCGGTAGCGGTTTCATTACCGAAGAAGACCTTAAAAATTACCATTCCGTCTGGCGCGAACCGATTCAGGCTACGTATAAAAACTACAACGTGATCACCATGCCGCCCACCTCCAGCGGGGGCGTGGCGCTGGTGCAGTTGATGCGCTTCACCGAGCCGTACCCACTGCGCCGGTGGGGCTGGAATAGTGACAGTACCGTGCAGGTCATGATCGAAGCTGAACGGCGCGTTTACGCCGACCGCGCCAAGTTCCTCGGTGACCCCGACTTCGTGAAGGTGCCAACCGACACGTTGATGAGTGCTGACTATTTAAAAAGCCGCTGGATGGACTTCGCCTTCGCTAAAGCCACCGACAGCAAAGCCGTTAAGGGTGGTCAGATTCCGGGCTACGAAAGTCTGGAAACGACGCATTTCTCGGTCGTCGATAAGGACGGCAACGCAGTTAGTATTACCACAACGCTCAATGGTGGTTATGGCAGCCGCGTGGTTGTGGGCGGGGCAGGATTCTTTATGAATAACGAAATGGACGACTTCAGCGTGAAGCCGGGCGTTCCGAATATGTTCGGGCTGATTGGTAATCAGGCAAACGCCATTGCGCCGGGTAAGCGGATGCTGTCGAGCATGACGCCAACGATTCTGGAGAAAGACGGGAAATTGTTCATGGTCGTTGGAACGCCGGGCGGCTCTACCATCATCACGTCAGTTTACCAGACGGTTCTGAACGTGATTGAACACGGCATGACGATGCAGCAGGCCGTCAACGCGCTGAAATTTCACCACCAGTGGCTGCCCGACAAAACAATTTTTGAGAACGGCGCTTTCTCCGACGCCACCGTCACTACACTGCAAAACCGGGGCTACATCCTCGAAAAACTCACCAACACGCTCGGTCGCATGGACTGCGTGCTGATCCGTCCCGACGGCTCTTACGAAGGCGCTTCCGACCCACGGGCAGACAACACAGCGCGGGGTTATTAAATTTAATGTAGAATGGATAATGCACAATGAATAATGTCAGTAGCGGCATTATTCATTGTGCATTATCCATTCTACATCATAGATTATTCATTAATTTATCCGCGTCATTCATCTGCTTTTCGTCGTCGGCTGAGATCGTCAGGGCGAGGCTTTTAACGGTGGGGCTATCGGCATTATCGACTAATTTCTTGGTCTTGCTGATGGCCTGATCGTTAATATCGACCATGTAACGCAGGTAAGCTTTGTCGAAGTCGGAACCCGCTTTTTCGTCGCGCAGGCGGTTCACCCTGGTTTCGTTATCGGTCGAAAGCGCTCTGGGCAATACGATTTTATAGGTTTGGGCAACATCAGCCAGACTACTTTCGTGTTCGCGTTGTTGGTCGAGTGCCTGCTGCGCAAATGCCTTAACGGCCGGATTGGTAGCCCGTTCGACGCCCAACTGGCTGAGCGCTCCGAGCGTATGCCCGGCATCGGCGACGGCAACCATGAACTCGGCCACATCTTTGGCGTTGGCTTTTGAATCGGCAGCCAATCGCTCAGCCTGGACGGGCGTGGCCTGTTCAACCAAACTGTCGTTTGTCTCTTCGGCAATTTTGGTGCTGTCCGGTTTTGGTGAGCAGCCGTAGCTGACGAATAGTGTGGTAACGATCAGGAGCGATAAAATTAATCTGTTCATAGCGAGTGCTGCTTATTTAGTTCAGCACGTTTCGTAACTGTTTCGCCTGATCCCGGTGTTTCTTGTCGCCCTCTTCGAGTTTGCGGGCGAAGGTTTTGACGGCGTCGTTGGGGGCGTTGTCGGCGAGGTCATCAGCGGCTTCGGTCGCTTTGTCGTTCACGTTCGTCATTTCTTTGAGGTACTGCGTGTCGAAGGCGGTGCCGGGTTTCTCTTCCTGTAAATCTTCGAGCCGGTCCTTTCCGTCTTTGGCCATGCTGGTGGGCAGGGTAATATTCATAGTGCGGGCCATGTCGCGGAGTTGTTTCTCGCCCTGCTGATGCTCGTTCATGGTGCGTTGCGCGTAGGCTCTGACTTCAGGATTGGTTGCTTTTTGCTGGGCCACTTTGCTGAGTTCGTACTCGGTCATGCCCATGCTGAACAACTCGATCATGTTATCAACTACTTTCTTGGCGTCGACTTTTGCATCGTCGCTGATGGCGGTGGCCTGCTGGTCGATCCGTTTCTCGTTCTGCTCTTTGGCCTTGTCCTTGCTATCCTGACCGCAGCCGCCAAGCAGAAGTCCGGCGGCAATGACGGTGCTTAGTACACTCGTTTTCATAACGTTTCCTTAGTTCGTTGTGCAGTAAGAACACAGTAGCGCGGGGGTTGTTTGCCGATAATAACGAAACCGACTGCAAGCCAGCAGGTGCCGCTAAGTCCCGCTACTCGGTGACGACGAATTCGACCCGGCGGTTTTGCGCCCGCTGCTCTTCGCTGGCATTGTCGATAATGGGTCGGGAGCCGCCGTAACCCTTGTGCGTGATTCGGGTAGCGGCAATGTCATGCCGGATGAGGTAACTGGCCACTACTTTAGCCCGGAATTCCGACAAGGTCTGATTGAGCCGCTTGTCGCCGACGTTGTCAGTGTGGCCACTGATCTGGACGTTGAGGGCTGGATTGGTTTGCAGCACCCGCACTAATCGGTTCAGTTCCGGGTATGATTCCGGTAATAGTGTGTACTCGCTCTGGGTAAATACAACATGTTGAAGAACAACGGTTTTTCCCGCCTTGAGCGTACCGAATGGCTCTACTTCGGGCGTCACCGGCGTGGGTTTAACTGCTTCGGGCACAACCGCTGCAAGAACGGGTTTAGGAGACGATGTGGGTACGATAGGAGGAAGGGGCGTAAGCGCGGCTTTGCTTTTGGTGCGAGTTGCTACTGGTTTGAGCGCGGTTAAATCGGACGTAGCCCGTTTGTCGGCAGGGCGGCTGGTTGCTTTTAGCGCTACTGGCGTTCGGACAGTTGCTGGCTCCCGTCTGGCTACGGCGGGCGGGGAAGCCAACGGCTGAACGGGTCGGCTGAAAAGGTATTTTGCGGGGATCAACTGGCGGGGCGTCGACGCAAAACTGAGTAGCCGCCGATCTTCGGGCGACTCCCAAAAGACCGAAATTACACTGCCTTTCCAGTCATTGTAGTATTCAATTCGCAGATCGTACAATTGCTTGCCGTTCAGCGAAATCTCCCCGACGAAGCGGCTGTCGTCCTGCTTGCGCCATTCGTCGATCACTTTTTTGCCGCCAACCCAAACGCGCACGCCATCGTCCACCGTCGCACTAAACCGGTACGTACCCGACGTTGGCGCGTAGAGTTTACCCGTCCACCGTGCCGAGAAGTATTCACGCGGCACACCGGGTCCGGGCGACTCCCAGTTCCAGTTGAAATCAACTTGCGCATCGGTGCGGGTCAGTACTTTTCGCTCGAAGTTTGGCCCGCTGAAATACTCGCCTTTCAAACCAGCCCCTAAGCCAGACTTCTGGCCCCTTGCCGATTTAGTCTGCGCGAACGTGCTGCTGCTAACCAACCACAAACCAATCAGTCCCATCACCCATACCGTTCTCATACGACATCTAATTAAGCCGTAGAGAAGTTACGAAGTTTATCTACCCGGACTCACATTTCAGGGCAGTCAATTCGGTTATGATTTCAATAATTTAGCGTAGGGGAAAATAAGAAGTGTATGACGATTTCATTCGGCTCGTCACCTACTCATATTGCCCGGTTAGCCAGCGTAGCGTTTGGGCGTTGCGCACCGCGTTGCCGCCACCGTCGTTGTTGAAGTACACGTACACGTCCTTACCCATGCTGACCCACTCCCGAATGCGGTCGGCCCACCAGCGCAGATCTGTTTCGGAGTACGAACCTCCGTACAGATGCTGCGCATCCAGTCCGTGCAGTCGGACGTAGACGAAGGGAGCGGTGGTTCGCAGGATGCAGGGGAGATGCGCACCACTCATAATACAATAGGCGGCTTGAAACTGCTCTAACAGACGGAAAATGGCTTCGTTGTGCCAACTAAGATGGCGAAATTCCACGGTCACCCGCATCCAGGGAGGAACCTGAGCCAGAAAGTACGCCAGCCGGTCGTAATCGCAGGTATGCTGGGGTGCGAGTTGTACCAACAATACCGCCCGCTTGTGCTGCAACTGATGCCAGCAGGCCTTGATCCGCTCCATCCACGTTTCAGGGGCGTACAGTTTCTTGGCGTGGGTAAGACCACGGGGCGCTTTGACGCTCAGTTGAAATGAATGGGGCAGACGTTCCCGCCACGATGTGAAGGTGGCTTGCTTGGGCCATCGGTAGAAGCTGCTGTTGAGTTCGACCGTCTCGAAGTGCTGCACATAGTAACCCAATCGGTCATGAACCGGGGTAGGATACGGGTACAAAATGCCCTGCCAGTGATCGTAGCTCCAGCCCGAAGTGCCGATGTGAATGCCCATACAACAGTTGGATTTTCGTCAGGATGCGTGGTTGAAGCAGCCGCGTTAATGATTCCAGCGTAGGTCAGCCGTTCGGAACTCAATCTGCCGCGTCGGTTGGCCGTCGAATATTACCTGAACCACCATGTTTTTGGCACCTTTGATCTGGTTGATAAGACTGCGTTCCCCATCGAAGAAGACAATGTTGGCCCGGCCGTTTGCCGCTGCCACTAACGAGTACGTAACGGGCGGTTTACCATCGAAACGAATGCGGGCGCTGCCGTTTTGGAAACTTCGGTTAAACTGCCCGTTTGCTACCTCAATGTACGCCTGATCACTGCCGTCTTTTTCGCGAATGACCAGCGTGGCAGTCGATCCACCCGTGTACGGGTAGGCAAACTGGAGCAAATTAGACGAAGTAACAGATGCGTTATAAACAGTAACGCCGGTTTTATCAACCGTTTTTTCGTACGTCCACATACCCGCCCGCGCACCGGAGCGATTGCTACCCTCATTGACTGAATCGTTGTCCGGCGTGCGTATGGCGGCTACAGGAGAAGAGACGGTGTCGGTGCGGATCGACCGGTCGCCCTTCTTGCCGGAGCAATTGACAAGGATGAGTACGCCAATGACAGAAAGGAAAAGCTTCATGTCGGACTGAATTTTTACTGGTTCATAACCCAATATCACATTCGTCTTAACCGCGTGGTAGTCGGTCTGTTTTGCCGACTACACTATTTCGCCGGATTTTACGGTGCCACTCGGGCATTTTGTCGGTGCCAGATCCAGTAAAACGGCAGGCCCGTTGCCATCAGGCCCAGACCGGTGAGGGCTTCACGGGGCTGGCTTACGAGCGTCATAATGACCAGCAATGCGCAAAAGATGCAGAACAGAATTGGTACGGCCGGATAGCCGACAACGCGGTACGGACGGGGCAGGTCAGGGTATCTTCGGCGGAGCAGCAACACTCCAAAAGTCGTTGATCCGTAGAAAATAAACGACGCAAAAATCAACATATCGGTCAGTTGATCGAAGCTTCCCGACCAAACCAGGATAACCGACCAAATGCCCTGTAGCACAATAGCGACCGTGGGTGTTTGGTATGTTTCGTGGATGCGGGCGGCCGACCGGAAAAATAAACCGTCGCGGGCCATGGCATAAAAGATGCGGGCCGACATCAGAATCGACGCATTAGTCGAATTGAAGGTTGTCACTAAGATCAGGCCCGAAATAAAAGCGGCTCCAATCCAGCCACTTGCATGCCTGATTACCTCGACGGCGGCAATTTTTTCGGGCGTGGCAGCTAACCGGGCCAGTGCGTCAATTGGCAGCACGTACAGGTACACAACGTTGAGCAGTAGGTATAAACCGATGACGATGCCCGTACCGATACCCAGCGCCAAGGGTAAATTGCGTTGCGGATTCTTGACTTCATCACCGATATAACCAATGTAATTCCAGCCTTCATACCCCCAGAATGCACCCAGCAAGGCCACCGTGACTACCTTCCACAAATCGCCATCGGTGTGAGTGCTGACTGCCTGAGCAGGTTGAGTCAGATTCGCCAGACTGCCGGAATCGGCCTGAAAACCAAGTACGGCAATAACCGCTACCGCCCCGAACATCAGGTACGTCAGGTTTCGGCTCAGGCTCTCCGCCAGCCCAACGCCCCGGTAGTTTACCCAGCTTAGTCCGGCAATGAGCAGCGAGGCCACGCACTTGACCGACAGCCCCGCCGACGCATCGGACAAGCCCAGAACCGGAATCAGCGATTGGCCGAAAACGTGCGCCAGTGCCGCGATGGTAGCCGTTTTCACGACCATGAAGGCACCCCAGCCGTACAGAAAAGCAAACAACCGACCGTACGTCTTTTGAAAATAGACGTATTCACCCCCCGATTGTGGAAACATCCCCGCCATTTCGGCATTGCTCAGCGCCCCCGCTAAACTCACCAGACCGGCCACGAGCCAGCATCCCAGCACCAGCAGGGGCGACTCCAGTTCGGCGGCCATCGGCGCAACTTTCTTGAAAACCCCGGAGCCAACAATGCTGCTGACAACCAGCAGCATGGCCGAGCGAAGTCCGATGGTGCGAGCGAGTTTGGTCATGGTCTTAGTGGCGGGGTGAGCGGGTCAGATACGCCAGTAACGGGGGCAGCAAGTGGGTCATGCCTTTGTAAGCGAGCATGGCGGGGGGCGCGGTGCTGAATACCCGCGCCATCCGTTCAGCGCCGTCGGGTCGGGTGGCTACTTCGTTCGCCAGCAGATTCTGGTAGGTGTGAATGCCGAACAAAATGGCTTCTGACCGGGGTAGTCGCGTCAGGGTTTGCCGTTCTATGCGGATGTACAGGTTATCGCCAATCGTGTCGGGCGTGAGATCGGGCAGGAGTTGATCGAGGGCAGGGGTGTGGCGACTGGTCATGTCCAACTGATTGCTCACCTTCACGCTCCAGTTCACGCGCCACACCGCCCGGCCCACGGGCAGCCGTTCCATAAGCTTCTGCGCGGCCCGGATCATGGGTTCCACAATTGGCACAATGGGGGCGTGAATCTGCCAGAAGGGTAATCCAAGTTTTTCGTTTAAGCACCAGCCATTGCCAAAACAAAGCTGCCCGGCCACTAACGGGACGGTGTCGGCGTACGGATCAGCACCGGCGAGTATTGTCAAATCTTCCTGCACCTGCCGACCTACCCAATCGAGCGGCTGAAGCGGCAGCGTCCCCGAATCACCGAAGGTAAACATTGTTTCTTCGCTCAGCAGGCGGTTGTGCCAGTGCCAGCGATCCCGCGCCTGCCGAAGCGTGAACTGATCGGGATGGAACCGCGCCATGTTTTGCAAAACCACTTCCACTACTTCCCATTGGGCGGTTTCATGGCCTGGTAATGCCTGATAATAGTAGTTCGGCAGTTTGGTCAGCAGTTGCCGTTTCAGCGCAATTTCGTCTAAATAATGCCTATCTACTTCAACGAGCCGGTCGCTTTCGGGTAGGGGATACGTCCCCATTTTATCGTTAAACTGCTGACCGAAAGGGAAGTAAGGAAGCATGGCGGGAATTATGGGTTACGGTGCAAACCTAAGCCTGTTCCGGTGGTGGGTCGCATAAAACCGTTTTCGAGGACGAAACCACCCGAAACGATGTCCTCAGCTAAGTCAAGACTGCCGTCAAGATCGAGGTAGCGCGTGTTGGAGCAGGCGAAGGCGGCATGGAGCGCAGCCGTGATACTGACCCGGCTTTCGTCGTTACAGCCCCAAAATAGGGATATGTGAGCGGTTTGGGCAATGGTGGCAATGGCGAGTGCGGCCCGAATGCCGCCACATTTCATCAGTTTGACGTTAAAAATACCAAACGGCTGTGGGTGATGCGACAAGGCCAGGGCCGCTTCGGGGCCTTTCAGCGATTCGTCAGCGGCCAGCAAGTGCCGGGTTTCCTCCCGTAAGCTCAGCAACTCATGTTCGTGTCCGACGGCTAAAGGCTGTTCGATCAACTCAATGGTACAGGTGTGCGTTGCCGATAGAAATCGCTGCAACTGAGTTAGTGTATAGCCCTGATTGGCATCGACGCGGATTGTCAGTTGTTGGCCGTATCGCTCCCGAAGCTTCATTACCCGTTCAATGTCCTCATCAACCGCCAATCCGGTTTTGATCTTCAGTGCCCGGAATCCCAGTTGGTAATAGTCAGCCGCTTCAGCCAGCGTATCAGCCACGTTCATAATGCCAATGGTAACAGACGTCGGCAGCGACCGGATTTTCTGACCGTAAAACTGCACCACCGAAACACCCAGATACTGCCCAAACGCATCGTGCAAGGCAATATCGAGGGCGGCCAACGTGCCCGGCGCGTTGGGAAACTGTTGACCCGCTTCGTTAGTGATCGACTGAAAAAGCCGGATGTCACGACCGATCAAACCCGTTACCCACTCGCTTTGTAGGTTCTGGAACGCCTGTTCGGGCGACTCACCGACGACGTCCGGGTCGGGGTTAGCCCCCCCCAGACCAACCATGCCGTTGTTGAGTTGAATCTCCAGAAAGATATTTTCAACGGTCGATATGGTTTGGTACGCGATGGTGTACGGCTTAGTCAGGGCGAGATTTTGGCGGTACGACCGCAGCGATTTAATGCGCATGAGCTGTAACAGTTAACCGCTGAATAAGGGGCAAAACGGCTCCCACGCCCTCCTCCAGTGGCAACAGAGCCGGAATGCCAAACTGGTCAGCGTAGTGTTTTTGATACGCCACCGCTTCTTCCCGGCTACAGCCTTCGGTGTTGAGGGCCAGCGCGATAACCGTCGAACCGTAACCCCGAATCAGCGTAATTTCGGATTCGACAGACGGGATTTGGCCCCAGGCCGGGTTATGATCGTAATGGGTTCGTTTGGGGGCATGGACCAGCACGACATACCGCGCATTGCCCGACACCAAAAACTCTGAGCCGCATGGGCCGCTCGGATTTCGCAACGACGCCTGACCTTCGATGAGCAGCACATCGGCCCTGGTATCGCGCCAGCACGACACCAGGGCGTGTTCCAGTTCGCCCGAAACAAAGTCGTTCAGCGTCGAATCAACAATAAATCCGTATCGCCCGCCCTGTAACCAGCCCGTTTGTCCGGTGTAAATCATCTGAGCATTCAGGCCATGCTGCTGACAGGTCTCCTGAATCAGGCGGGCGGTGGTGCGTTTGCCAAGCGCACAGTCAGTGCCCAGAATGGCAATAATCGGGCACGTAATCTGATAAACCTCGCCCGTCCAGAAGTGCAGTTCGTGGCGGGGTTTGGGTCGTCGTACGTCGATAAGTTGCCCACCGTGCCGTCGGGATAGGGCGACTAACTCGGGTTTATCGTTTAAGAATTCATGCAGGCCATTGACAACTGAAAGGCCGTGTTGAAGAGTCTCTTTTATGTCCGTCAGCATGTTGGGTGGTAGTACCCCACCAACCGTTGCTACGGCTACAATGGCACACGCGATTGGCCCGACCTGCATCAGCGCGTCACTGACCGACGCAAAAATCGGGATGCTTCGAGGGTGACCGTCCAGAAGTGTACCCGCATCGTGCCCGGTATTGGATGCGTCCACTACGCCCACGACGGTATAGCGGTCCGTACCGCGAATCAGGCCGTGTGCGGTTTTGGCGTCGGACGTGGTCAACAAGCCGTCGGTGAGTAGAATAGCCCGGTCATTCATGCGGAGAAGGGCGTTTACAGTGACGAGACGCCTATTTTTCGCAGTAATATGGCTATTTAATCCAAATAAACCGCTGGTATCGCTACGTGCCAGCCTACTTTCCCGCCTTAGCTGTTTCGGCGATAATGAGATCGACTACGTCCTGTAGGTTCTCATTTTTAGCGTATATTTTTCGCTGTCGTGCCGCGCCCGTGCCGTGTTTAAGTACAGCCTTCACTAAACTGGAAACTTCTTCCCACTCGCTGTACTCCTCCAACGCTGGGCGGACAAACGTCAGCAGCTTCTCAATCAGTTCACGGGCGGGGACGGATCGACCCGCCGAGGTGTCAATCAACGCATCGTCAAGTCCGAAACGGGCTGCCTGCCAGTGCGCGGCCCGCAACACCTCCGGGCGAACGGGGCTACTTTCAACGAATCGCTCGGCTTCGTCGGCGCAGGTTCGGGCTAAGGCCCGGATCAAACCGGCAATCATCACGGCCTCGTCTACCGTCAGACATACGTCGGTAACCCGAAACTCCAGCGTGTTGTAATGCGAGGAAGGGCGCACATCCCAGTAAATTTTGGAGGAATCGGAGATACTACCCACCGCAACCAACTGAGCGATCACACCTTCGTATTCAGCCCATGAGTTAAAGGTCTGCGGTATACCAGCGGTTGGCCAGCGCCCCCAGATTTCGGTGCGGAAACTGGCGTAACCCGTGTCGACGCCCAGCCAGAAAGGCGAGTTGCAGGCCAGCGCCAGCAGCGACGCCAGCCAGGGCCGCGACCGGTTCATGACCTGAATGGCCAACTCCCGATTTGGAATGCCCACGTGTACGTGACAACCGAAAATTAACTGCTCCCGCGCTAATTGCTGGTAGCTGGTGGCGATTTCGGCGTAGCGCTTTTTGGCCGTTAGTTTTTGCTCATCCCAGTGCGAGAAGGGATGTGTTCCGCTGGCGGCAATCAGGCTGCCTTCTTTGTCGGCCGCTGCGATTACCTGACGACGTAAGTGCGACAACTCCTGCCGAACTTCGGTCAATTGATGACAAACGGCGGTGCCAATCTCGATCTGCGACCGGTATAATTCGGGCGTTACCTGATCGCCCAGCACGGCCTGCGCCTGGGGCAAAATGGCCTGGACGCGGGAGCGTAACTCACGGGTATCGGGGTGAATGATCTGGTATTCTTCTTCAACCCCAAGGGTAAACTCTTTGCTTTCGCTGGCCACAGGATGAGCGTAGTAAGTGATGTGATCAAACAACGGATGCGATACTGACCGGAGTGCAAGCCTGTTACACACCGCCAACCATTAGTTAGCGTACCTGTAATAACGTCAACCAGGCTTCCCGCACGTTGTTTTTGGATAAAAACTGCTTTGCTCTGAGGTGCAGCAGATCGGGCAGGTACTGGCAGCCGTTCTGCGCTTCGTCGAACAGGGTTTTCAATACACCCGAGTCTTGATAGGCACTGATGTCGGCAGGTGAGGGGAGGGTGTCGGCACTGCCTAATTTACCTAAGTCATTACCCGTCAGAATGGCGCTGTTGCGGATGGTAGCTGGAATTTGGTCGACGCCGATGCCGGTTTTGGGTCGTCCTACGGCAAACAGCGCGTCGCCGTGGGCACGGGCGTACCAGTCGCCCCCCAACCGGCCAATGAGGTCAACGCGGTGCGGATCAATCGTTCCTTTTTCATCAAAAATAGCGTTGTCCAGGTGCGCCATCACGACTTCGCAAATGACTAAATGCCCCGCGCCGGGTCGGAATGTCGGACCATCGTCGTCGGGATTAGTGGCGATAATTTGCTTCACAATGCACTCATAGGCGGCTGGTGACTCGGCGACGCGTGGCGGCCGAATCTTGTCCGAGGCCACGGCCGTAAACCCTGCTTTGCTGAACTCATTGACGCCCCGCTCAAACTCGGCACTTGCCAGCGACATCTGCTCCACCATCGCGTAATTGACCACGTTGATGACCACTTCACCCACTTCTTCAACATTGAGCAGTGTGTGTTTTTTGTGGCCGTGCCGGTTAATGCTCGGCGCGAATACCAGCGTTGGTGGGTTGTAGCCGAACACGTTGAAGAAACTGAACGGGCTAAGGTTGACATTGCCCTGCGCGTCGATGGTGCTGGCAAACGCGATGGGACGCGGGCCGATGGTGCCGATCATGAATTTGTAAAACTCGTTCGGCGTCAGATCGGCGGGGTCAATGATTTTAGTCATTACATGAATGTGTTTTGGCGAGAGTGTCTGTCGGAAGGGTGAATTACAACTGTCAACGCGAAGGCATCACTGCCCCCGAAACGTTGCCCAAATCAACGCGCTGACCGTCTGATTCGCCCCAGCCCCGCAAGGTCACCGTGTCGCCGTCCTGCAAAAACGTTCGTTGGGTCGGCCGATCCGCCGATGCGGTTCCGGTCGAGCCGTTGAGCAAGGTAAGCGGCCGGGTGCCGTTCCAGCTCAGTTCCAGCAGTGAGCCGCAGGCGTCAAGTTCTGGGCCGGAAATAGTGCCCGTGGCCAGCACGTCGCTCACGTTTAGGTTACAGCCGTTGACGGTATGATGCGCAATCATTTGCGCGAAACTCCAGTACAAATATCGGGCATTCGAGCGGCTGATGACCTGTTCCGGCCCATCGTTTGGCTGAAGAACAACCTCCAGCGGTAAGTCAAAGTGGCCCGGTTTGGTTGCTTGCAAATAGGGTAGGAGCGACGGTTCCTGCATCGGCCCGGCCACGCGAAACGGCTCCAGATCGGCAAACGGGACGATCCAGGCTGACATGCTGGACCCAAAATTTTTCCCCAAAAACGGCCCCAATGGTTGGTATTCCCACCGCTGAATGTCCCGCGCCGACCAGTCGTTGAACAGCGTGACGCCAAAAATATAATCCTCGGCTTCATCGACCGGTACGGGTTCGCCCAGAGGGTTGCTCTTACCAATTATCAGACCCAGTTCTAACTCGAAATCCAGCGCCCGTGACGGACCGAACACCGGCTGATTATCGGGTCCCAGCCTCTGCCCGTTTGGTCGGCGAATCGGCGTTCCCGACACGACGATGCTCGATGCCCGCCCGTGATACGCTACTGGCATGTGGCGGTAGTTGGGCAACAGCGGGTCGCCATCCGGTCGAAACATGCGCCCCACATTTTTGGCATGGTGAATACCCGCGTAAAAATCAGTGTAATCACTGATGCGGACGGGCAGGTGCAGGGTCACCCCGGATAGGGGCACGAATACAAACGACGGGAAAGCGTATAATTCGCTGTCGGCACTGTCGATGAGGTCAGCCAAGCGTTGGCGCACGGCCCGGTGCGTGGATTTGTCCAACGAAATGAAATCGTTCAGCGTGGACTGCTCAAAAATGTCGCTGGGTAAATCAATCGGATGAAACAGGTCAAAATTATGCGCCACGGCCAGATCGATGACCTGATCGCCCACGCGAAAGCCCGCGCGGGGTGGCGTATCGGCAGTGCTGAAAATTCCGTACATAATAGGTTAATGGATAATGAGTAATACACAATGAATAATGTCAGTGGCGGCATTATTCATTGTGTATTACTCATTATCCATTTTTTACTCACTTACATTGGTATAAATCGAGTCCATAATTCGGACAAAATGCTGATAGTCATCGTCGCTCAGACTGCCCCAGCCTTTGCGTCGCATTGCCGATACCACGGGCAGCACTTCGCCGTATTTTGCTTCACCCGCTTCGGTTAGGTACACCAAAAACTTGCGCCGGTCGGTGTCGGCCATACGCCGTTCGGTCAGGCCTTTCTGGCTCAGCAGGTCGATGATGCGCGTCACGGTCGGCGCATCTTTGGTGGTCATCTCCGAAATGGTATTCTGACTGATGCCGGGGTTGCGGTAGAGATGGTCGATAACCACCCACTGGTCGACGGTCAGGTCGAAACCCGCGTCGGAGAACTGTTTTTGGAGGGCGTTACGAATTTTCTTGATCGTCGTGTCAATTTTGAAGAAGTAGGCACGGGTGTCAGCGGGATGGGTCATTCGCAATGAACGGGATGCAGTTGGCAGCAGGATTACGGACAAAAATAACCAAACTAACTGACTAATAGCCCTTCTAACGTTGCCTCGATTTCCGGGACCGATTCGTATAATTGCTCGTAGGAGTCGATCACAAAATACCGCTCCTGGAAATGGTCGATGATGTAGGGCGTTTGTAGCAGCGTCGCCACGTCGTACGGAATACGCCTGGGCACCTCACTTTCCAGACTGTAAATCGTCTCGCCGGGCGATGACAGGATTCCCCCTCCGTAGATGCGCAAACCTTCAGCTTCCTGAATCAGCCCGAACTCGACCGTGTACCAGTACAGCCGCGAAATCATGTCAATAGCTTCTTCGTGATCCACAAACCGCAACGCGATCCGGCTTAGCGCGGCCAGAAAATCGCAGAACGACTGGTTAGTCAGCACCGGTACGTGTCCAAACGTGTCATGGAACATATCGGGTTCGGGCAGGTAGTCCAACTGATCGCGGGGACGAAGCCAGGTCGTAGCCGGAAACTGTCGGTCGGCCATCAACTCGAAGAACTCGCGGTTGTCAATCAGGCCTGGAACGGCCACGACACGCCAGCCCGTTAGCGGCAGTAGCCGGGGGTTGAGGTCCCGCTCGAAATCGGGGATTTTGGTGTTCGGAAAACCCGTCGCCACGATCCCGTCCATGTACGCCTGACTCGCCCGCCCCGGCAGTTGCGTCATCTGCCGCTCGAACAGCAGTTTCCAAACCGCCTGCTCATCGGGCGTGTATTTTTGATAATCCTGGTTCATAGTTTAATGTAGAATGAATAATGCAAAATGAATAATGTAGCGTCTGGGTAACATCAAATTTACAACAAGCGGCCTTGAAGGCATTTTGCATTATTCAATCTATATTATTCATTCTTTTTTATAGCGTTCCTCTTAACTCCTGTTCGCGTTCGATGGCTTCAAAAAGGGCTTTAAAATTGCCTTTTCCGAACGATTTGGCTCCTTTGCGCTGGATAATCTCGAAAAATAACGTAGGGCGGGGGCAAATGGGCTTTGTGAATATCTGAAGCAAATAACCCTCCTCGTCCCGGTCGACCAGCACGCCCAGTGGGCGCAGCGTCGCAATTTCTTCGTCAATTGGTCCAACGCGGCTTTGCAGCGTGTCGTAGTAAGTATCGGGCACGGTCAGGAATTCAACGCCCCGGTCGCGCAGGGCCAGTACCGTTTCCACGATGTTGTCCGTGGCCACGGCGATGTGCTGAATGCCCGGACCGCCGTAAAAGTCGAGGTATTCCTCAATCTGTGATTTCTTTTTGCCTTCGGCGGGTTCGTTGATCGGGAACTTCACGCGTCCATTACCGTTGCTCATTACCTTGCTCATCAAGGCCGTGTAGTCGGTCGAGATGTCTTTATCGTCGAACGAAACGAGTTGCTGAAACCCCATTACGTCGGCGTAAAACTGCATCCAGACGTTCATCTCGTTCCAGCCGACGTTACCAACCATGTGATCGACGTATTTCAAGCCCGCATTGGCCGGGCGATACGTTGGGTTCCAAGCCTGATAGCCGGGCAGGAATAGTCCGGTGTAGTCGGTACGCTCTACAAAAATGTGCACCGTATCGCCGTAGGTATGAATGCCGGACCGCACCACGTAGCCGGTAGCGTCTTCTTCGCGGGTTGGCTCCAGATACGGTTTGGCTCCCCGGCTCACGGTCTCGTCAAACGCCCGCGTAGCATCATCAACCCAAAGCGCCACCACCCGAACGCCGTCGCCATGCTGGTCAATGTGCCGCCCAATTTCGGTATCGCCGTGCAGGGGCGAGGTGAGCACAAGCCGGATTTTACCCTGTTGCAACACGTAGGATTCGCGGTCGCGCAGACCCGTTGCCAGGCCCGCGTGGGCCAGCGGCTGGAAGCCAAATGCCGTCTGGAAATAATGCGCCGACTGCCGGGCATTGCCCACGTACAGTTCAAGGTAATCTGTGCCGTTGAGGGGCAGGAAGTCGGTAATCGTTGGTTGTTCTAATTCGAGTGTTTCCATAGTTGTGTTTGTTGGTGTTTCCCTCACCCCAGGGCGGTCCGCCGTTGCGGGAGGGGACGGGGCGTTCCGGCGAGGAGGTGTTTATTCAAGCCATGATTTATAATACTTCCCATCGTCAATTGCCACGGCCTGCTCCGTCAGCATCAGGGGGCGGAAGGTGTCGACCATAACGGCGTATTCGACAGTTTCTTTTTTGCCGATGCTCCGCTCCATCGCGCCGGGGGCGGGGCCGTGCGGAATGCCGCCGGGGTGCAGCGTGATGTGGCCCGGTGCAATGTCATTGCGCGACATAAAATCACCGTCGACGTAGTAAATTACCTCGTCGGAGTCCACATTCGAGTGGTTATACGGGGCCGGAATCGCCAGCGGGTGATAGTCATACAGGCGCGGTACGAATGAGCAAACCACAAACGCATCGGTTTGGAAGGTTTGGTGTACCGTGGGTGGCTGATGCACCCGCCCCGTGATCGGCTCAAAGTTTTGGATGTTGAACGCGTACGGGTAATTGTAACCATCCCAGCCCACCACATCGAACGGGTGACTGGCGTATACCAGCGAATGCAGCGATCCCTGTTTCTTGATTTTGATCAGAAAGTCGCCGGTTTCGTCGTGCGTTTCGAGATCTTGCGGACGCCGGATATCGCGTTCGCAGAAAGGCGAGTGTTCGAGCAGTTGCCCGAAGTGATTCCGGTAGCGTTTGGGTGTGTAAATCGGTGTGCCTGACTCGACGTAAAGCAGGCGTGTGCCCGGTCCATCGAATTCGATCTGATAAATTGTCCCGCGCGGAATGACGAGGTAGTCGCCGTAGCCGAATGAGATTGTGCCGAACAGTGTACGGAGCTTGCCCGACCCGCGATGCACAAACAGCAGTTCGTCGGAGTCGGCGTTTTTGTAAAAATAAGTACTGGGTGATGGGCCTGGAGCCGCCAGACCAAAAATCAGATCGTTGTTGACTAACAGTGGTGTGCGGCTGTCGAGGAAATCAGCCCGTTCCGCCGAAACTATGTTGAAACCGATCATCTTCCGCGCCAGCATATTCTTTTCCACCGCCAATTTCGGCGTCATGTCCACGCTGTCGAGCACTTCGCGCACCATCGTCGGGCGGTGAACGTGATACAGCAGTGACGACATGCCGTCGAAGCCAACCGTGCCGAACAGTTGCTCGTAGTACAGCGACCCCGGTTGGCCCGGTCGGCCGTCGCCATTGGCCTTCGCAAATTGCGTGTGCCGTTTTGGGGGAATTTGACCGAGTGTATGATAAAATGGCATAATGGTGGTGCCGACGCGCCCAGCCTGATGAGGTGGGTATGTCGGACTTTTCATTGATGAAGCATACTAATTGTTAAAACAACTATTGTTGTGCGTAAAGTTATAAAGACAACAATATAAATTGTACGTTGGTTAGATTAAATTTTAAGAAAAGGTGATTTATCGGTCGTGTTTTTGCCGTATAGCGTATGGACTACGCTCGTATTTCAGTCTCGTTTTAGAAACCAAACCAACCTTTTCTTATTTTTGACCACGATGCGTCGGCAGTGGCTGATTGCCAATTATTTACCGAAAATTAAACGAATGCAACCTACTCTCCTGATTTTGGCGGCTGGCATGGGTAGCCGCTATGGTGGTATTAAACAACTCGATCAGTTTGGGCCGCACGGCGAAACCATTATCGACTACTCCCTCTTCGACGCCATCCGGGCCGGGTTTGGCAAGGTCGTATTCATCATCCGCGAGGAACTGCGCGATGATTTTGACGAAGTATTTGCCAAGAAACTAACTGGCAAAATTGAGGTGGATTACGCTATTCAGGCGCTCGATTCCTACGTTCCGGCTGAATTAGGCACGGTCAAACGCACGAAGCCTTGGGGAACGGGTCATGCCATGCTATGCGCCAAAGACCATACGCATTCGCCCTTCGCCGTTATCAATGCCGACGATTTCTATGGGCTGGAAGCGTTTCAACTCATCAGCGATTTTCTACGCACGGATACGGATGATAACCTCCACGCAATGGTAGGTTACGAAGTTAAGAATACACTATCAGAAAATGGCTCGGTGTCGCGCGGGGTGTGCGCCGTTGACGCTTACGGTCACCTGACATCGGTGATTGAGCGGACAAAAATTTACGAGCAGGCGGAGAGTGGACCGGCGGGGGAACCGCGAATTGTATTTGAAGAGGGCGAGGGGGTGACGCCCATTGCGCCCGACACGCCGGTTTCGATGAACTTCTGGGGCTTCAAGCCCAGTGTGTTCCCGCTGCTGCAGCATCAGTTCGAGAGCTACGCCATTGCCAACATCGACTCGCCCAAAGCCGAATTCTACATCCCGACGGTGATGACGAACCTGATCCAGACCGACACGGGTCGCTGCAAAGTGTTCCGCAGTAAATCGGCCTGGTTCGGCGTCACCTACCCCGACGATAAACCAACCGTTCAGGCGGCCCTCAGCCAACTGCACGAAACGGGTGAGTATCCGGCGGAGTTGTGGTAAAAGAAGTCGTGAGTCTGATAGTCGTAAGTCGTAAGTGGCTGCCGCGAAAGCAAAACTCGCGGCAGCCACTTACGACTTACGACTATCAGACTCACGACTTCTTTTACCGTTTTTGTGCCGAGTCCAGCGTAGCTTTTGCCGCCGAGCTAATCGAGTCGATGGCTGGTCCTATTTTGGTGTCCGTGTTGGCATCTGACGCGACGTTGGCAGTATCGGCCATGGGGTTATCTTTATCCGTATTCGCTCCCGACCGGTCGCTGCTACACCCCATCAGAAAATAGAGTAGCGCGGCTACGCCCAGGGCCAGCAGCAGCCACGGCAGCCAGCGACTGCCGCCACCCGAGGTGTGGTCATTGCTGAACGCCGGAATCCCTGCTACGGGCTGGTCAACGTCGCCTACTGCCACGGGCGATGTGGTTGAGGGCGCAACCGGTGGCGTCACGCGTAGGGTGGTGCTGTCTGGTTCCACACGGGCTGAGGGGCTGTTCAGATTTTCCGTCGTAGCCATTTCCGGCGTACCACCCAGCCGTGATGCTAATCCCGACGGCAGAGCTGTCTGCACACTACCGGCCTGACTGCTCAGTAACCCAGCCAGCCCGGACAGACCGCTGCCATCGGCCTCTATTCGTTTGCCCAAAACGCCCAGCAACACGGGCGTTACTAAACTCATCAGCGACGAAGCCGACGTTTGTTTAATGCCACTATGAGCCGATAACGCGCTGGCTATGCCTTCTGCTTTGTCACCGAACAGGCTCGTTACCAACCCCGACCCCATCGACATAAAGCTGCTCATCTGGGTGCCGTCATTTCCGTCGAATAGGCTACCCAACTGACTGAACACGCCCCCTTCCGGCGTAATGACCTCCCCGCCCGCCCGGTTAGGCGTTATTACCTGGGCAACCATGTCCATAATACCACCAATGCCGCCCGGCTCAGCCGATTTCTGAATGAGTCCGCCCAGCACCGTCGGCAGTGCCCCATTGATGGCTGTTTGTGTGTTCTGCGGGGTTTCGCCAAGCGTCGTGCTGACTTGTTCAACGACATCATTGCTGATGTAGCTATTCGCCAATTCCAACAGATTCATAGACATAGAATTCGTTCGTTTAGGGATGGAATAAATGCAAAAGCGGACTGTTGGACTGTTACTAAAGCCGCACCGGTAAACCCGTCCGGGTCGATTCGTAAATGGCCTGGAACAGCGCCACCACCCGGCGGCCATCGTCGCCGGTGACCATCGGGGGGCGACCCTCCCGGATGGCGTCGCGGAAGTCGGCGATCTGCAAGCCAAAGAAATAGACCGTTGCGTCGATCTGTTTGAAAAACGCCGTGTCTTCAGCGACGAATGCCGACAGCTTATCTTCCTGGCCGGGCACCATCCAGATGTCGTTGACGGGTGGATCAGTAATGCCCGACATACCGGCAACGAACATAGAGCCGCCATCCGTCTGCACACCGACCGACGCGCCGTTCTCGCCGTGAACGTGTACTTTGCCGTAAAGCCCCGGCTTCTGACTGTTGCTAACCACTAAATTACCCAGCCCGCCATTTTTAAATTTCACAATGGCCACGGCGGTGTCGTCTACTTCAATGTACGGGTGATTTAGGTTACGCCAGATACCGAAGACTTCTTCGGCCTCGCCCATGTACCAGAGCAGCAGATCGAGTTGATGCGGGGCCTGATTGACCAGCACACCCCCGCCCTCGCCCGCCCATGAGCCGCGCCACGGATCGCTCTGGTAATACGCTTCGCCCCGCCAGCCGAGCATCTGAACCATGCCCAGCACGGGCTTTCCAATCTGCCCTGTGTCGATGGCCTGCCGAATTCGCATAGAAGGCGCGTAGAACCGGCGCTGACTGATAGTACCTAAATAGCGACCGTTCCGGCGGGCGGCTTCGAGCATGGCATCACAGTCTTCCAGCGACGACGCCAACGGTTTCTCCACCAGCACGTGCGCCCCCGCATCCAGGGCGGCTACGGTCGGATCGCGGTGGGCGGGATGGGGCGTCGTGACGATGCAGAGGTCTACGTCTTCGCGGTCGACCATATCGTTAATGTCGCTGTATGCCCGAATGCCGTACTCGTTGGCAAAGTCTTCGGCTTTCTGATACGTCCGGCCATAGACGGCGACTAATGTGGTATCAGGCGTTTGTAAAACGGCTTTGGCGTGCAGATGCGCCACTTTACCGGGGCCAATGATGGCGATGCGTGTTGACATTATACGTTCTCTATTTTATCTTGGCGCTACAAAATAACAATTATAAAAATGCTATTTAATAACTTACTTGAAGAAAAAGAAAACTTATTGGCTCCTGCCTTTGATCAACTATTTGAAATGGCTAAAAGTAATCAAGCTCACAATGGCGACTTACTTCTAGTTTGCACAAACGGATTATACAAACCAGAAGTGAAAAATTGGACGGGCTTGGATATAGAATTAAGTCCTTACTCGATTGGCCCTGATTCAGAAGGACACTCTGAATCTTTGCATAAAAATTTTATCAACACGTACATTCAAGCGGCTACGAGTCAAATTTCTTATGAGACCTACCTAAAAGATGTCGAGTGGTCAGAGGAGAGACAAGAAGAAATTGAAAAATTAACTAGTCACGAAGAATTCTCGGTTCAAGTTGAAATGCTTTCATATCTCAAAATTTGGGAGGCAGACAGTTTTATAAAAAAGTTTTATCAATTAGTAAGGTTAATTAACAGTGAACCATACGACTGGCATTTTAAATTATCTGAAAGTGGGCGTGACAAACTTGCAACTGGAACTCGGCAAGAAATTATTAGAAAAGATGTAAGAAATCGGTTTCAGTACAAAATACCTGTATTATATGACGCGTTTCAAATGGCTTACAAAACACAAATAAGAAACTCAATAGCACATTCGAACTATTCATTCTTACAAAGGAATATTCATTTGAATAACTATATAGAAGCAGACGAATATGCTCAATTGAAGAATCTACCCTTTGATGAATGGGTAGATATTTTCCACACAACAATTATGATTTACATTCTTTACTCGCAGCTAAACAATAGAATTAATTCATATTATGTGAATCTGGTTAATCAAAATAACGGACAAGTTGAGGTAATAATTAACCGAAAAGACCCTCATGTTCAACAAGAAATCAAGAGATTAGAACACGTTCATGAACACTATTGGAATTGGCACAGAGAATAAATTTGTCAATGAGAGAATCAGTGATTGATGAACCTGTGCTTATTTTGCTGCCACCAGTTGGCGTTAATTTCCTCGCCTAACGCCAGTATTGAGTCATCTAAATCTATCTTGTTCGCTAATTGCTCCAACTGTAAACGCTCCAGCAGTTCGAGCATAAACTCTTGACTGACAGCTTTCTTGTTGATGCTGATAATGTAGTGATCCGGTTGATTCTGAATATCTATAGCGTTCATAACCTGTTTTTTGCACAAGTTACGATAAAATCATTTTTTGATTGTACAAGACCAGATTAGGTTGCCGAGGTCAACGATAGCAATGCCGAGGGGCTGTGCCTATTTTTTGCGTGTATTCCAACGAAATGGCAGATGGATTGGTCATCTACTCAAAAACGGACGAAATCATGAAATGGTTAACCTTGTACCTGGTGCTCGCAATAACGATTTCGAGCTGCCGTGATGATGGCTTAGCGCCGAGGCAAAAACGCCAACTTCACAAAACGTGGTTACAAACACAGTCCTTGCGGGACGGCCGGGATGTTATACTCAATAGGGCGTATGCCTTGCGAGTTGAGTTTCTGCGGAACGGTCAGTTGCTTTACGGCACGGCGAAGGAATCAGGTGGGTGTTGCAAGCCCAGCCTCTTTGACATTGAAGGCGAATCAATCACGTTCACAATTGACGCATCCGACCCTACTCTGTTCTGCGCCCAATCGCTTTGTAGCTCTTCCTCCGAACTTACAACTGGTGTACGGTGGCAGGTAACAGCCCTAACCGATGATAAGCTCATTCTCACCAATGAGCAAACAACGCTGATTTTTGAACCGGCACCCTGACGTGAAAAGTATGAGAAAATTATTCCCACTTGCCAGTTTACTGGTCTTGTTGTTCGGAGCCTGCCAGAAAGATGGGGACGTTGGACCAGCCGGTCCATTGTACCAAACGTGGCGATTAGTCCAGACGCAGGTTGGCAAGCGTGCTCCACAAGTAATCGATTCGGCCGAACGAATCATCATCGAGTTTCAGCCAGGTGGTAGAATTCTTTATGACCATAATGGTCGGGACGGTGCCTGTTGTGTACCCCGGCGATTTGAGAAGAAGGACCAGATTCTATTTGTGAACAGCTCAGCCGATCAGCCAGAATATTGCAACTACGTTGATTTGCTCTGTGCGTCTCAGTACGCCTTCACTTCTCCTGAATGGATTGTGGTTCACATAGACACCAACCAGTTAGTGCTTCAAATTGGTGATAGACTGTTAACGCATCAACCGTATCCCTGATATGAAAACAACTTTCCTGTTTGTGATATTGACCGCTTCATCTATCGCTTGTCAGAAAGATGAAGACGTTGGCCCCTACGCCGACAGCGTCGTTTGCGGTGTCCGAAATCCTGCCCAACGCATCCCCTGGCTGCGTTCCCGCATTGAGCAGTCGAAGGCCGACATTGTTACGGTGGCAACGTACAAGGGCGAAACGTACATTGACCTGTATGCCTATCATTGGTCGTGCCTAAGTTGCCACGTGTACCGATGCGACGGCAGCTTGGCCAATATCAACCAATTATCGCCCACCGATCAGCAGGAAGTACGCAGTCGTTTGTGGGCGCAGGAGCCGGTGGTTATCTACAAGCGAAATCAGTAGGCCAATACCAACCCAAACTTTTTCGGCACGTTTCAATAGTACTCATGATATGAAAAACATTCTTCTGTTTCTGATAATGTTGGCCTCGTCCATCGCTTGCCAAAAAGATGATAACATCGGACCACCCGAGTTACTATACCAGCGCTGGGATGTGTTTCAGACGAAAAAGATTGGCGATAATGCGTGGATCTCGTATGATACGGATGCTCAGTATGACACAGAATACCGTTCGGATGGTATGTTGCTTTACCGGCGAAACGGGGTGTTAATTCCAGCCAACTGCTGTAAACCGACTCAATTTAGCCTCAACAAGACAACCATTAGCTATAACGATCCTAACCATTGCCCGTTCTCGTTGTGTGCCGGTATTCCTAAGACAAAGGAGACGATTGAACAACTAACTGGTGATTTGCTCGAATTGAATGACGGGACGTACATTACTCAATACCGGTCTGTCAAATAACAAAAAGTATTTACGGCTTTAGCACCACTTTGATCAATCCTTTCTCCCGGTCGTAGAGCCGTTTAAACCAGTCGGCACCCTCGCTCAGCGGCACTTCGGCGCTCAGAATGGCTTCGACGTTGATGCGGCCGGATGAGATCAAACTGAGCGACGCTTCGTACTCACCGTTGATGGCGCAGGAACCCTGTAGCCGCAATTGCCGCGTCACCACCGCCTGTAACGGTATCTCCACCGTTGGCGCCAGATTGCCCACCAGCGTAACGGTTGCGCCCTTCCGGACACAGTCGATGGCGGTTTTGACAGTCGGTCCTGCCCCAACTACCTCGAACGAAACATCCGCTCCGCGCCCGTGCGTAAGCGCCTGCACCTGCGCCGGTACGTTTTCTGACTTAGCATTGATGATGTGCGTGGCTCCCAACTTCTGAGCCAGTGCAAGCCGGTCGTCGTCTAAGTCGATGGCGATGATGGCACCGCATCCAGCAAGTTTCAGCGCCTGAATCACGAACAGCCCAATCATGCCCGCGCCAACGACCACCGCCGAATCATTAACCTGAATGGGTGTCAGACTCACCGCGTGCAGCGCCACGGCCACCGGCTCCACCAGCGCGGCCTGTGTGAAGGTGACGTTGTCGGGAATGGCGTAGAGAATGTGTTGCGGAATGGCCACGAACTCGGCAAAGGCACCCTGTCGTTTGAAATCGGGCGTGGAGACACCCACCACCTCGCGGCCATCGCTAAGGTTGTACATTCCACGTCGGCTGTACCAGTCGTCGAGCGCGTACACTGTTGAGTCGAATGTAACGCGGTCGCCGGTGGCCCAGTTGCGCACGTCGGCCCCAACTTCGGCGATGATACCGCTGGCCTCGTGACCCATCGTAATGGGCGGAATGCGCCGACCGCTACTGCCGTCCATGCCGTGAACGTCGGAGCCGCAGATGCCCACGGCCTGCACCCGAACCAGCACCTCGTTGGGCCGGATGGTTGGTTTGGCTACGTCCTGTAGCTCAAAATGGTTGTATTCGGTGAGAACGAGTGCTTTCATGGTTCGTATCCTGGACGGCCACGTCCGGGCGGAATGCTATTTACGCCCGGACGTGGCCGTCCAGGATACCATATCACCAGGTTACTTCTGATAAATCCTCACAAACGCGTCGACTGGTACCTGCTCATAGTCGCCCCGTTGCAGGTTGGGGTTTATTTCGTACGTAACGACCTCATCCATCGAGTCGGGCGTTTCACCGAACAACGAGTTAGAAACGGAAACGGTGTACTTCTTTTTGGTCCAGATCAGGCGCTGATTAGGGTCTTTACCCCAGGCTGGATTGTCACCCAGTATTAACTGAATTTTGGTCCAATCGGTAAAGAAATACTCCTGTAAGAGCGGAATAATCCGGTCCCGAAAAGCGCAGCAGAGATCAGCGTGGCTTTGCACAGTGGTCAGGTAAGCGTGGCCAATCTGGTGGTCGCGGTCGAGCAGGTACTCAATGCGCTCATTGATCGTCCGCAGCAACTGGGGCAGATCGACACCGGCCACGACGGACAGCACGGATGGGTCGGGCAGCATTTCGCGGAACGAAAACCGCCGTCGCAGGGCAATATCCAGCAGCGCAATCGACCGGTCGGTGGTGTTCATCGTGCCCACGACGTAGAGGTTTATGGGTACGCCGAAACGCTCCTGAGAGTAGGGGAGGGTGAGCCAAAGTTCGTGTTCGGCACCAAGCCGTTTGTCGGTTTCGAGCAGCGTAATCAGGTCGCCAAACACGCTGGCGACGTTGGCGCGGTTTACCTCGTCGATGAGCAAATAGTACGCCGGGGCTTTCTGGAGCTTTCGGGCGCGGTTGTCGGCTGTGTCGTGCAAACAGTCGGCCAGCGTTCCGTAGCCCGCCTGCTGAACGGCCGACACGCAGGCCTGATGGAAAATGCCCTTGCGAACGCGGTAACTTACCTGCCCGCCAACGACTTCCGGCCGAATGCCTTCCACGAATTCCTCGTAGCTGTAAGCCGGGTGAAACGTGATCAGGCTGGCCCGGTCGGACGGCCCCCCGGAAGGCGCATTTTGATTATGCAGATACGGCTGTAAAGCAAACGTTTTGCCCGTACCCGGTGGCCCAAACAGGATAAGGTTATGGGGTTGGTCGGGCCGTTCAGGAGCGGCTTCATAGTCGGCCTCCGGTTCTTCCACGGCGTAGCCATTTAGTGTACGCTCGGCTAAGGTGGGATCGTCGGCGAGCCGGAGCAGGTCGCTCAAAAATGCTTCGTCTTCGGCGGCCTGGTAAATGTCGGCGTTGTGGCGGGCTGAGTGCGGTCCCCGTTTGGCGGTTTCGGCGAGTTCGGGCAGGCAGTCTTCCCAGCATTTACGGATAACCGGGTGGTGGAGCAAGTGCGCGTCGGAGTGCCCGATGACTACCGAAACGTAATCTGATTTGTCAGTTAAGGGGACAAACTCGATTTCGCGGATGCCGTTCAGTTGATCCTGACAGCTTTTCTTAATGGTGAGCCAATACTCAACCTCACTGCGATTAGGTTTCGTAAGGCGCAGTGCCAGAAAGAAATTAATGTTGGCCGTAATTGATTTCTGGTCTTTCCGAGCCGTAAACGCCAGCCGGGCGTCGCCGTTGGGCAGGTTAATGATGTCGATGAGTTCTTTCAGCAGGCTAAAGAACCGCCGGACGGCTTCGGGGTGCCCGATGTCGCGAATGCGGTCGATGAGGAGTTGCTGGTGAGTATCCGTTAGCACAATAAGATAAAAATAGATGGGACGAAACTACGAAAATTTGGCGTTACGCTGTGCTTTAGTCTACACCTTCGGTGTACATTTACTGGTTGTGATTCAACTGCGTATGAAACCCAGATCGCTATTAATTCACCTGTCCGTGCCCGTGCTGCTGATGGGCATCTTCGCCTGTAAACGCCAGCCCGACCCGATGCCTGCCGCTTGCCGACTGATTAGTGTGACCGATCAGATCCTGGATGGTAACGGTCGGCTGACCGACGAGATGCAGCGCACGTTTACGTACGATAAGACCCTGCTGACGTCCGTTGCTGAGCGCTCCACGAATCAGGAGTCGGTTTTTTCGGTTGAGCGGGCCGACCAGCGCGTGGTACGGGCAACCGGCGTACCGGCAACGAGCGGAACAATGGCCGTGACCTTTGGCTATCCGTCGGCAACAACGCCACCCAACAGCGCTACGTTTAGCCGGGGCGGCAGCGTGGCGTCGACGTTCGCCCTGGAATATAATCCGGCCGGGCGCATGAGCCGCATCGTGGAGAACCGGGCCGTGCTGCCCGCCAACTCACGGACCATCGAGCGGGCTTACACGTTTACCTACGACAATGCCGGAAACCTCATAACCGAACGCGTCCGGTCCACGCTCGTCGGTGGCGCGGTGGTGGAACAGGAAACGGAGTACACCGTGGCCACGAAACCGTCGCCCTACGTGCATTTCTCCGAGCGGACCTTGCTTACGGTATTGGCCTTGAGCCAGGCAGTCGAAACCAGACCGGGCCGTTTCTGGCACCTCAACGCGCCCACTGCCCACAAATCGTACTTCCTGACCAGCAGCGGCAGCCGGGGTAACCTCAGTGAGTCGTCAACGTTTGTGGCGACCTACGATGCCGATAGTAAGCTGATGAGTCAGGAGCAAAACGCGCTATTGTATCAGTTGAGCGTTCCCGATCCAATTACGAAAAAGAACCGGCAGGCGTTTGTGTATCAGTGCGATTGACGGCGCGGTTACCTGCTACGGCCCGCTTCGCCTGCCTGACATCGTTTTCGATTTTCGTTCGATTTTGATACATTAGGCTCCGATTCGACCGAGTCATGAGGTCAGCGGCAGCAAACGTGGGCGTTGACCAGCATGAATGTCCGGCGAATGCAGTAACCCTAATGACGACTCCAACTCAACCAAACACCAGTACCAGCTTATCCTTAACCGATTCCACGGGGCGCCAGTTGCTCCAGTCAACCCTATCCGACTATGTGACCTTTCTGCGTCGGCAACCAGCGGTGTGTGGTACGGCCGAGCAACAGGAAGCCCTCATTCAGCATGTCGCCCAGGGACAGGAGCTGATAAAACTCGTTGCGGCTGAGCGGCTCAAGATCACCCGCGAACTGGACCACGAAAAACACGAGTGGATGGAGGTGGAAAAACAGATGACGGCCCCGATTGTAGCCGCTATGCAACCCCTGAAGGAAGCAGTTGAACATTATAACCGCGAACTGATGCGGGTGCGTGAGCATCACCTGAGCGAAGCCGCCGAACGGGCATCCCTCGCCATCCATTCCGACGAAACCAACTGGCTCACGCCTGAAATCGCTGCGTTGGCCAAACCCAAAGGTGTGCAGTTGAAGTGGACGTTTGAGATTGTCGACCGCAATCAGGTGCCTAATGGATACTGGATTATTGACGAGGGCGCCATCAAGGCCGACATTGCCAGAGGGGTGCGGGAGATACCCGGTGTACGGATTTACGAGGAGGCTATCACGACGTTTCGCCGGTAATTGGCGTAATTTCCAGTTCCTAAACGATATGCATGCCGATCTCCTTAAAAAGCGTCATCATCTGCGGCTGGTTTATAGCCATATCCAATCCTTTCGGGGGTAGTGTAAACGCTTCGGCAGGCAGGCCCCCGGCCATGATGACCTGCTCGAAGCCCGCCGGTGTGTACAGATTCAGCAGTGTTGCCGTCTCACTGTCGACCCGGAAGCTGTGGACTGTACCCCTGGGAATCCAGACGAATGACCCTTGCTTGGCCACAATTTGCTCGCCACCCGCGATGTAGGTAATCTGCCCTTCGTTGACAAAAAAACCTTCATCCTGATCGTGGTAATGGGGACCGGGGCCAGAGCCTTCGGGACATAACTGCCACATCATGGAAAAGGCGCCGTTCGTGGTAGCTCGTTCCGCTAATACCACCCAGAGGATGTCAACCATCCAGTAGGGCTGGCCTTGTTGGTAATTGAGTTCAAATGGTTTGTTTGGCATACTACGGATGATAGGGATTACCCTTTTTCGGGTTGAAGGTTTTTTATTGGCGGGATGCCAGCACGTCGTGGGCATTGGTCCAGGTTAAGTCCGGATAACGCGCGTTATCCAACGGGTTGTTCTGAACGTTGAACATGCTGTAGATGTACTGGCTCTGTTGCCAGCTCGAATAGAGTTGCTGTTCGCCTTCCGGATGAGCCGCCCGTTCGCGCTGAATATAGGCTAACAAGTCTGCCCGGCTGCCAAGCCGGGTCACGTCGAACGGGGTTCCACTGACCTGCCCGGCTACGGCAGCCAATTCGTTGGGACTAATCTGGAAGCTGGCCGTGCGTAAGAATCGGGGCGTAGTGGAGTCAAAGGCTGCGGCTGCGGTGAAGGCGGCCGTGTCGTCCATCGTCGTGAAATCAATGCGCCAGTCGGCATCATCCCAATAGCCCACCTGCTTCGTTTTAAAATTCAATAAGGGCATGTCGTAAGTCAACAGGTCGGCAAAGGCTCCGTTCAGAATGGAGGTGGCCTGAATGGGGGCTTTTTCGAGGTACGCTTTGAATTCCCGGCGCAAATCGAAATTGCGGTTCTCGCCCGCCGTGAGTTTGGTAAAGTCGCTGGAAAAGTCGGACGCAATGAAGCGGGGTACGCCAGCCGCCACGGCCGCATCCAGCACAACAGACTGGGTGTCGACAATAACGTCGCGCAGACCCTGCACCGCCGACACAACGACGGTGGCTCCGTCAAAAGCTGGGGCTAATTCCTGGGCATCCGTCATCTCAGACTGGATAACCGTTACCCCTTTTTGCCTAAGCTCGTCGAGTTTAGCGGGGTCGCTGCTGGGACGGACTACCGCGACTACATCAGCGCCTTTAGTTAACAGGGCCGTGACGATTCGTCCGCCCAGATTGCCGGTAGCACCGACCATTACAATGGGATTTTTCATTTTCTCTGTGTTTGTGCTGAATCACGTTGTGTAAAGAGTTCACTTTCGGAGCGGCTTTCGCTATGTCAATTGAACAGGACAAAGGTCCTCCCATAAATAAGATTAAAATAGTTCGGATGAGGGCTAAAATAGTCCTATCGGCCAAAGTAGACTATCCAGTACGTAGCTCTTTTACTACTGATTTACCCGGTGATTTTTATGGTGTTTGACTTCGCTCCCAGTGAACAGTTCAATTTTTTAGCCGCTTTTGCCCAACGAATTGGTGCTTCCCTGCAAGACAACACACTCACCCTGCCTCACTCGTTGGGCGTTGGGTCGGTTAAACGAGTCCGGCTGGCACCGGATTTCTCGCTGCTGATTCATCAGTATGTTCTGACCGAAGAACTAATCTTGAAACGAACGGCGGCCGGCAACACGGCGGATCGGGTTAATGTGCTGTTTCAACTTCACGCGGGGCCGGAAGAGCAAGCTCGCTTCGACAAGGCTGCACCCACCAACCGGCGAGCCGAGTACACGATTCGCATTACTTCGCCTGACATCAATTCTGAGCTTCACTTTCCTGCCAACCGCGCCCTATTTTTTACGGTGCTTAGCATGGCCCGGCCCGCTCTTCGCAACCTGCTCAGGCTCAACAAAATGAACAATGTCGTTGAGCAAATTCTGGTTGGCAAGCAAGGGTTTTTGTTCTATGAAACGATGAGCGCGGACGCGCAGAAAATTCTGAAGACACTCGCTGCCGTGGATACGCAACCCGAATTGGGCGAACTCCGCATCTGGATTCAGGTGCAAGAGCTACTTTGCTGGTTGTTCGACCGTTTGCTGGCGCGGGAACTGGTAAAACACCGACCCATTCATCGCCTGGATGCCGATCAATTAGGCCGGGTCAGGGCAGCGGTTGTCGCAGACTTAAGTGTGCCTCCCCAACTGCCTGAACTGGCCAAAGTAGCGGGTATGAGCATCTCCAAACTGACGGACCTGTACAAGCAGGTATTTGGCGATAGCATTTATGACTATTTTCAGAAAGCGCGAATGGAGGAAGCGGGCTATTTATTAAGGCAGGCAGGCTATTCCGTATCCGAAACCGGCCACCGATTAGGGTTCAGCAATTTAAGTCATTTTAGCCGGTTGTTTGAAAAGCACTATGGCATTACCCCCAAACGGTACACAACGGATCGGTAAGCCGCTGACGCTACCGGGCCAGCGCGTAAGCCACGTACCGGTCGCCCGATTTTGATTTTAGTTTGCCGCCCCCGCAGGCGATGACGATGTACTGCTTTCCGCCCACGGCATAGGTGGTTGGCGAGGCATAACCAGCGGTGGGCAAGGCGGTTTGCCAGAGGGTTTTACCCGTTTTTTTGTCGATGGCCCGCAACTGCCCGTCTTTGCTGGCGGCAATGAACAGCAGCCCACTACCCGTTACCAGCGGTCCACCGTAGTTGTCGGTGCCGGTGGGTGCAATGCCGTTGGCCGTCAGTTCGGGGTATTCGCCCAGCGGCACCTGCCAGCGGTGCTCACCGGTGTTGAGGTCGATAGCCGTCAGCGTACCCCAGGGGGGCGCACTCACTGGGTATCCTTTGCTGTCGTACCAGCGGTTATAACCCGTATGCTGGTAGGGTAACCCGCCCTTTTTAGCGCTGATGGCCTGTGTCTGGGCCGGGGTGGTTTTATTCTGGAGAAATTCGACAATGGCGTTGCGCTCGGCATTGGGCAGGTGCGCAAACGACGGCATCATCCCCCGTCCTTTCGCCAGCACCTGATGAATAGCCAGCGTCGACAGCCGGGCCTCTACACCCAGCAACGACGGGTAAGAACCATCATGGTTGCCCTGCCGGTCGGCCCCGTGGCAGGCTTTGCAATTCAAGGCGTATAAGTTGGCACCCGTCACCGCAGCCTTGCCCGCCGTTGGTTGCTCGCTGGGAATTAGGGTCGAATAACATGGGTTTTGCTTGGCTGGAATGTAAATCGTCCCATCGGGGTCGGTAGCGGCCCCGCCCCATTGCGCCCCGCCATCGGTGCCGGGGAAGAAAATAGTCATGGCCGAGTTGAGCGGAATGTAGGCGCTGCCGGTGCGGGCTTTTCGCAGGGTGGCCACGATCTCTTTCCTGTTGCTGGCCCACGGGTTGATGTCTTTTTCGGTAAATGTCTGCTGGGTAAACGGGGCCGGTTTCAATGGAATGGGCTGCGTCCGGCTGGGCTGTTCACCCGCTACGCCATCGGTCGGAAACGCCCGCTCGACCACCGGAAACAGCGGCTTGCCCGTTACCCGGTCAAAGATAAACACGTGCCCCTGCTTCGTAATCTGGGCCACCGCATCAATCTTTTTGTCGGCTTGGGTAACCGTCAGCAGGTTGGGCGGAGCGGGCGGGTCGCGGTCCCAGATGTCGTGGTGCACGAACTGAAAATGCCAGAGCCGTTTACCGGTGGCCGCATCCAGCGCGATCAGGCAGTTGGCGTAGAGATTGTCGCCTTTGCGGTTGCCGCCGTAAAAGTCAAAGGCGGCCGAGCCGGTGGGGATGTAGACAATGCCGCGCCCCCGGTCAATGGCCATGCCCGCCCAGGCATTGGCTCCCCCCAACCGTTCGCGCGGGTTGGCCGGTGACCAGGTCGCGTAGCCGGGTTCGCCGGGTTGGGGGATGGTATGAAACGTCCAAACCTTCCGGCCTGTCCGTACGTCGTAGGCCCGAATGTCGCCCAGCAGGGCCGTTTCGCCTTCCGAGACCCTCGCGCCCACAATAAGCAGGTTTTTGTAGATGGTGTTGGGTGTGTTGGCCCGCACGTACTGATCGGCACCGGGCCGGGTAATGCCGTCCAGCAGATTGATGCGGCCGTTCTGACCAAACTCGTTGATTACTTCGCCCGTCGTCGCGTTGAGCGCATATAATCCGTTGCCCGCACCAAAAAAAATGCGGCTTTCTGTGCCATCAGTCCAGTGCGTTACGCCCCGGCTGGTGGTACCGTCAGTATCGGGCAGGTTGGTTTTCCAGCGTTCTTTCCCCGTGGCGGCATCGACCGCAAACGCCTGTGTGTTCGCCGAAACGCCGTACAGAACTCCGCCAATGACGATTGGATTGCATTGCATTTGGGTACTATTGCGAACCGTATCGGCCCCGCCCGACGCGTAGGTCCACGCCACCTTGAGCTGCTGTATATTATTGGCCGTGATCTGGTTGAGGGGCGAGTAATGACTGCGCCCGCCATCGCCATTGTACTCCGCCCAATCGGTATTAGGGAGGGGCTCCCGAACCATCAGGCCCACCGATACCAGCAGGGCTAATGCTCCAAAAATAAATTGTTGAAATGGCGTTGTGTTACGCATTCAGACTTGAAAGTTTTTACTGTAACATGACAGATGTCGTTGCCGCATTCCACGCACTCAGCGTTAACACTGTCGATGGGTTTAACTCCCGTCACAACACGTAAACGGTAATCCCTTTAGTTTCTCCCGTGCTAGATAGGTAAAAGTATCGGTGGCATAAAACGTCCGCTTTGCCCCGGTAATGTCAGGTTGCGTCATGAACGAAGGCACGATGCCCGTTGTGGTTTACCCGCACCCCCGTCGATGTCGCTCAATATCCTATTACTGAGCTTAGTTCAGGTTGACTAACGAAGATAACGCGACAGACTCGGCCGCGCAATTTATGCCAAATAACTACCGATGCTGACCACGTCGGCGAATACGCCCGAGGCCGTTACTTCGGCACCCGCGCCGGGGCCTTTTACCACCAATGGCCGGTCTTTGTAGCGCTCGGTGGTGAACGAGACGATGTTGTCGGCACCCGTCAGTTGGTAGAAGGGATGCTCTGCATTCACCGACCGCAGTTCGACTACGGCTTTGTTGTTTTCAAAACTGGCCACGAACCGGAGCTTTTCGCCTTTCGCTTCGGCGTTGGTGAGCAGCGTTTCAAAGTAGGCGTTGTTGCGGGTCAGCTCCTCGAAAAAGGCGGGTATCGTGGGAGCCGACAGGCACGATTCGGGCAGCAGCCTGTTGATGGTGACGTCCTCGGGTTCGAGCGGGAAACCAGCTTCGCGGGCCAGGATCAGGATTTTTCGGGCTACGTCCTGTCCGCTCAGGTCATCGCGCGGGTCAGGCTCGGTGTAGCCTTTTTCTTTGGCTTCGCGCACTACATCGGCGAAGGATGAACCGGGTCGGAAGGTGTTGAAAATGAACGATAACGTACCCGACAGAATCGCTTCAATTTTCAGGAACCGGTCGCCCGACGTCATCAGGCCCTGCACGGTGTTAATGATCGGTAAACCCGCCCCGACGTTGGTTTCGTAGAGAAACTTGACGCCCCGGTTCAGGGCTGTGCGCTGGAGCCGCCGGTACTCGCTGTATGGCCCGGAGTTGGCCACTTTGTTCGGCGTTACCACGGCGATGTTGGCATCTAACAGTGACTCGTAGAACTGAACGATCTCCTTGTCCGACGTGCAGTCGATGAATACCGAGTTAGGCAGGTTATACTCTTTTATTTTCTCCACAAAAGCGGGTAGCGACGTCGTAACGCCCCCCGTCAGCAGCCGCTCGTGCCAAGTGTCGAGCGTAATGCCCCGTGGTTCGAGCAGCATTTTTCGGGTGTTGCTCATGCCCACGACGCAGATCTTCAGCAGCTTTTCGGTACGCAAAAATTCGTTCTGATCGAAAATCTGTTTCAGCAGCGTTTTGCCAATCAGCCCCGTCCCAACCAAGTACAGATTCAGCACTCGTGCTTCGGACTGGAAAAAAATATTATGCAGGGCATTGAGGGCTTTGGAGAGGTTGTTTTTGTTGATGACCACCGAGATGTTAATCTCCGACGATCCTTGCGCTACGGCCACGATGTTGACCCCATTTTTGCCCAATACCGAAAACAGCTTACCGGCAATACCCGAACTTTTACGCATTCCTTCGCCCACCGTGGCAATCACCGACAGATCCCGCTCGATGGCGATGTTGTCAATGTGACCGTGGGCAATTTCGGTAGCGAACTCGGCATCCAGAACAGCTTTCACGTTCTCGGCCCCGCGCGGGTCGATGGCAAAGCAGATGGAGTGTTCCGACGACGCCTGCGAGATCAGAATAACGCTGATTTTATGAGCCGCCAGCACGCCGAATAACTTAGCTGAAACGCCCGCCACGCCAATCATGCCGGAACCCTGCACGTTCACAAGCGCGATGTCGTCGATGCTCGAAATACCCGTGATCGTGTATTGCCGCCGTTCGGCCGTGCGGCTGACGAGCGTACCCTCGTGCACCGGGTTGAAGGTGTTCAGCACCCGAATCGGAATGTTGCGGGCAAAGGCGGGCTGCAAACTCGGCGGGTAAATAACTTTGGCCCCGAAATGGCTCAACTCCATCGCTTCGGCGTAGGTGATGGTTGGAATGTTGAAGGCGTTAGGCACCTTGCGCGGGTCGGCGGTCATCATCCCATCAACGTCGGTCCAGATGTCGATAATCTGGGCGTTCAGGGCCGCGCCGATGATGCTGGCTGTGTAGTCGGAGCCGCCCCGGCCGAGGGTGGTGGTCTCGTTCTTTTCGGTTGAGCCGATGAAACCCGTAATCAACTGCACGGGCGTACCCGGCAAGCCCGCCACTTTGTCGAAATGCGCTTTTACCAGTTCGTTCGTCAGGGCGTAGTTGACTGCCGCCTGCCCAAACTGAGCATCCGTTTTGATGACCGTGCGGGCATCCAGAAACTGAGCGGTAATGCCCGCGCTTTTTACACATTCGGCGATAATGGTGGTCGACAGGCGTTCGCCGAAACTGGTGATGAGGTCGTGGGTGCGGAGCGTCAGTTCACGAATCAGTGAGACGCCCCGCAGCAGGTCTTCGAGTTCGTTGATAATGCCCCGCACGTGGGCCACGACTTTTCCCTGCTCTTTGACGGGAATCAGGGCCTTAACGACGTTGAAATGGCGGTCTTCAATGCGCCGGACCAGTTCCATATAATCCGTCTCGCCAGTGATCGCCATGCGCCCGATTTCGATCAGTTGGTTGGTGACGCCCCCCATCGCCGAGAGGACCACGGCTATTTCATCGCCATTCTGCCGGTGATTTTCAAGGATAGCAATGACTTGTTTGATACTCTCGACCGAGCCAACCGACGTACCACCAAACTTAAGAATGTGCATGAAAGGGGAAATGTAAAATGAATAATGGGTAGTGAAGAATGAATAATGAAGCCCATTGTACATTATTCATTCTTCATTGTGCATTAACAGGAACAGGAAGGTGTTGATGAAGGAACCAGGGGAAGCAAAGATAAGACAAAACGACTGTCGGGCCGATGCGTTCGCCGTTTCAACCCAGCAAAAACGGGGTCTGCTACGTTGAGCAGACCCCGTTTTTGCTGGGTTGGACAGTCGTACTGGTCTTGTTCAGGTGAGCATCGGCATCGTCGCTTGCTCAACCGAACGGATAAGGCCCTGTTGCTGGCATTGGCTAAGCACCGCTTCGGCTAATTGCGCGTGGCCCAGGCTGTTGAGGTGACACCCATCCGGTAGCAGCACCGACTCGTGCGGGTGCAGTGCGGCAAATGAATCGACAAACGCTATCTCCGCCCGTTCGGTTTGGTGCCGAAGTTCGTCCCGTACTAACCGACGCAACTGACACACGAACGGATCGCGGCCGGGCATGGGTGATACGAAAACCACCCGATTTCGGACGGGCTCTAGCTGAGGCAGCACGTCGGCCATTACTTGGGTAATGTAGTTGAGCCGCGTTACCCAGCCGCGTTGGTGCGCCTGCCTGATAACCGCTTGTTTGATCCCGTTGCGAAGGTTGTCAGCCCAGCGGTTGGCTGGCGGCTGACTGTCGACCCGTTCATTGCCGACCTGCCGCAGGTTTTGGTGAAACACGTGAACCGCTGCGGGTTTCGCCTGCTGATCAATCACTAGGGTATGACCAGCTTCGGCATCGGCTGGTTCGAGGGTGGCAACCGGCTCAAACAACTGCTGAAATCGGGTATGGAGCAACTCGAAGTGGGCCGGTTGCAGCAGAATCAGATCATACTCGGGAAGCTGGTCGGCAAGTCGGTGGAGCAGGGGCTTCAACCGGCCCAGTTTGAGCGGTGCATAGTAGTCGATGGTGGCGTCGGTATGGTCCTGAGCCAGTCTCAAGGCAACCTGTCGCACAAAACCGTGTTCAAAACTGACGCCGAAGCCATAGGTATGGCATCCGCCAATAGCTAAAAGTTTCATTCGATGAGCGTTTAATAGTTAGATGAGGAAATCAGTAAAATCTGCCCAATCGATGCGTAACCGGAACGTAGGCCGGTTCACGTACATCGACCTGGCAGCCACAAAAGAACGATCAGGTAGATACCTGTCAGATTAAATGTCGTGAAAATTTAGTGTGTGGATAACAAGAGGTACGTGAAAGGCTACGTTTCGTGCTGTTAGTTACCTATCCAGAAATTTAGGCTCTATCTTCAACCGGTGGCGCTTGGTCCGGTTGCCCGCTCTCCTGATTATTGTCAGGCTGATCAGCTTCGATTCGGTCGCTGTATTCTCTGGCTTCGTCGGGCAGGCGCATGGCCCACCACACGATGGCTACGGAGCTAATGGCGCAGAAGATGAATGGAGCAATCATGCTCACGCCCGACAGCAAACTGTTGACTAAGGCCGTGGCAAAACTGGCCAGCCCGCCCAATGCCTGAATGTTACCAAACATTTCGCCCTGACCACCGCCCTCCTTGGTTACCACCGAGAGGATACCCCCAAGCAGACCACCGATGAGCGAAACGGTAATGGCGTCGACTCCAGCCACAATATAAAGCAGCGTTACAGATGATTCGGAAAACATGTAGCCGATCTGTAAGCAAATGCTGAGCAGGGTAATCCCGATTACGACTTTGCGCTTATTGACGTGCGTAACGATGTACCGGAAGAAGATCAAGTTGGCCAGACTGGCTATTGTTCCAAAATACAGGAAAAAATAAGCGACGTCCAGCGGTCCCATGTTCAGGTCGCTCTGCGTTAGGAACGCCACAAAAAAAGCGTAATAACCGAAACCAAGCGTGGCCAGCATGTTTAGAATAAACAGCGGCTTAATACCTGGTATCTCCCTGTCCGACTCGGATAGCTGCTTCCAGAGGGTTATCACTTTCAGCGCGTTGAGGGCTTTATCCCTTAGTTCGTTGAACTCGATTTTCTCTTTGGGCTTATCATTCGTTTCGGTAAAAAGCAGCGCCAGGCCAACGTTGATGACGCCCAGCCCGATTAACAAAATGACCGTTGGCAGCGGATCAATCCGGGCTTCGTTGGAAACAATCAGCAGCACCGCCGTAATCATAGGGCCAAGGACGGCCCCGCCCCCAACCATGAAACTTAGTATGCCCGACTGCTTAATCAATTCCTCACCCTCGGTAATGTCGGCGACTGACGAACGCATGACGGCGTAAAGACCATTGGTGCCCCCCTTCGACACGCGGTTGGCCACGTAGCCCCACGCCTGAACCGGCAACAACAAAAACGAGGAGAGCAGCGACGCAATGGCCGCACCAATCGCTACGGGCCGACGGCCAACTTTGTCGGACCAGTGACCAATGGCGGGCGAGAGGGCCAACTGAATGCCCAGCATGAGGGCCGTGCCTCCCGTGAGCCAGATTGGTTTAGCTGGTAGATTGACAACATAATTGGTGAGCAGTGCGCCTAACCCATTAGCAGCAATAACATCAATGAAAACAATGGCAAAAATTAAAAGCAGGCGTCGGTCCTTCGTCATAACGTTGGTACGTGATGCCGCAACTACGCAGGCACCTACCTATTACGTGCTGACTAAGCAAAATGATTGATTAGGTTGGCGGTATTTCTGTTTAATTGACTGTGTGGGTCGTTTTGTTTTCCCACCGCTTCAGCGTTGGGAAACCGGTCGCAGTCGCATCACCTGCCCGCCCCCCGCTGCCAGTTTAAGCGTCAGCACGTCGGTTCGGGTCACGGTGCGCGTCTGCTGAGTCAGGTGGTTGGGATTCTGGTCCACGTCGGGTGCGTCGGCGTAGAGGTCGGCGGTGTATTGGCCTTCGGGCAGGAAATCTAACTTGAGTGCAATATCCCGCACCGATGAATCGGTGATGCTGCCCACGAACCAGTCTGTTCCCTTACGCCGGGCGATGGTTATAAACTGACCGACCTCAGCAGCTGGCACACGGGTTTCGTCCCAGGTGGTGGGCACCTGAGTCAGGAAATCGAAGCCCGGCTGCCCTTTATAGGCATCGGGGTAGTCGGCGACAATGTGCAGGTAGCTCTCCAAAACAACGTACATGGCTAACTGGTGGCAGCGCGTCCCGTGCATGAGCGGCCGCGTGTACTGAACCCTGAACTTGTCCTTAGGCACCGCCCGGAAGCCGCCAAGGTGCATGTCGGTAGGTCCGGCCAGCATCCGCGTAAATGGAAACGAAATATCGTGTTCGGGCGTGTCGAGGCCATTCCATTTGTTGGTTTCGTAGTTGAGCGTTCCCTCGCGGGTGAACTCATTGGGGTAGGTACGGTGGCGGCCGGTGGGTTTATAGGCCCCATGAAACTGAATGTGCAGCTTATGCCGGGCCGCCGAGCGCAGAATTTCGTTCTGAATGTTGACCATCTCCTGATCGTCGCGGTCCATAAAATCGACCATCAGGCCGCTCATACCCCATTTCTCATATTGTGCAAACGCTTCTTCCAGCTTCGGATACAGCGCCGACCAGTAGACCCACGCCCGGATGCCCACGCCCCGCTGCCGACCGTAGTCGCAAATCTGCTGCATGTCCAGACCCGGAATAGGCTTCATCACGTTGGCATTTGGTCCCGGCACGTAGTTGACGCCATCGCTGACGTACCACTCGTGACCGCCGTATTCTACCACTGAATGGTATTCGATGTAGTTATCGGCGCAGAAGTCGATGTAATATTTGTTGGTCTCGAAATTGTTGCCGGGCGCAAATGTCGTGTCGGGCGTTACGTTGCCATTCCACCACGGGAAGGTCGTTTTGCCGGGTTTTATCCACGACGTATCGGCGATCTGGTTCGGCTCGTTCAGACTCGTGATAATGTTCGACTCGATGAGCGTTCCGGCGCGGTCGCCAATGAGCAGCACCCGCCAGGGCGTTTGGTGGGGCAGCGTGGCCTTTACTTTAACGCCCCGCTGATTCGGCAGCGGAGACAGTTGACTCGTCAGTAGCGGTTCGGCCGATGTTCCGGCGGCTGGTGTGCGGGTGCTGTCGGACTTCTTGCTCAGGTACATCCCCGCGTAATCGACCAGCGCGGCTTCGGTAATGGCGAGGTAGGTTTTGTCCGGAAACTCGAACAGTGCGGGCATGTCCATCAGGGTGTCGTTGCGGATGGAATCGAGTGGAATCGTTGTGTACTGACCTTCGTGCGAGGTGGTGAAATTGGGCAGGAACAGGGCGCGTACCGTCGGGTTCTGGGTAAGCCGGAAAGTGGTGTTCTCGTCGGTCAGCACGTAGCTCGTCCAGTTCACCTGCTTCGGAAACTCGTAACGAAACGCCACACCATCGTCAAACACCCGCACGGCCAGGTTAATTTGCCGTTTCGCACCGGTCCGTTCCACCAGCGGAATAACGGCTTCCCGGCACTGGTTTCGCGCTGTTCTGACTTTCCCGACAATTAAGTCATATGTCTCATCGATGGTCCGCGTCACCGGCTTTTGCTGAGTAAGATTCGGGCCGAAGGTTCCGCCTGACTGAAATACTAAACTTAACGGTGAAGCATCAATCAATACTGTTTTGTCGAAGGTAACGCGGTAAGTTGGGGCGGCTTTGGTGAGTGTAAACGCAAAAACAATCCGGCCATTGGGCGACGCTACCCGGATGGGCCGGTTCACGCGCTGCGCTAATGCGAGTGCCGTGGTGCTAAGCGTAATCATGAAAAGTAGTGCAATTCGCTTCATCTGGCTGGTAAACGGGTAGTTTAATTTTTTTAGATAAATATTAGTAACCAAACATCCGTGGTTCAGTCAAAAGGTTCGCTGTAGCTGCTTTTACCGTTTTGTTGCAATAGGTGACTATGTTGTCAGGCAGTGGAGTGGAATTGTCCCGACTGATTCGGTTAATTTTTCGACTTGCATAAAAAAAGAAATCCAGACCAAACTCATTTCCGTACATGGTGCAGGTCGTCTGATTAAAACAGCGGGCAAACTACTACACAATACTGAATTCTGATATGAGCAAACAACAGCAATCATCGGGCCTGACAACGCTGCCTGGTGGAATGGAGCCGGTTATGGAAGGACGTCGGCTATTCCTGCGGTATGCAGGAGCTTTTGTGGCCGGTGGTGCCCTGATGGCTTCCTGCAAGAACGCGGAGGAAAATCCAACCACTGTTCCCTTAACTGTCGATTTAGGCACCGGCGATATTGGCATCCTGAACTACGCCTACGCGCTGGAACAATTGGAAGCCGCTTTTTACACGCAGGTTGTTGCTACCCCCTATAGCGGTATGCCAGCGGCTGAGTTGGCCATTCTGACCGACATTCGTGACCATGAGATCATTCACCGCGAGTTTTTCAAAGCGGCCCTTGGTACGATGGCGATTGGTGGACTAACGCCGGATTTCAGTAAAGTGACGTTTACCGACCGGGCCAGTGTGCTGGGTACGGCCAAAGCGTTTGAGGACCTGGGCGTGTCGGCTTATAACGGAGCGGGTAACCTGATCAAGAGTGCTGATTATTTGCTGTTAGCTGGAAAGATTGTGTCGGTCGAAGCGCGTCACGCAGCCGTCATCCGCGACTTGCTGAACCCTAAATCGGCTGACTTTGCGGGCGACGACGTGGTGACACCGGCCAACGGATTGGACGTAGTCAACAAGCCGGCTGCCGTGCTGCCTATCGCGCAGACGTTCGTGAAAACGCCGATCTCCGGGGCCAATCTTCCAACCGTATAAACCTGACAACGCATTATGAATCTGTTTAAGATAATTTCTGACATTGAAAAAGTCGATCCCGAAGCGGGCGAGCGTTACAGCTTTTATTCGCGCCGGAGTCTGCTTAATAAAATAGGGGTCAATTTAGCGGCTGCCGGAATACCGGCATTGGTGGCTTCTACGCTCAATAAAGCATACGCTCAGGCGGCTGCTCCGTCGGCGGCTGCGGTTGCTGTGTTGCAATACGCACTGACGCTCGAATACTTAGAGGATGAGTTCTACCGGCTTGGTCTGGCCGCTGCTGGCCTAATTCCGGCGGCCGACCGTACCATCATGACCCAAATCGGCAAGCATGAAGCGGCTCACGTGGCGCTGCTGAGAGGTGCGCTGGGAACCAGTGCTCAGGCGAAACCGACGTTTAAGTTGCCGGCCGGTGCCCTCACCAATTACCAGACATTTTTGGGACTGGCGCAGGCACTCGAAGACACGGGTGTGGCAGCTTACAAAGGTCAGGCGGGTGCGCTCATTAATGACAAAGGCATTTTACAGGTGGCTTTGCAAATCCACTCTGTTGAAGCCCGTCACGCGGCTGAAATACGGCGGCTGCTGGGGCTGAAGGGATGGGTGTCTAACCCAATGCAGACGACGTTCACCCAGGGAGGAGTCAATCTAAAGACCCTGCCAAACGTGACCGGCATTGGCGACAACGCATTCCGCGAGGCATTTGATGAGCCACTGACAATGGCTCAGGTGCTGGCCATTGCGGCACCGTTTTTATAGAAGAACAGCCATCGGATGGCTTAACGTCATCCGATGACTCATATAGTCAATCGTTAGTTTGAGGAGCCGGGCAACCGGCAGAAGACCAAAAAGCGCCGGGAAATTTTCTTGGCGCTTTTTTGTTTGCTTTTGATCCGGCCATTTTTTCGTTGATTGCGGCTCAATACACCCCTCCTGGCATGTGTGCCGTATGAAAGTCGTTCGTATTTTCGGAAAAGTCCTGCTCGGGCTTATCCTTTTTATTGCCTTGTTCCTATCTGTTAGCCTCGCTCCGGTCGATGATACGCCGTACCGTCAGATGCCGTATTACAAGGAGACGAAGCAGCGGCTGGCGCAACTGCCCGCACCAGCACCCGCGAAGGGAATGATCCGGGCGGGGTGGTCAAAAGCCAACATTACTCCGCCTTACACCACGCCCACCGGTGGCTACGGTGCACGGCGCGGTAAGCACTGGCGCATTGTCAGCGACTCGATTTTTGCGCGGGCCATCGTCCTCGACAATGGTGGCACGCGCGTCGCCATCGTGGGTCTGGATTTGCTTATCACGCCCCCTACGGTGACTGAAGCGCTCAAAAAAAGATTGCCCGAAGTGGGACTGCGCTGGGAAAACGTGTACACGGGCGCCATTCACTCGCACAACAGCGTGGGTGGCTGGGCACCGGGCTTGGTGGGTCAATTGATTGCGGGGGAGTACGACGAGAAAATCGTGACGCGCATCACCGACGGTGTGCTGACCGCCATCCGCAACGCTCAGGCCGACATGGCTCCGGTGCAGGTTGGTTACGGCCAAACGGACGCGTCCGACCATATTACCAACCGCATCGCCCGTTCTGGTCCGACGCAACCGCTCGACGGACAGATTCGGCTGCTGAAGCTCAAAAAAAACACGGGTGAGTCGGCGTTACTGTGCACATTTGCGGGTCACGCCACGCTGTTTAACGGCGACAACGGCGGCTACCTCAGCCGCGACTATCCAGGGTCGCTGGTGGATCGGTTAGAGAAAAAATCGGCCGATTTTGCCCTGTTCATGGCGGGTGCGGTGGGTAGTACGGGACCACGGGCGCGGGGCACCACCGATTTTCAGGAGATTCGCAACTACGCCGGAGATCTGGCCCTGCGCATCGAACGCACCCTACCCCAAATTCAGACCCGCCCCGACAGTGCGTTGACTATACTGACGCTGCCGCTGGGTCTGCGCGAGCCGCACCCTCGCGTAATTGGCAACTGGCGGGTGCGGCCGTGGCTGTTCCACGCCATCTACGGTGACTATCCATCAGACCTGAAAGCACTGCGCATCGGCAAGACGGTATTGCTGGGAACGCCTTGCGATTTCTCCGGCGAGTTCATGGCTGATTTCCTGCCGCTGGCTGCGCAAATAGGCATTAACCTGATGATTACCAGCTTCAACGGTGGCTACATCGGCTACGTCACCCCCGACCGTTATTATGAGCGGGCCACCTACGAAACCCGCGACATGAACTGGTTCGGACCGTATAACGGCGCGTATTTCGAGGAGATGATGATGGGATTGCTGGAGAAGATAAATTGACGAAAAATGAACCAACGAATTGTACACCTTGCTCTTGTCGTCGATGATTATGACGACGCCATTCGGTTCTACATCGAAAAGCTGAATTTTGTGTTGCTGGAAGATACTGCCCTGAGCGCAACCAAACGGTGGGTTCGGGTAGCTCCGCCGGGCGATGGGTCGTGTGCATTGCTGTTGGCCAAAGCCGACGGTGATGAGCAGCGCAGCCGCGTTGGTAACCAGACCGGCGGGCGGGTTTTCCTGTTCCTGCATACCGACGATTTCTGGCGCGACTACCATGCCATGACTGCAAACGGCGTCCGTTTCGTCCGAGGACCTGTCGAAGAACCCTACGGCATCGTAGCCGTTTTCGAAGATCTGTACGGCAATCTATGGGATTTTATCGAGCCTAAATCCTGACCAAACCGGGCGCTAACTCGTTGCTTTGTTGGGCACCGGAGCCGACGCGTGGAATCCTTCGTAAATCCGGCTCATGTACTCGTCTAACAACGTCAGGATTCGCGTCCGGTCAGTGGAGCGAACGATCAGCCCAACGTGGTACTCTTTGTTCATCCGCCAGCAAATTTCTTCCTCCACAAACGCGGACAGATCCGGCCATTGCTGCCGGGCCAATGACACAATCAGGCCCGCGTGATACGGCTCGTCGACGGGTGGAACGTAGTGTTCTTTGCGGGCCAGGGCCGTTTCGAGCTTGGCCCACTCGCGCCAGAGGTTCACGCCCGACGCGGCTTCGACCATCTCGGCAATGTGCGCCCCACCCACGCGGGAAGCCGTTTCCAGAAAATACAGTTCGCCGTCGTGGTCGCCCCGGATGTACTCGGAGTGAGAAGCACTGTGACGCATTCCAAAGGCCTCCAGCACTCGGTTGTTGAACTGCTGAATTTCGGCCACTTCGGGCAGGTCGTCGGGTAGGGTTCCCGTGCGAAACACCCCGCCCCCGTGCGACACCTCCATCGGCGTAGCTAAATACTGGCTCACGCGGGTAAACACCGCCTTCCCCTCCAGCGATAGTGAATCAACATGGTAAACGCGCCCCGGCTTGAAGCACTCAATCAGATATTGATGTCGGCTGTTGCCCAACGAATGAATCACTGCCCACGCTTCGTCTAACGAGTGCACTTTGCGGATGCCGGTTGCAGAGGCTTCCGAGCGCGGTTTAATGAGCCACGGCGCTTCGGTCGTTTTGAGGAAGTTCGTAATGGTTTCGTCGTGGAAAATGGCGCTGAAGGCAGGTATGCGAATGCCAGCCGCTGCCGCCCGCGTTCGCATGGCCAGTTTATCGCGGAAGTAGCGGGCGGTGGTTTGCCCCATGCCGTCGATGCGGAACGTTTCGCGGATGAGCGCTCCCTTTTCAACGTCAAAATCGTCCAGCGCCACCACCCGGTCAATCTGGCGCGACCGCATCACATGGGCCAGTCCCGTCAGCATTTTCTCTAAATCTTCCGGTGTGTTGCTCGGCGACGACAGGTAAAAAATCTCGTCGATGGAGTCGCGGGGCCAGTCGGCGTCGGCTAATTTCTGATCGGTTAGCAGATAAACAGTGTTGCCCAACGCCTTACAGGCTCTCAGGAATTCCTGTCCTTTGTGGAACGTGGCAATGCAGAGAAATGATAGTTGGCTCATGTGGAAGGCAGTTTTGGAGATTGGGTTAGTTTGTGGTTTGTAGTGGGCTGACGCGTATAGCTTATGCCGGTCTGCCGGTGCAGTCAGCCAACCACAAACTACGAACGACAAACTAACTCACCGTCCGCAAATAATCAACTAATAATCGGATTCCAAAGCCTGCTGCGTTCTTTTGCGAGCCAAATTCGGTATCGGCAAAGGCCATGCCTGCAATGTCCAGATGCGCCCAGGCGGGGTGGCTTTCCGTGAAAAATTCCAGGAATTTAGCCGCGCTGATGGACCCGGCGATGGGCTTACCGCTAAAGTTCTTTACATCGGCCACGTCCGACTCGATGTCTTCTTTGTAGTCATCCCAAAGCGGCATTCGCCATATCCGCTCACCAGTGCGGGTGCCTGACTCCGCAAGTTGAGTAGCCAGTTCGTCGTTTTGCGTGAACAGTCCGGCTGCGTGATAACCCAGCGCGGCAATGACGCTGCCCGTGAGCGTGGCAAGGTCAATAAGCACGTCGGGTTGAAAATTGCGAAGCATGTATCCCAGGCCATCGGCCAGAATCACGCGCCCCTCGGCGTCGGTGTCGATGATTTCGATGGTCTTGCCACTGTAGGCCGTAATGACGTCGCCAGGTTTGGTAGAGCGGCCGTCGGTCGAATTTTCCGTACTCGGAACAATCCCGATCAAGTGCACCGGCAGCTTTAGTTTTGCGGCTACTTCGAGGGTGCCGAGTACGGCTGCGGCCCCGCCCATGTCGCTTTTCATCAGGTGCATATTCGCCGATGCTTTAATCGAAACCCCACCGGTGTCGAAGGTCACGCCTTTACCAACTAATCCTACCTTTCGCGGATTCTCGACGCCTTTGGGTTTGTACTCGGCCACGATCAGCACCGGGGGTACGTCACTCCCCTGGCTCACACTTAGCAACGCTCCGAGTCCCTGCCGTTCCAGTTCGGCTTTGTCCAGAATCGTCACCTCGTAGCCGTGTTGTTGGCCCGAGCGCACCGCCCAGTCGGCCAGTGTTTGCGGGGTTTTGTAGTTGGCGGGTGCGTTCATCAGATCCATCATCTCGCGCTGGGTCTGGGCCAATGCTTCGGCCCGTGCCAGCGCGTCGAGTGCAGCTTGTTGCTGATCGACGTTTACATGAAGCGTCAGTTGCGCATCGTCTCCGTAGAATGCAGCCGTGTCGGTTTTATCGGTTTTGTATAGTCGGAGATCATAACTTCCGCCCAAAACGCCCAGCACGACCGGCTCGATGAGCGCACCGTCGAATGCCGACAGATCAATGTCAACTTGGTTCGAGAACTTACTCTTCTGACTGAAAAAGAACTTTCGGAACGTCCTCAGCCAGTCCATCGCTTTTGGGTTAGCGCCTAACCCCAGCAGAAACATCCGTTGTCCGTCCGGGCCATAAATTGGTAGTGATTCACTGGCCTCCGCCAAGAAATCACGTTGCAGCACCGGCAGAGGTACATTCAGCCGTTTTCCAATGCCAATCAATTGATCGGGCAATGCATCGGACTGGACGGCAGGAATGATAAGATCGCCCTTAGGCGCGGGTTGGGTTGCTATCGAAATCAGCATTCAAATCAGGTTTATGCAGGTTACGCCACATGTTCCCCGTAAAACAGCCACTCGACCGCACGGGGAAATTCGCGGCTCCAGTGTACTTCCTCGTGTGTGCCGTCGGGGTAAATTGACAGATGCACGTCGATTGGATTGCCCCCGTATTGCTGCCTGACGAGTGCCTCTTTGAAACGTTCGAGGTTGGGAACCATGTACTTCGATTCGGCCGCTCCGCCGTAAGCAAAGACCCGCATCGGCACGGGCGCGTGGAACCGAATGGCATCGAAGTAAATTTTGGGTGAAATCCAGAGCGATGGCGAAAACACCATCAGCCGTCCAAAGGTGTCGGGGTGCATCATGCCCGCGTACACGCTGATCAGTCCGCCCAGCGAACTCCCGCCAATGCCCGTGTTTTCGGCGTCGGGCAGCGTTCGCAGGTTGGTGTCGATGATTGGCTTGAGCGTTTCGCGGATAAACTTCAGGTACTCGCGCCCCCGTCCGCGTCCGGCCGCGCGGGTTTTCTCGATGGTATATTCCTGAATGCGTTGCTCCTCCCCGTGGTCGATGGTCACAATTATCAGCTCGTGATGCCCGCGACTGGCTAAGATCGCCATTTTTTCGTCTACGCGCCAGCTTCCATATCCGGCTCCTTCGCCCAGCAGATTCTGACCGTCGTTCATGTAAAGCACCGGATAGCGCTTTTCGGAATGAATTTCGTAATCGTACGGCAACAGCACGGTCACCCGGCGATTGGTGTCGAGTTGGGGCAGGTGAAACTCTTCGCCGACTGATTTAGGCAGAAACTCAGCGTTGAACGGCTGACCGAACCAACGCCAGTGCGGCACAATATCGGGTTCGTCGTGTGGCTTGGAGCCGATGCTGCGGTTGGGAATTGGTTCCCCCGCCGAACTCAGCTCGACGTGGTCCCAGCCCCCTTTGCTGTATTTATACTCGACAACATCGGGCAGCGACAAATCGGCGGGAAACGTGAACGAGTATTGCCCCGGCCCGACGGGTTGCATCTGAAAAGCATCCAGATTGGGCGACCAGTCACAGAAGTTCCCTGTAACGAACACTGGCCGGTCGTCGATTACGGGCGTAAATAATTCTAAACGTAGCGATGAAGACATACGACTAACAACCGCCCGGACAGAACTTGGTTTCAGATCAGGTCGGGAAAGTTAGCGCGGACCATGGCGGAGTATAGGTCTTCCGGCTGGCTATATTCTTTAAAGTAAGCCCGGTATTCGTCAGCGTCGGGGTCACCGCTGCGGGCCACTTTAGCCAATGCACGCAGCTTCTTTAGGTGCGAAAACCGTTCTTCTAAAAGTGAAGTGCGATTAAGCCCGGTTCGTTTGATCGTTTCAGCTCCCTTGAGCGAACCGTTTTTCGGTTTAATAATTTCAGCGTCAAATACCAGATGCTCATCAATGGCATCAAACTCCGGGTGCAGAATCAGGCTTTCTTCCAATTGGTAATCATCGTGGTGTGAGTTAGCCCGTTTGCTCTCATCCGCCAGTGGAAAGTAGTTTTTCTTGTATACCTGATTACAAATCTGACAGCAGAAAAATAGATTAGAGAAGTCGTACGCCAACCAGTAGTAACCCGGCTTAATCAGTGCCTGATCATCGTCAATCTGGTATCCTGCTTTAGGTCGGAAGTGCTCAACATCGCCGTGGGAAATATGATTGATTCGGGCTTCGCAGAAACAGCACTTATTGTGCTGAACAGATCGTAGTAGTTCCTTTACGGATTTGTGGGCGTAAATGGATTTATCGAATGAAAAGACGGTTTGCCCCTGATCAGCGGCCAATCTGAATTTCTCTGCTTCTTTTTCTCCTCTGCCCTGAGTTGCTAAAATTGCCGGTACGCTTACCGTGGATTTGTCAATCTTAATCACGGTTCGCTATTGGCTCAATGATTTACCAATCAATTCAAATGCCTTTAGCGCTTCTTTTGACTCCGAAGCAGTCAGCATACCAAGTTCTTCTTCCAAGTGTTCTAACTCCTGATTTTCATCGTTGGTCCGTTCGTCTTTTAATAATAACGCCCGTCGGCGTTGCATTTTAGTCTCTGTCTCAGGTGGCAGGACACTTACCCCACCAAACAGATCGCTGCTTAGAATTTGGTCAATGCGCCAGCTATGTACATCGATGCCTTCGGCTACGTGTGTTTCGTTGCCTTCGCGTTTGAGCAGAATAATGTTTGCGTCTTCTGCCGACTGCACAATCAGCGGGCTATGCGCTGTTACAATAAACTGCGTATTCGGGAACGTCTCGGTAAGAAACTTGATGATGCTCCGCTGAAACTTTGGATGCAGGTGTAGATCAATTTCATCGACCAAACAAACGGCGGGTTCAGCAAGCGGGTCTTCGCTGCCGGGGTAGTGGTCGAGTAAACCTTTTGCAAAGTCCACCATCCACGCGATCAGAGTTTTGTAACCAAGGCTTAGTTCGTGAAGGCGGACATCGCCGTAGTGGGTAACAAGAAACACTTTAGGGATGCCAGTGCTGGTATCAATTCGTAAATCATTTACTTCTTCGCGAAGAACTTTAAGAATTATTTTATTGACTAAGTCGTATCTACTGCGCAGGTTGACATTCTTATATGCGATATAATCAGCTTGAACCAACCATTCTTCAGTGTTAATCAAACTCTCTTCGTCATCAAATAAGGTAATAAAAGATCCTTCGTGGTCTTCTGATAAACCAGATTCTCCAATTCGACGGGACGCTCCATATGCATATATGGTTGGCTTTGCTTCGTCTTGCGCCAGCGTATTGAATGGCGTACCATCTACGTAATTAACACCAGAGTATACGACTGGGTGCGTTCGATAATCTGCTCGATAATCCGCTTCAGCTTCCTCGCTGACGAACAAAGTTAATAAGGCGTCTCTCGTCGTTTTTTTTTCTGACCATTCTTCCGTTTCCGCAATAATATTTGCAACTAAATCATCTTGTCTTAATAAGGAATAAAAGTCAAATGCGTAACGACTAAGATTGTATTTCTCGTTAGCTGCTAAAAATAATCCTCTCAATGCCGTCGTTTTTCCCGTCCCGTTGTCGCCCAAGATCACATTCCAGCGGGCGGCATTACCGTCCTTGTCAGTGAAGTTGATCGTCTGCTTTGTGCCAAACGAGCGGACGTTTTCGAGCGAGATGCTTTTGAACCAGACGCGAGGATTTTCGGTAGCCATTGCTTTTTTTGCTAAGCCTGATTAGTTGTCAGCGTACCGCTGACCCCGGACGTGACCGTCCATCTACTATAAACAACTTGGGCGAAGATACCGAAATATCTCCGCCCACTGTCCCACAGCTGAAGCCGTGGGCTGATAATTTGCTCACTGAATTACACCTCTTCCGTCTGCAACTGCTTATCGTACAACTCGCGGTAGGCACCGTTCCGGTCCATTAGCTCATCGTGGGTTCCCTGCTCCACAATCTCCCCCTCGTCGAGCATGATGATGTGATCGGCTAACTTGGCCGACGAAACGCGGTGCGAAATCACCACCGACGTGCGGTCGGCCATGATGCGCCGGAGGTTGTTGAGAATGATGTTTTCGGTGTTCGTATCCACCGCCGACAGGCAGTCGTCTAAAATCAGAATCTTCGGATCGCGGGCGATAGCGCGGGCAATGCTCAACCGCTGTTTCTGCCCGCCCGACAACGTAACGCCCCGCTCGCCAACGCGCGTCTCGAAGCCTTCCGAGAAGTCTATTACGTTCTGGTACAGATCAGCGTCGCGGACGGCCTGGTCTACGCGGGCCTGCGGCAGGTCGGGCTTGCCGAAGCGGACATTGTTACTGATCGTTTCGGAGAACAAAAACACGTCCTGCGGCACGTAGCCCATCTGCTCCCGAATGCTCGTCAGGTTGTAGTCTTTCAGCGGAATGCCATCTACTTTAATTTCGCCCGACGTTACATCGTACATGCGTGTGAGCAGGTTGGCGAGGGTGCTTTTGCCCGATCCGGTGGTGCCCAGGATGGCTACCGTTTCGCCCGCCCGAACGTGCATGGAAAAGTTTTTGACGGCCACTATGCCTGAGTCGGGGTACACGAACCGCACGTTTTTGAACTCAATTTCGCCGTTGATGGTCCGTTGCAGGTTCTTCTGCGAAACGATGTCGGTTTTGATGTTTAGAAATTCGTTGATGCGCTCCTGCGAAGCCGCTGCCCGCTGGGTCTGGCTCGTGGTCCAGCCGAGGGCCATCACTGGCCACGTCAGCATGTTTACGTAGAGAATAAACTCGGTGATGTTGCCCGGCGTCAGTCGCCCGGCCAGAATCTCCTGCCCACCCACGTACACGACCAGCACGTTGCTCAGCCCCACCAAAATGGCCACGATGGGGAAAAACAGCGAATCGACCCGCGTCAGCCCCAGTGATTTCTGGCGGTACTCGTCGCTTTCCAGTTCAAACTTCGCGGCCGAATTACTCTCCTGCACGAATGATTTTAATACCCGAATTCCCGAAAACGCTTCCTGTACGTAGGTCGACAGCCGCGACAAACTCCGCTGGATTTCCTCGGATCGCTGGATAATAATGCTGTTAACAATATAGATCGCCACCGACAAAATGGGCAACGGCAACAGCACGTATAGCGACAACCGAGCGTTGATGCTCACCATATAGCTAATGACCAGGATGAACAGTACAATCAGGTTTAGCCCGTACATAATGCTCGGCCCAACGTACATCCGCACTTTGCTGACGTCTTCGGAGATCCGGGCCATCAGGTCACCGGTGTTTTGCTGGCGGTAGAAACTGAGCGGCAGGGTCTGGTAGTGGTTATAAATCTCGTTTTTGAGATCGTACTCAATGTGCCGCGACATCACAATGAGCGTTTGCCGGACTAAGAACAGAAAAAACCCTTTCAGCAGCGCCAGCACCAGCGTCAGCACCCCGAATAGCAGTAAACTGGCCGCAAAAACGTCGTAGAGCGAAGGCTGTAACGGCGATTTGTCGTAGAGATAATAGATGTCAAGCGTTTCGCGCACCAGGTCGAGCGCGTACCGGACTAACTGCGCCGGAAATATGCCGAAGAGGTTGGAGGCAACGGTAAAAACAGTCCCCCAAATCAGGTACCATTTATACTTGAGGAAGTATTTATTGAGGTAGGAAAGTGCTTTCACGAAGGACCGAATGGCGTTTTGTTCAAAACCGCCCCGCCCGTTGAAAAGTTGCAGCGTAGGGTCTACGTGCGGATTGATTGGGTATTTAGGGGATTAAGCCGTATTTTTGCACCTGATTTCAAGCAGTTCTTTTTCATAACGATAGTTACTCAGACGCAGGCGAATGCTCAACAGGCGATTACTCAGAATAAAGGTTATGCAGGCGCTGTACGCACTCCGGCAGGCTGAATCCTCGAACCGGCAGATGGCCCTCGACGGTGTCACGGACCTCTTCCAGCCTGACCTGAACTCCATGCAGCCGCAGGACAAACGCCAGCTCGAAGGCTACCGCAAACTCGCCCATTTGCTTTTTGACGAAGCGATCAACACGAATCAGCCCGCTCAGGATGACGACGCGCCGACGAAGGTGCTCAAAGCAGCCAACGACGGCTTTCTGTTTTACCAGATCCGGGGCAAGAAAGACCGGCAGCACCTCGCTCAGATGATGATCAAGCAGGTGAACGGCATTTACGACGATTACCTGCGCGTGCTGACGCTCTTGGTCGAACTGGGCAACGTGGCCCGCGCCGACAGCGAACGAGTTCACCGCAACGTGGATGAGGAGCCGTTTCCGTTCGACTCCAATCTGAATAACAATACGATTATTCAGGCGTTGGCTGCTCATCAACCCTTACAGAACGAAGCGGTGCGGCATGGCATTTCCTGGACCGACGACCTGGGTTTCGTGCGTAAGGCCCTGCGTGAAGCTCTGAAAACCGACGATACGTACCGCGCCTATTGCGAACAGCGAACCCACACTGCCGATGAGGATCAGGCACTGGCCCAGTACGTGCTGCGAACGCTGGTGTTCAAGCACGAAGTTATCCGTGATCATCTGGCCGAAATCGACCTGAGCTGGGCTGAAAACAGCGAGGTGGTGCGGGGGCTGGTAATCAAAACGCTCAAATCGGTGCAAAGCCCAACCGGCCTGAAACTCGAACCGTTAACTGACGACTGGGAAGAAGACGAGCGCTTTTTGAACACGCTGTTTGAGCAGGCGATTGAGAACGATGCTGACTATGAGCAACTCTTGGCCGATCAACTCCAGAACTGGGACGTGGAACGGGTGGCTATGCTGGATAAGATTATACTGAAACTGGCCGTTTGTGAGTTACTAAGTTTTCCAAACATTCCGGTCAAGGTGACCATTAATGAATATATCGAGTTGGCAAAAGCCTACAGTACGCCCAAAAGCGGTAAATTTGTCAACGGAATTTTAGACAACCTGTCCGAGAAATTACAGACTTCGGGACGCCTGCGCAAAAGCGGGCGCGGGTTGCTGGACAATAAGTAAAAAATAGTTTGTGGTTCGTGGTTTGTGGTTGGCTGACGCACGGGTGCTGGCGCGTCAGCCAACCACAAACCACGAACCACAAACCACAAACTCGTCTTATCATGAGCAGAACTGGCCGTGATTTACTTTTTCTTCTAACGGGTGCCGTCGCTGGCACCACGATTGGAATGCTGTATGCGCCCGATAAGGGCATTGCTACCCGGTATCGCGTGTCGTTTCGGTTGTCGAAATACCGGGAGCAGATCGAGCAGTTAATGGCGCAGCTCGCCAAGTCGGCGGAACTGCCCGAAAATCTGTCGAAAAACGAAGGTCAGCGCGTGGTAAACGACGCCCGCGAGAAAGCCGAACGGCTACTCGAAGACGTGGATCGTCTGATGGCCCAAATCAAAAAGCAAAATACGTAATGCTAAGTAGTCAGTTCAGTTAGTCGGTGAGTCAGTCAGTGGCTGACTCACCGACTAACTGAACTGAAACCTAATTTCATACATGCAGGTCAGGACTTTTTTAGTAGCTGCTACATTGATAAGCGTTGGTTTTGGGCAGCTTAGCTGCGATAATCGACAGCAGGCCGAAACATCGAAGGCGGTGGTGTCACAGAAGCTGCCAAAGATTACGTTTACCGAAAAGGGTATTTATGATTTTGGCGATCTTACCGAGGGCGACACCGTTGAGCATGCATTTGCGTTCACGAACACCGGCGAGTTTCCCCTTATCATCAATAATATTACGGCTTCGTGCGGGTGCACCACACCCGAATGGCCCCGCGAACCGGTTGCTCCCGGTGCCAAATCATCCATTCGCGTTCGGTTTAATAGCCGGGGCAAGGTAGGGCAACAGAACAAAACTATTACGGTATTTGCTAACACCGATCCGTCCATGACCGATCTTCAATTTAAGGCGCTGGTTAATCCCAAACCCGATTCAACTGAGAAATCGTAATCACTCCAAGGTATGTATTCTATTCTGTTACAGGCTGCGCCAACCGGCAGCACCCCCATGATCTACAATGTATTGCTGTGGGTGGCCATCATCGGCGTGTTTTATTTTTTCATGATCCGGCCCCAGCAGAAAAAACAGAAAGACCAGAAAACCTTCGTAGAAAACCTCAAGAAAGGAGACAACGTCGTTACGGTTGGTGGTCTGCACGGTCGCATTGTATCGGTCGATGGGGCTACCATTACGCTTGAAGTAGATCGGGGTGTGAAGATGACCTTTGAAAAGTCGTCTATTGCACGGGAGGTCAGTGCCAAACCCGAGTAGAGACCGGTCGGAATCGCTCCGGCGAACCGGCCGCACCACCCCCGGTGCGGCAACCCTTTACGTCTGATTGACAAAGAAAGAGACGCAATACGTGCGTCTAACCTCTGTGACATCCCCCCAACCGCATCCCCGCCCGTTTCTGCCCGCCAAAGCGTTGCTTTGTCTGGGGGCCGCTGCGCTGTTCTGGTTCTTGAATGCACTCAACAAAAATGGGTACACGCTGAATGTTGAGTATCCGGTGCGGTTCGTTTATAACGACTCGCTTTTTGTGCCGACGACACCGCTGCCCCGCACGATTATGGTCAACGTGTCGAGCGATGGCTGGGGATTGCTGCGTCACTCGTGGCTGCCGTTTCGGATTGAGCCGGTCGATTACGTGGTGAAAGATCCAATTCGGGCCTCCGTTATTAATACGGCCTCGCTGGCGGCTTCGCTGGCCGAGCAGGTTAAGAAATTACGGGTTAACTACGTCGTGGCCGACACGCTGGAAATGGGTTTCGACCGGCGCACAACCAAAACAGTTCGGTTAGTGGCCGACAGTCTGCACATCAATCTGGCACCCCGCTTCATGGTGTCGAGCCTCATCAACTTAACGCCCCGCACAATCCAGGTTACCGGGCCGGATCGGCTGGTTCGTGGTTTGGCAGACACCCTGCTGGTGAAGATTCCCCGCAAACGCATCGCCGACAACTACGACGAAGAGATCGTACTAAACCAGTTTCGGCACCCGCAGTTACGCGTCACCACCGACCGCGTGACTGTTAGCTTTGAAGTTGGCGAACTATTGTCGCCTTTGCCGCTTAATGAGTAATGTGAAATGGATAATGCAGTCGACGTAGCCATTAGTTGATTTGCGTCATACATTTAGTGCTTCCCACACGGTTCATTATTCATTCTACATCATACATTATCCATTAAATGAAGCAAGTTGGCGTAACGGGTGGTATCGGCTCTGGTAAAAGTACGGTGTGCCGCGTGTTTGCCACGCTCGGTGTTCCCGTGTACTACGCCGACGAGCGCGCCAAATGGCTCACCGAACACGACCCCATTCTGAAGGCCGATATCACGCGGGCGTTGGGACCACAGGCCTACGATGTGCTTGGAAAATACAATCGGACGTGGGTGGCCTCGCAGGTGTTTGCCGACCCAGTATTGTTAGACCAACTCAACGCCGTTATTCATCCCCGCGTATTGGCCGACACAGCGCTGTGGGTGAATCAACACGCCGACAAGCCGTACGTTATTAAAGAAGCTGCCCTGATGCGGGCGGCTGGCGATGGCAACGCGCTCGACAAGGTCATTGTCGTTCAGGCTCCGGCCACGCTGCGCATCGAACGTATTCGTACCCGCGATCCGCACCGGTCTCTACAGGAAATTCAGCACATCATCGACCGGCAAGTGAGCGACGACGAACGGTTGCAAATAGCCGACTACGTGTTGCACAACGACGAACAGCAGTTGCTGCTACCGCAGATCGTGGCCCTGCACGCGGAATTTTCGCGGGAGTCAGTGGTTTAAACCATTCGCTGTCGTACTTTGGGTTGATACTCCGTTAACAATCCAAATCGAATGAAACGTACGATTACATGGCTGGCCGTTTGTGCCGGTAGCTTCCTGCTGGGCGCATTCATCACAGCCCCCGATGACCCCAAAAAGCCACTGACCAGCGATATGGTCGAGGTCGCTTCACGAATTTTTGGGCTGGACTTTACGCCCGCCGAGCGCGACTCGATGCTCGACAATGTTAACAACGCCCGCACCAATTACGAAGCGCTGCGTAACATTGACTTGCCCAATGACGTAGCGCCAGCCCTGTATTTTAATCCACTCCCGGCAGGCTTTGTCATGCCGACCGGCCCATCGTCGTTCAAAGCGTCGTCTTCGGGCAAGATTACGCTCCCGGCAAATCGCGATGAGTTAGCCTACTACACCGTTGGGCAGTTGGGTGAATTGATCCGGACAAAACAGATTTCATCGGTCGATCTCACCCAGTTTTTCCTGAATCGGCTCAAAACGAATGATCCCAAATTGCACTGTGTCATCACGTTAACCGAAGAACTGGCCCTGAGTCAGGCCAAACGGGCCGACGCTGAACTAAAATCGGGTAAATACCGGGGACCATTGCACGGTATTCCGTACGGTGCCAAAGATTTATTGGCGAAAAAAGGCTACAAAACAACCTGGGGAGCCGCTCCATACAAAGACCAGACGCTTGACCTCGATGCAACCGTTGTCCGGAAGCTTGAAGAAGCCGGGGCTGTGTTGTGCGCCAAAATGACGCTGGGTGCCCTGGCTATGGGCGACGTTTGGTTCGGCGGCATGACGCGCAACCCCTGGAATACCGAGGCCGGTTCTAGTGGTTCATCAGCAGGGTCGGCATCGAGTGTGTCGGCGGGGTTACTACCTTTTGCCATTGGTACCGAAACCCTGGGATCAATTGTTTCGCCGTCAACGGTTTGCGGCACCACCGGTCTTCGGCCAACCTTCGGGCGGGTGAGTCGGCACGGGGCCATGGCTCTGAGCTGGAGTATGGATAAAATTGGCCCCATTGCCCGGTCGGTCGAAGATTGTGCGCTGGTGTTCAATGCCATCTACGGTCCCGATGGCAATGACCCCACGGTTATGGCGGCTCCGTTCCGTTATGCACCGCTCAAGACTCTGAAAGGACTACGAATTGGCTACCTTAAAAAAGGGTTCGAAAGCAATTATCCCAACCGGGCAAATGACTCTCTGACGCTTCAGACGTTACGGACGTTAGGGGCCGAGTTGGTGCCGTTTGATTTGCCAACGGGTGTACCCGCTGGCAGAATTTCGTTCCTGCTCACAGTGGAAGCCGCTGCGTCGTTCGATGAGCTAACCCGTTCAGGACGCGATGACCTGATGGTTCGACAGGGGAAAAATGCCTGGCCTAATTCTTTTCGTTCGGCCCGGTTCGTGCCCGCTGTCGAGTACATTCAGGCAAACCGCGCCCGCACCAAACTCATTAACGACATGGCTACTCAACTGAAAGTGGCAAAACTCGACGTGTACATCAGCCCAACCTACGCCGGTGGCAATCTGACGCTCACCAACTTAACTGGCCATCCGTGCGTGGTGCTGCCCAATGGATTCACGACGAAGAATCTGCCCACCAGTATTACGTTTATGGGGCAGTTATTCGAGGAAGGAAAAGTGCTGGCGGTGGCGAAAGCGTATCAGGATGCTACCGACTGGCACAAAAAACACCCGACTCTGTAAGGCTTACCTATAGATGCATTCTGTCGGCATCTGTTATCTTCGTGCGTTACCTTCCTCATCCATATGCCCTCCGTACCGCCGTCCTTGTTTACAACAATTGCTGAACGGCTCTTTCAGGCCTCTCCCAACGGGGTGATGGTGTATCAGTTTGTTTCGGATGATAGTGCAACTGCCGAGCCGGAGTTGGTGCTGGTTAACGCCATGGCGGAGCGGAGTCTCGGCCCATTGCCAGACCCAGCCAAGCAGCCAACTGCCGATGTGCTGAAGCAGGTATTCCAAACGGGCGAAACGTACCGAACCGAACTGGAGGTAGCCTCATCAGACCGGGCCAAACCGATTGTCTACGATGTATCGGTCGTCCGAATGGACGGGTACGTGGCGGTGTTTTACGTCGACGTCACCGACCGCCGACGGGCACAGCAAGCGGAGCAGGAGCACGCTGAGCGCACAAAGTTTATCCTCGACAATGCCCTCACCGCCATCGCAACCCTCGACGCCGTGCGCGACGACTCGGGCCGGATTGTGAATTTTACCTACACGATGGTCAACCGCGTGGTTGAGCAACTGTCGGGCCTGCCAGCCGCGCAACTCGTTGGTCAGCGGCTGCTCACGCTCTTCCCCGGAACGCGGGCCAGTGGCCTGTTCGATAAGTGGGTGGCCGTGGTTGAAACGGGGGAGCCGCTGCATTTTTTTGAACATTTCCAGCAGGGCAACAAAAACGTTTGGTACGAGACGCGGGCGGTGCGGTTGGGAGATGGATTAATTGAGTCGTTCAGCGACGTAACCGAACTCCGGCGGGTGCAGGCGACCCAACAGGAGCAGGCCGAATTGCTCAAAACAATTGTTGAGAACGGAAAAGTAGGCATGACCCTGTTCGACGTCATTCGCGATGATTCCGGCGTCATCGTTGACTTTGAGTACGTCTTTACCAACTCCGTCAATGCCGCCAACACCGGCCGGACGGTGGCCGAAATGACCGGTAATCGCCTGTTGCAGTTATTCCCCGGCATTGTCGATACGCCTTTTTTCAGCACCATTGTCGAAGCGGCCAACACGGGTGAAGCCCGGCAGGTGGTAATTCCTTATTTCGCCGACGGTGTTTCGGGCTGGTACGACATTACGTTTGTAGGCATGGGCAACCGGGTTCTCTTCACCGATCTCGACGTAACGAAAAACAAACAGGCCGAACTCGAACAGCAACGACAGGCGGCTTTTCTGACCCAGTTGGTCGATACGTCAATGAGCGGTATTGCCGTTTACAAAGCCACTCGGGACGAGCAGCATCAACTTGTCGACTTTCAGCCGATCTTGTTCAATCCGGCTGCTGCGGCCATTATGCAGGCAACAGGCGACGAGTTGTATGGACAGACCCTGCGCCAGCGATTTTCGGATGAGGCTTACCCCGGTTTGTTCGCTAAACTGGTGGCGATGATGAAAGACGATGCATCGTTTCGGAGTGAGTTCTACTACATCGGTGTCGACAAGTGGCTCGACCTGCTGGGCACCCGGCTCGACGACGGATTTTTACTCTTGTTCAACGACATCACCGAGCAGCACCAGCGTCGGCGGCAACTCGAACAGGCTAATCTGGAACTCCAGCGCTCCAACGACAATCTCCAGCAGTTTGCTTACGTAGCGAGCCACGATTTGCAGGAGCCACTGCGCAAGATCAGAGCCTTTGGCGATCTGCTTTTGGGTCAGTACGGCCCGGTGCTGGGGCACGACGGGGCCGATATGATCGGACGGATGCAGTCGGCCGCCGGGCGGATGTCGACTCTGATTATTGATCTGCTGGCCTACTCGCGCATCAGCACCCACCGCGACCCGTTCCAGCGGTTGTCCTTAACTAACCTGCTGACCGACGTATGCGACGACCTGAGTTTAGTTATCAGCGAAACGCAGGCTGAGGTGAAAATAGAAACCTTGCCCGACGTATTGGGTGGTACGATTCAACTCCGGCAGTTGTTTCAGAACATGCTGAGCAACGCCCTGAAATTCCGCCAGCCGGATCGTCAGCCGATAATACAAATCACCAGCCGATTCATTTTTGCCAACGAACTGCCCTCGGGTCTCATGCCAGCGCCGGGGGATGCTCCCCGGTTTCTGGAGATCAGCTTCACCGATAACGGCATCGGCTTCGATGATAAGTACCGCGACCGCATCTTCCAGGTTTTCCAGCGGCTGCATACCAAAAGTCAGTACACCGGCACGGGCGTTGGGCTGGCCATCTGCCGCAAAGTTGTGGAGAATCACGGCGGAACCATCGGCGTCACCAGTCGGGTAGGGGAGGGCAGCACTTTCCGGGTGTACTTGCCGGGATGAGAAAGGTTGGCAGTTTGTAGTTGGCTGACGCGTCAGCCAACTACAAACTGCCAACCACGTTTAAATCACCACATTCTTCGGCGTACTCGGGTTGTTGTCGCTTTCGTTGAACGGATACGGCAGGAAATTGCGGTTGCGCTCGGCGGCCGTGGCGGGCGTAGTGCCCGGTCCCGGACGCTCAAACCGGCGGCTGTCCTCCAACCGGAATCCCTGAAACGCCAGTTCGATCTGGCGGTTGCGGTAAATTTCCGTCAGCACCGCAGCGGCCGTCTGCGCTCCGGCATAGGCGGGTAGGCCCGCGCCTAAACCAAACGCGTCGGTGGTCTTGGTCAGTACCTTGTTCAGTTCAGCAATGGCGTTGGTCAGGTCATTTTTGCGGGCGTAGGCTTCGGCCCGAATCAGCAGCATCTCGCCCGGCAAGTACACCGGCACGGGCGCATTATTGGCCGTGTAGAATCCCGTGCCTAAGTTTTGCGAGGCCGTCGCGTTGGTGCGGAGGTACACCGATAAACGACGATCAGCCGCAGTGGGAGCGAGGTCGGCGGGTAGCCCCAGCGTGGCATTTTGCGGAGCAAAGACATTGACGTTGCTGAACGCCGTCTCGAAAATAGGGTTGCGGCTGTTGTCGTCAAACGTAAACACCGACCGTTTTGTCAGATCGACCCGACCGGCTGCGGCAATGGCCTTGTCATAATCGCCCACCAGCAAGCTGTAGCGGGCAATCAGCGCCTGAAGCGTGTTGGTAATATCGATACCTGGCACAATGGCCCCGGTAAACGTGGCCGGTGGCGGAGTGGCGCCAATCAGCGTGGCTGCCGCTTCTAACTGCTGAATAGCCTGCTGTAAGGCCTGCACACGCGGCACGAACGGGGCATTACTGCCGGTGGTGATGGGCGTCTGCTCGAAGAACTGCGCCAGTGTTCCCAGCGATAATGCCTTGAAAATTGATGCGTACGCAATAACACCACTTTTGGTGCCCGCATCCTGAATGACTCGGTCGGCGTTGGCCAGAATCACGTCGGCGTTGGAGCGGACCAACTGGCTTGATGCCCAGAGATTACGGACCACGGCGTTGCCGCCCTGCACGCTGGCACCGCCCTGTTCCAGAAACAGTTCATCGGTGTTGCCCGCGTTCAGTACGCGCAGTTCGCGGGTGGTCAGACCACCGGCCGCTACGGCGTTGTAAATGACACCGAGCCGCCCAACGGTGTAGCGAAATTGTAACCCGTTGGCCAGCGTGATCAGCCCATCGGTCGAGTTAACGACCTGCTGCTCGGTGGCTACGCTGGGGTTTAGATATTCCTCCTGACAGGCATTCTGAGTGAACAGCACGGTGAGCAGGGCAGTCGTAAGGATGTATCTTTTCATGAATGTGTGTCTTGTCAATTAAAACGAAGCAGTCAGTTGAAGGCGGTAGGTGCGCGGAATGGGGACGTTGCCAAAATCGACGCCCCGCAGCCGGTCGGTGGTGCCGCCCGCGTTGGTTTCCGGGTCAAAACCGTTGTAGTTGTCCCACGAGATCAGGTTGCGCCCAATCAGCGACAGGTTCAGCCCGCTGATGGCCTTCGTAAATTTCGGAAACTGGTAGCTCAGCGCTACTTCGCGCAGCTTCACGAATGAGCCGTTGTCGACCCTAAATTCTTCGATGGGGCCGATGGCGAAGATGTAGCCGCGCGTCAGCGTTCCACGCATTTCCTGTTCGGTCAGCGGACCAATACCCACGTTCTCCCGCGTCCGCTTGTCGGCGTTGAATACTTCTAAACCCTGCACTGCATCGAGCAGCACGCGCAGGCCCAGCCCTTTATAGGTCATGCTGCTGCTGAACGAGCCGGTCCAGTCAGGATTAGGATCGCCAATAACCGTTCGGACAAACGTGCCCGTGGGCTGCCCTTCGGGCGTGCGCTGCGGGGTGAAATTCACCAAACCGTCCTGCGTACCCCGTTCGCGCTGCGGCAGTCCCTGCGGTGTCAGCAGCAGGGAGCCGTCGGTGTTGCGGGCGTAGGGGAAACCGTAGAAGACACTGGCGGGCTGGCCTTCGAGCAGTGCCACCGGTGCGCCGGCCACGTTGCTGATGTCGATGCGCGGACTGCCCAGCGACAGGACCTTGTTCCGGTTGCGATTGAAAATAAATGTCATGTCCCAGGTCAGGTCCTTCGTGCGCACCGGCACTACGTCGAGCATAATTTCGACGCCTTTGTTTTCCATCGTACCGACGTTCGTCACTAAGCTGAATCCACCCGTCGACGGAGCCACGACGCGGTCGACGGTCAGGTCGGTGATACGCTGGCGATAAGCCGTGATGCCGAGGTTGATTCGGTCTTTGATGAACGAGAGGTCCGCCCCAAATTCGAGTTCGCGCATCCGCTCGGGGCGTACGGCCGGGTTGGCCAGCGATGACGACGGCGTGATGGTGCCCTTGCCCAGAAACGCAATCGGCAGGTACTGATAGAAACGGTCCGTTGGGCTAAGCGCCGTCAGTCCACCTGCATCGCCGAACGACGCCCGCAGTTTAGCTGCGCTGAAAGCCTTGTTGAACGACCCCTTCTGCCAGAAATCCAGATCCGACAGCACTAATGAGCCGCTTACTTTCGGGTACAACTGGTTGGATTCGGACGGTGAAAAAATCGTGGACCGGTCGCGCCGGATGGCTCCGGTAATGAACGCTAAATTCCGGTAGCCGACGGTAGCCTGGGCAAACTCACCGCTCAGGTTAAAACGGGTCAGGCCGTAACCTGCCCGGACGGTCGTAGTGGCTCCGCTGACAGTTTCAATAAATGGGGCCAGATTTTGCCCGTTCGCCTGGCTGAAATCCTGCTGGTTGTACTGGTAGTTGAAACCGGCAATGACTTTCAGGCTGAAATCCTTTGTCAGTTCGCGCTGGTAAGTGGCGTTGACGTCGGCATTGAGTTGCAGCACCGTGTTGGTCGCCGAAGCGGCAAAGCCAAACGGGTAGCGTTCGAGCGGCAGACCGGCCGCTGCCTGATACGGATACGGCCGAATGTAGCTGCGGCCCACCTGCCCGTAGGTATCAACGCCAAGGATGGCGTCGATGGTCAGGCCGCGCAGGGGCGTCAGGTTCAGTTGCACGTCGTTGATGGTCCGGCTAACGGCCTGCGTGAAGTTCATGTCTTCGACCGTTGACAGCGGATTGACGCGCGTTGGCTCCACGGCCCTCAGGTTTCCGGCGGGGTCGCGCTGGGTGATATCGTAGATGTTGTTGGTGATGTTGACCGAGTTAATCGGGCTGTAGAACACGTTGCCGTTTGCTTTCTCATTGGCGAAACTGTTCACGTAGCTCAGCCCCACCGACAGTTTGGCCCAGTTAGTGAGTCGCTGGTCAAGGCGGGCGCGGAGGTTGTAGCGGGTGAAGTCCGTGTTTTTGAGAATGCCTTCGTTCTTCAGATACCCAAACGAGACGTAGTAGCTGGTATTTTCGCGTCCGCCCGACACCGAAATGGTATTATCGGTGCCGTAGCCGGTTCGGAATATCTGGTCGAAGTAATTGTAGCGCGTCACGTCGACCAAGTTCGTGGCTAAAGGCGTAGTAGCGCCATCGCGAACAATACCCACCGTCGTGACGCCGGGGTTAGCCGCAATCTGAGCCGCCGAAACGCCCCCAATCGGGTGGAGCCGTAAGCCTGCAAAACCAAACTGCTTACCATACGTAGTAATCGGAACGCTTTTGCGTAGTTCGTTCACGCTGGCGCTGGCCGTAAACGTAACGCGCGGTGCGCCCGTCTGCCCGCGCTTGGTGGTAATAAGCACTACGCCATTCGACGCCCGCGAGCCGTACTGCGCTGCCGCTGCCGCGCCGTTGATAACGTTGATGCTGGCAATGTCGGCGGGGTTGAGATCGGCCAAGCGGTTCGTACCAGCGTTGGCAATACCCACCTGATCCGAAACGGCCTGCTGCGATACGTTCGGGCTGGCGTTGCTGACGATGACGCCGTCGATGACGAACAGCGGGTCCGACGAGCCCGACAGCGACTTGATGCCCCGGAGCCGGACACTGATACCCCCCCCCGGGTCGCCGGAGTTCTGGGTAATCTGCGCCCCTGGCACTTTGCCCTGGAGCGAGTTGAGCAGCCCACCCGAACCGGATTCGGCTAAGGCCTGGGCTTTGATGGTGCTAATGGCGTTGCCGAGTTCGCGTTTGGGAGCCGACAGCGTCGACCCGATAATGACGACTTCGTCGAGCGTCTGGTTGTCTTCGGTCAGGGCCACGTCGGTCGTGACCGTCTCCTGCGAACCGAGACTAATGGCGCGATTGGCCGCTGCGTACCCAATGGACGAAAAGGCCAGTGTGTAGGAGCCGGGCGCAACGGTGACGCCGAGCGAATAGGTGCCGTCGGCCACGGTTGTCGTACCTTGGGTTGTCCCTCTGAGCAGCACCGTGACACCGGGAACACTGGCTCCGTTAGCGTCGGTAGCGCGGCCTTTGAGCGTGTAGCGGTTGCCCTGTGCGAGGGCATTGCCGCAGATTAGAAGCATGAGTCCCAGCAGCCAGAGAGGCCGGATGTGGTGAGTAAGCGGTGTGTATTTGTGGGTCATAAGCCAGTATAAAGTAAGTAGATGAGGGATTTATAAGCATCGTAGCCGAAATATACACATCAAAAAATTTAGCTCACTACTCAGTTTTTCCGGATACCGGCCTGGTATCGTCGCCGGTGCAACTCAAACTAATCAAATAGCTGGCAATCCTGGATTAGCCTATGACGAGCTCCTTCACAAATTCTTTATTTATAATTAAAGAAAAGAATAATTATAATTGTGCGCCTTGTGCCTTTAAGAGGCAATGCCTTTGTTTTATTATCAACCTTATGCGTGTCAAATTAACCTTACTATGAAAAACGTTTTACGACGAATGTATCGCACTACGCCCCTGCTCATGCTGAGTTGGCTGCTGTGCGTGAGCGCGTTTGCTCAGGATCGCCGGATCACCGGCCGCGTCAACGATGAAACCGGTACGGGTCTGCCGGGGGTGAGTGTCGTTTTGAAAGGCAGTCAGCAGGGTACGACCACCGACGCAGAAGGTAAATATAATGTTGCCGTCACCGGTGGCAGTCCAACACTCGTTTTTTCGTATGTCGGGTATTTATCCCGTGAAGTAGCGGTTGGCAATCAGACAGCCGTCAACGTAGCACTTCAAACGGACAATCAAACACTGGACGAGATTGTGGTTATTGGTTACGGTACCGCCCGAAAATCAGATTTAACAGGTTCCGTTGCGTCCGTCAAACAATCGGAGTTGCAGGAACGCCCTGCGCCTTCGCTGAACCAGGCCCTACAGGGCCGGATGCCGGGTGTGCAGGTAAACAACAACTCGGGCCGTCCGGGTGGACGAACCACAGTCCGCATCCGGGGCTTTAGCTCCATCAACACGTCGAACAACCCACTGTACGTAGTCGACGGCGTCATCCTGCCACAGGGTAACCAGAACCAGTTTTCAAACGCCATCGATTACATCAACCCCAACGACATTGTCTCGGTTGAGGTGTTGAAAGACGCTTCGTCCACGGCTATTTACGGTGCGCGGGGTGCCAACGGTGTTATTCTGGTGACGACCAAGAAAGGCAAAGCCGGTCAGAGCTTGGTAACCTACAACGCCGACTTCAGCGTGAATACGATTGGCCCCAACCGGCCGCGGGTGTTGAACGCCCAACAGTATTTAGATACCGAGGAATTGGCTTACGCCAACATTCAAAAGTATGACAAGGTAGGGTGGGACGCCGGGCGGTACACCTACTTAGACCCGATTGCCCGTCGGAAATCCTACAGCGCCCGATATCCGGGTGTTTTTGACGCCAACCTGAACCCGCTTCACGACACCGACTGGTTTAAGGAAGCAACGCAGAATAAGCTGTCGCAGAACCATCAGTTGGGTTTCAGTGGCGGAAGCGAGCGGACGCAGTATTCGCTATCACTCGGCTACCGGAATGATGAGGGTTTGATCAAAACGTCATATATGAAACGGTACTCGGGCCGCTTCACGGTGGACGACCAAATCAAAAAATGGCTGAAAGTAGGCGGTACGCTGGCCTACAACAGCCAGAGTGAGAACATTGTAGACCAAGGCGACGCCGTAGCCCGGCAGATCGTGGAGGATTTTCCGTTCCTGCCCGTTACGTACCAGGACGGCACATACGCCAGCAATCGCGACTACCCGAGTGCCGAAGGAACGTTTAGTTCATACGCCCGCCTGATGGGCCGCCGGTACATCCTCAACACGCAGACCACGCAGGGTAGCTTGTACGCGAACATTGCCTTAGCCAAAGGCCTGGAGTTTCGGTCAGTACTGGGAGTCAACATTGTGACGCAGGAGCAAAATAACTCGGAGAGCCGGACGCTGAACATTGGTGGCAGCGGAACGGGAGAATCTCGAAATCAAAAAGAAGCGTTCTGGTCGCTGTCGAATACCCTAACGTATAACCGGCAGTTCGGTCAGGACCACTCGGTTACGGGTTTGCTGGGTATTGAGTGGCAGGAGAACCGATTTTTCAGAGTTGCGGCTTTGGTTAACGGCTTCGCCACCGATTACTTCGGCTTTAACAACTTAGCCGCGGGTGCCATAAATCCTCGTGTTGAATCGGATGCATCGCGGTTCGCGTTTAACTCCTACTTCGGGCGGCTCAATTACGGTTTTAGAAATAAATACCTTTTCACCCTGACGGGCCGGGCTGATGGTTCCTCGCGCTTCGGGGAAAACAACAAGTTTGCCTTTTTCCCATCGGCGGCTTTGGCGTGGCGCGTATCGGAAGAAGATTTTTTGAAAACCAATCCGATCATCTCGAACCTGAAGGTGCGGACCAGCTACGGATTGACCGGTAACGCCGAAATTCCAAACTACCAGTCGCTGGCCACGCTAAGTTCGGCCTACGGCACCATTTATAACGACACGCGGGTCGGCGGAACGGGCATTAACCGCTTAGCCAACCCCGATCTGCGCTGGGAAAAAACCGCTCAGTATGACGCCGGATTAGAAATCAGCTTCTTCAAAGGCCGGATTAACCTCGAAGCCGACTACTACTACCGGCTCACGACCGACATGCTGTTAGATGCGCCGGTTCCCCGCACCAGCGGCTACGCCACTATTCGTCAGAACGTGGGGTCGATGGAAAACAAGGGTTTCGAGTTTGGCCTGAACACGGTAAACATCAGCCGGGGCGATTTCACCTGGAACACGACGTTCAACATTTCGCTCAACCGCAACAAGGTGCTTTCGCTGGCCACGCCGTCGGACATCTTTAACGTAGGCGGTCCAAACTTCACCAACCCCACCAACGTCATCCGCGTGGGTGAGCCAGTAGGTGCGTTCTGGGGTCTGACCCGGCTGGGTACCTGGAGCGAGGCCGAGCGCGAAGAAGCCGCCAAGTTTACCAGCTATCGAAACAACCTGACGGTGTTGCCCGGCGACATCAAATACCTGGACGTAAACGGCGACCGGGCCATTACGGACGCTGACCGGAGTATCATCGGCAACGGCAGTCCGAAAGGCTGGGGCTCGTTGATCAATAATTTCCGGTTCAAAAACTTCGACGTTACGTTTGATCTTCAGTTCTCGTACGGCAATGACGTGATGCTGATGAACCTGCACTCGAGCGAAGACCGGCAGGGGCTGGCCAACAGCTACACGTCGGTGCTGAACGCCTGGACGCCGACGAACCAGAACACGCCCATTGCCGAAATTCGGGAAACCCGCGCGGGCTACGTAACCAACGTGGATACCCAATGGATCAAGGACGGTTCATTCCTGCGTGGTCGGAACGCCTTAATCGGTTACACCCTACCGACGCAGTTAACGAACCGGCTGAAACTGAACCGGGTGCGATTCTACGCCACCGTGCAGAACTTCTTCCTGCTGGTCGACGATCCCATCATTGGCGATCCCGAAGTGACGCCTACCAACCAAGGCAACGGCAACAGCGCCTTTTCACAGGGTATGATCTGGCACAATTATCCGAAGCCGACTACCTACCTGGCTGGTCTGCAAATCAGTTTGTAAACGTAAAATTATCGCCATCCGGTGGTTGTTGCTCATAGCATAACCAATGACCACCGGATGACAAAACACCAAAACTCCTGAATTCACCATGCGATATACCGTAGTAAAGACCATTACTAAGGCCCTGCTGTGCGGCACCGTTCTGCTCGGCCCCGTTGGCTGTTCCGATTTCTTAGACGAGCAGCCACCGGCAAACCTGACCACTGACAATTTTTACACTATTCCCGACCACGCCGAAGCCGCGCTGGCTTCCGTGTACGCCGATGCGCGCTTCTTCGGCGGTGGAGCCGGTATCTTTTCGTCCAACTGGCAGTTGCTGGAAGCTATGACTGGCACGTCGACGACGGAAACTGCCCAAAACTCGGACCTCAATAACCTGTATAGCTTGTCGCACGACGGCAACACGGCTCACGTCGTTAACTGGTGGAACGGCTTATACCGCGTCATTGCGCAGGCTAATCAGGTTATCGCCCTGGTTCCGGCTATTCCGTCTTTGCCTGAAACCAGAAAGGCTGAAATTGACGCTCAGAAAACCAAGATTCTTGGCGAAGCCCGGTTCCTGCGGGCCTGGGCGTATTTCTATGCCGTTCGATTATACGGTGACATTCCGCTCATCACTACCCCCCAAACCGATGCCTATGCTGCTGATTTCCGGCCTGCTCGTGCTCCGCAGGAAGAAATCTACAAGCTGATTGTGGAAGATTTAACGGCAGCCGAGGCCGCTGGGTTGAATTGGACGGAAGTCAACGGTCGGGTGAATCTGGCTGCCGTGAAAACGCAGTTGGCGAAGGTGTACCTGACGATGGCCGGTTTTCCCCTGAGCAAAGGCGCGTCGCATTACACGCTGGCCGCCAACAAAGCGCTGGAAGTAATTACGTATGCCAACGCCAACCCGACGGTGATCAATCTGTTCACGAACTACGAGGACGTACACCGAGAACAAACCGAAAACCGGCTGGAGCACCTGTTCATGCTTCAGTACAACACAGTCGTGCCAGGAATAAACGTGTCGGGAGTAGATGTACCAGGGGGGGGCAATCCGATGGATAATTTCTACGGGAACTTTAAGCCGATCAACTTCAACGGTCCCACGGGTACGGGCAGCTCGATTCCGACGCTGGATTTTTATAATTCCTTCGAAGCGGGCGACCGTCGGACCAAAGACCAAGAAGGATATTTTTACACGACCTATTTCACCAACGGCACCGGCGCTCGGTTTGAGCTGGGCCGCCCGTACGTGTTCAAGCATTTCAACCGAACCTCCAATGGCACATCCGGTACGCCGGGTACGCGCCAAAACAACTTGAACGTACCACAGATTCGCTTTGCCGAAACGTTGCTTATCTACGCGGAAGCGCAGAATGAAGTGGGTGGCCCGACGTCGGGGACGATTGATGCCCTGAAGCGCATCCGCGACCGGGCGCAACTGACGACGCCCGCTTTAGGTGGCTTCACGCAGGCTACTTTCCGGGATGCCGTGCTGCGGGAGCGCACGTATGAGTTTTGCTACGAACAAATCACGTGGTTCGACATGGTGCGCACCCGCAAGGTATTTAACGAAAAGACCAAAGGCTTCGACAACTTCGTGGGTCACGTGAACCTGAACACCAATAAGGCCTTGGAAGCGAAGCATCTGTTGCTGCCCATTCCGCGGCAGGAACTGCTGAATAACCCAAACTTGAAAACCCAGAATCCGGGTTACCCGCTCTGAAATTAATCAGGAGATACGCAGAAACTTGATTCAAACGCCGAACCGCACTAATCTGTGGTTCGGCGTTTATCATTAGGGTGTAAACGGAACGACCGTCGTTGGCCAGACTGGTACAGAATGCCATTTTTCGGTAGTTTTGTCAACGCTAAAGTCACCAAATTATGATCCATCGCATCGTTTTCATCTGGTTTACCCTTGCCAGCCTGATTGCCCATTTGTCAACCGCCCAGACGACTGTATCTGCTTTCGCTAAACAGCGTTACGCTACCCTACCGCAGGCTTTAGCCGCAACCGGGCAACTTACCGGCTCGACGGGTCCGCGCAGCGTGAACTGGATTGAGGGCGGCAGTAAGTTTTCCTACATCGACGGGCAGCGGGTTATTAAAACCCTGTCGCCAAAAGATCAGTCGGAGATCGTCGTGTTCGATGGCAGTCAGCTCAAATTTCCTGGCACGGATAAGCCGTTCACCTACGGCTCGTTTCAGTGGTCGAAAGACTCGAAGAACATCCTATTTCAAACCAACTTTCGGCCCGTTTACCGCCGGTCGGGCGTGTCGGATTACTACGTGTATTCAGTAGCCGATAAGGGCCTGAAACTTGTTGCCAAAGACGCCCAGACCGCCGAACTTGCCCCCGACGGTAGTAAGATCGGCTACGAGCGGGGCGGCAACCTGTTCACATTCGACTTCGGAACACAACGCGAGACCCAACTGACCGACGACGCTAAACCCGCTTTTTACAACGGTCGCTTTGGCTGGGCCTACGAGGAAGAGTTCGGCCTGGCGCAGGCCTGGGAATGGTCGCCCGACAGTAAATTCATTGCCTTCTGGCAGTCTGACGAGCGGCAGGTACCTATCTACAAACTGACGGATTACAAGGGGTTCGACGAGAAATACGATTCGCTGCCGTACCCGCGCGTCGGCGACCAAAACCCGACCGTTCGCATTGGTGTGATTGAACTGGCTAACCGCAGGAAAGAGTGGATGAAAGTAGACTTGGGCCGCGACGGCGGACCGGACGGTTATATTCCGCGCATCTACTGGACCTCGCAGGCCGGGCAATTGGCGTTGGTGCACCTCAACCGTAAACAGAATCACCTGCGGCTGTTTATGGCCGATGGTCGCACGGGTAATACGAAACAGATTATGGAGGAGAAATCCAGTACCTGGGTCGACGTGTTTGATTTCTTCGCGGGTATCAACCACCTGCTCTACTTTCCGGCTGGTACCAACGAGTTTTACTGGGTATCGGACCGGGACGGTTTCGCGCACCTCTACCGCTACGATTATTCGGGTAAGCTGCTCAATCCCGTCACAACGGGTAAGTGGGAGGTGACTTTCGTGCACCACATCGACCCCAAAGCGAAAAAGGTTTACTTCACATCCACAGAAGCATCGCCATTGGAGCGGCACCTGTTCGTAGCCGACCTCGACGGCAAAAATAAGCGTCGGCTGACGACGGTGGCCGGGCGGCACACGGTCAACCTCTCACCGAACGGCCAGTATTTCATTGATCGCTACTCGAACGTGCAAACGCCCACGCAGGTTGAACTGCGCGACACGCAGGGCAAACTTATCAAAGCGCTGGAAACCAACGCCACCGTAACTAACTACGTAACCAGCCATGCCTACGCGCCGAAAGAACTAATCAGTTTCACTACTTCCGATGGGCAAAAAATTGACATTTCCATCATCAAACCGCTGGGGTTTGTGCCTACCCAGAAGTACCCCGTCGTGCTGGATATTTACGGCGGACCGGGCGCTCAATCGGTTTATAATGAATGGACTACGACGGGCTGGCATCAATGGTTAGCGCAGTCGGGCTACGTGGTCGTGAGTGTCAACAATCGGGGCAGCGGGGGATACGGCCGCGATTTTGAGAAGGTCGTGTATGAAAAATTAGGCAAGTTTGAGAGCCTGGACTTTGCTGAAACGGCGAAGTACTTAGCCACCCAACCGTGGGCTGACGCCAGCCACATGGCCATTCGGGGCCACAGCTACGGCGGCTACATGAGCAGCTACACCATGCTTACCCATCCCGGCGTTTTTAAAGTGTCACTGGTAGGTGCACCCGTCACCGACTGGCGGCTGTACGACAGCATATACACCGAGCGATACATGGGACTGCTGCCCGAAAACGACGCGAAATACACGGTCAGCGCCGTATCGCCTTACGCCAAAAACCTGGCTGGTAAGATGTTCATTGCGCACTCAACGATGGACGAGAACGTACACGTCCGTAACACGTTCCAGTTAATGAACGCGCTCGAAGACGCGGGCAAGGACGCTGACCTGCGCATCTACCCGCCCGGTGCACACGGCGTATCGTATAATTCAGCGAGTTACCAGCTTCTCTATCAGCAGTATACAGCGTATTTAGAGCGTAATTTGAAAGGTGAGGTGGCGAATTGAAGAAGCGATTCGTTTCTTACGTGTCTCTATCGCGTGTAGAATGCACCTTTGGCAATCGTCGATTCGTATTCGTAGTTAATCGTTTCCAGAAATTTTCCCGTCACTCAGCCGATGTCGGCGTTGCGGATGAACACGAATCGCCGAACGCCGTAATTTACCGTGTAGCTCTTCACAACGGCGTCGAGCCAGAGCGCAGCCGCCACCAATTGCTTTTCGTTGAGCTTGTCCTGAATGGTTTGCAGGTTTTTCTCCGCTTTGCCCCGAACCGCCACATCAGCAATGCCGGAGAGGTCGGGCCGGGTCAGACGTGGGTAGTCACTCCGCGCTAATTGACGAAACCGACTTACGTCAGCAATCGTGATAGGAACGGCGGTTGTTGCGGCTTTTTCGGGGTACAGATACGTTGCCAGCGATTCGACGGCATCCCCCGCCACGCCAATTACCCGGCGTTCGCGCAAACCAGGTGGAGCTTCAGCGAGCCGGGGCGTCAGGAACGTGTTGGCCATCGCCTGGACCAGCCGCTGCGCTTCTTTTCAATAGGCGTTCATGATCATCGACGGCTGATTGTCGATCCGGCTTACCAGCAAGTTGGTGTCAACGGGCAACGTAAGTTCATGGAACGTCCGGGGTATTTTGGGGGTAAGTTGTTCGATGTAACCCCCGGTTGTGCCATTAGCTCCCAGATTGAGCGACGAAGTACTTGTCCATACTTTACGCGGGATGGCACCAATCGTGAACAGTTCGGCTTCGCGGCTCGCACTCAGCGTCGTGTCGATGCGCAGGTTGTCGGTTGGCAGCGTCTGCATCAACTGATTATAAAGGGATTGCTTACCCGCTGCTGACCGCACAAAATTGTCCTGAATGTCACTGCTGAATACGACGAAAATACGCTCGTTGGCAATGTTGTAGTGCCGAATGGAATCCAGGCCGACGACCGGCGCATTTTGACTAAACCGCAACGAGCGGGATGCATCGGCTACCGGTTCGCCGTTAGGAATGTAGAAGTTCGACCGAACGTCTTTCTCGTAGAAATCACTTTCGTACCTGGTCTTGAAAATGGCAACCCGCACCCCCGACGTTCCGATCTGAATGCCCACGTAAAGGTTCTTTCCGGTAATGTCGCGTACGACTTCGTTAACGGCCCAGCCACTGGCCACGTACTTCAGTTTGCCGTACCGCGCCCGTGCCAGTTCGAGATAATACACCGCATTGTCGGGTTGATTGACATCACTGTAAGCCAGGCCGAGGTTTTCGTTGGTCACGGCCGTCCAATAGCGGCTGGTTTTACGCACCATTGGCAAGGCCCGGTTGAGCAGGTTGATCGACTCTTCCGATTTATTGACGGCCCGGAGCGTACCGGCCAGTCTAATGTAGTGAATGGCCTGCGTAAGACTGGTGGCCGTTTGAGCTAAAGCTGACTGGAGCGGACCCGCCATGGGCCAGGACCAGCCCAACCAGCAGACTGGTGGGAACAAGACGTTTCATAAAAATAGGTTAGGTTGTATCGTTGATAAGACCACCGGCGGGACACTAAGTCATTATACTGGCCAAATTTTAGCTTTGTGTGAATTATAACGATATTGTTTAGGTAGTCCCCGTTCCGGATAGGTGGTACGGATGATACGGGCGTTTCGTTTTCGACGTATCTTGAGCGGAAATACAACCAGTTTCCGATTCATGATCCATCGTCTATCTCTCCTCGCCGGTTTACTACTAACTGGCGGTCTGCTTCAGGCGCAAACGCCTGTCTCCTCCTCACCCGGCATTGGTGCGTTCACCACCGGCATGGTCCGTAATGCGGGTTTCATGACGTACTACTGGGACACCCGGAAGGGTAAAATCTGGCTCGAAATCGACAAATTCGATACCGAGTTTCTGTACTACCCGACGCTGGCACAAGGCGTCGGCTCCAACGACATTGGGCTGGACCGGGGGCGGCTGGGGCAGGAGCACGTGGTCAAATTCCAGCGGAGTGGCAATAAAGTGCTGCTCATCGAACCTAACTATGCCTACCGCGCTCTGACAAACGATCCATTAGAACGGCGGGCGGTAGAAGAATCCTTCGCGCAGTCGGTGCATGCCGGTTTTGAAATTGCCGCCGAAAGTGAAAACAAGGTATTGGTTGACCTCACGCCATTTCTACTACAGGATGCCGTGGGAGCCGCGCAGGCCATCGCTCAAATCAAGCAGGGCACCTACAAATTCGATCCCATGCGGAGCGCAATGCACATGCCCGGTACGAAGGCATTCCCCCAAAATACGGAATTCGAGACGATCATCACGCTCACCGGCGAGGGAGCCGGTTCGTACCTGCGCGAGGTGGTGCCAACGCCTGCCGCCGTGACCATGCATCAGCATCATTCATTCGTTGAACTTCCCCCGGCGGATGGGCCTGGCAGCTACAAGCCCCGCCTGTTCGATCCACGCATCGGTTACGGTGGCATCGAATTTTATGATTATGCCACGCCCGTCAGCCAGCCCATCACGAAACGCTTTATTTCGCGGCATCGGCTGGAGAAGCGCGACCCGTCGGCGGTTGTTAGTGAGGCCGTTAAGCCGATTATCTATTACCTCGACCCCGGCACACCTGAACCCATCCGCACGGCCCTGATGGAGGGCACGGCCTGGTGGAATCAGGCGTTTGAAGCGGCCGGGTTCAAAAATGCGTTTCAGGTGAAACTGCTCCCGGCTGACGCCGACCCGATGGATATTCGCTACAACGTCATTCAGTGGGTGCACCGCTCCACGCGCGGCTGGAGCTACGGAGCCAGCATCATCGACCCGCGCACGGGCGAAATTCTCAAAGGGAAAGTTACGCTGGGGTCACTGCGCGTTCGGCAGGATTATTTGATTGCACAGGGCTTGGTTGGAGAGTTCAACACGTCTACCGACCCGGCCGCACCGGATAACTCACCGATGCTGCAAATGTCGCTCGACCGGCTCCGGCAGTTGGCCGCGCACGAGGTTGGCCATACGCTGGGTTTGCCGCACAACTATTTAGCCAGCATACAGGGGAGGGCGTCGGTTATGGATTACCCGACGATGGTTGCCAAAGTTAAAGGCGCAGCCATCGACTTGTCGGACGCGTATGCCAAAGGGATTGGGGTATACGATAAATGGAGCATTCGGTATGGCTACGAACAATTCGCCAACGGCGCTGACGAGAAGAAAGAGCTGGATAAGATCGTGATGCAGATGCAGGCGGCCGGATTATCGTTCCTAACCGATCAGGACGCCCGGCCCGAAGGATCGGTGCATCCGGCCACGCACCTTTGGGACAATGGAACCAATGCCGTAGATGAACTTCAGCGCGTGATGGCCGTACGGACGGTAGCACTGAGTAATTTTAGTGAAGCCAAGATTCCGGTTGGGATGCCGATGGCGACGCTCGAAGAAGTATTCGTGCCGATGTACATGTTCCACCGCTACCAGGTCGAAGCAGCCGCCAAAGTACTCGGTGGGCAGACGTATACCAACGCGTTACGTGGTGACCAGCAGGCCGTGATGTCAATCGTTCCGGCGGCTGAGCAAAACCGGGCACTGACGGCGTTACTGACGACGCTGGACCCGACTTTTCTGGCCGTGCCGAACCGGGTATTGAGCCTAATTCCGCCCCGCCCGTTCCGTTTCGACCCAAATCCGCGCGAAGTGTTCAAACGCCATACGGGACTGGCCTTCGATGCCATGGCCCCGCCCGAAGCCGCCGTTGGCCTCACACTGCGCATGATTCTCAACCCCGAACGCTGCGCCCGGCTGGCCGGGCAAAAGGTACGTGATCTCCGGCTGCCCGATCTGAACGATGTATTTGACCAATTGCACGGGGCGATAGTGAAGTCGTCCCCGCTGAAAAAAGCGAACTACACGGGCGAAATCGCCCGAATGACCGAACGGATGTACATTGACCAGCTTATCCGTTTAGCCACCAACAAAGACGCTGACGGTAGCGTGCGGGCAGCGACCCACGAAGCGATTGTTAAGGTTTACAACACTAAGTCGAAGGAGATTGCCCCCTACCGCAATGCCTACAATGCCTACCTCCTATGGATTATTAGCCAGTACCTGAGTGATCCCGACCGGACGGTATCGGCACCACCGGTGTCACCACCCGATGGCGCACCCATCGACCCCGGTCAGGAATGGCTCAGCCCCGACTGCGACTGGCAACGGTAGACACTCATGCTGACTAACCGTTGCTAACCTACAGCAAGAAGGCCCGTTATCGCGCGATAACGGGCCTTCTTGCTGTAGGTTAGCAACCCGATTAATCCCGATAATCCTTGTCGTAGGGAAACTGCCGGGACGCTTTCCGCATGATGGTCGTTATAATGCTGCCGGTGTCGCTGCCAAAGCCGCGCGACAGCGTTTTGTCGTATTTCCACAGCAGTTCGCCCGTTTTGCCGTCGTTGATGCTGATAACGGTTTTGCCGGTGTTCGTAGCACCCCCAAATCCCACAAGTGCGCTCATGGCAATGGCGGCTCCGTTGGACATAGGCTGGGTGCTTTCAAAGGTGCCCGACACGATACCATCAACGTTCAGAATTTTAGCTAACTCTTCGGGCGTAAAACCCGCCAGCGTTTCGTACGTAACGGCGTTGCGTTCCAGCATGGCGTTTGTGCGGGCCACATCCTGAATGTCGACGGTGAGGTCGTTGCTTTCCTTGCGTTTCAGAAAGTACGAATGAATGGCGCTTTGTACGGCCAGCCCTTCGCGCTTTTCGAGAACTGCTACACCGGCCGGACCGCCGTTTTTCTCGACTTCTTTTGGGCGAAGCTGCAACGTGGTCTTAATCGGCAGAATGGCCAGCGTTTTGTGAGTTTTAGCCAGTGTTTTGAAGTTGGCATTGGTGTAAATCTCCCGCGTCTGCGCGACACTGGTGATTGCCACGCTCAAGAGTAATACGGTGGTAAGAATGTGTTTCATGAAAGAAGTAAGAGTTTGAAAAACGATGCATATTACGAAGAACGCGCGTGGTGCACCAGCAAGTTGTTACGAAACGGTATTATTCCGGGATGAACTGCGTAAACAAAAAAACCAGTCGTAGTGACCGGTTTTTCGTTTACGTCAGTACGTCTTGACTAAATCTACACCTCCAGCGTACTCAGCACCCCATTCATACCTCTGACGGCATCGGCCGATTTGCTGAAAGCGGCCTGCTCCTCGTCGGTCAGTTTATAGTCGATGATTTCTTCCCAGCCGTTTCGACCTAGCACCACTGGTACGCCCAGACAAATGTCCGACTGACCATATTCGCCTTCCAGCAGCACACAGGACGGAATAACACGCTTCTGATCGCGCACAATACTCTCGACCATCATGGCCCCGGCCGCGCCCGGTGCATACCAGGCTGACGTGCCGATGAGTCCCGTCAGCGTGGCTCCACCAACCATAGTGTCGGCGGCTACTTTTTTCAGGGTCTCTTCATCCAGAAACTGGCTTACCGGCACCCCGCCTTTGGTGGCTAAGCGCGTCAGCGGAATCATGGTTGTATCGCCGTGCCCACCAATCACCGACGCCTGGATGTCGTGGGGGGAGCAATTCATGGCCAGCGACAAGTAGGTCTTGAACCGGGCCGAATCCAGCGCACCACCCAACCCGATCACGCGGTTTTTTGGCAGCCCCGATGACTTCAGCGCGAGGTACGTCATGGTGTCCATCGGGTTGGAAATAATGATGAAAATAGCGTCGGGGGAGTGTTTCAAGATGTTTTCTGTCACCCCCTTCACAATGCCTGCGTTAATGCCAATGAGGTCTTCGCGGGTCATGCCCGGCTTGCGCGGCAGACCCGATGTGATGACGACAACATCTGAACCGGCCGTTTTTTCGTAGTTATTGGTAGACCCTGTCAGGTTGATGTCGCAGTCGAGTAGCGTCGATGCCTGGAGCATATCGAGGGATTTTCCTTCGCTGATGCCTTCTTTAATGTCTAATAGGACAACTTCGTGGGCAAGCTCCCGGCGGGCAATGTTGTCGGCGCAGGTAGCTCCAACGGCCCCGGCACCTACTACAGTAACTTTCATACGGTATTCGAAATTAAAAGGTTAAAAAGCGACTGCAAAAGTACGGTCCCATGCCGCCACAAACCAATAGGGGCTGGATTAAACTTCTACCCCCATTATTCCGTTTATGAACTATTCATGATGTTAATTTTGCTAAAGGCCTTTCAGTAAGAGATACCCAATTTTGGACACTTATTTTGGTTCGTTAAACAAAGTCCCTCAGTTGGCATCTAATGACTAAAGTCCACGAAAACAAATGGCAACCAAAGGTTTAGTGACGCGCATTCTAACATCTATCTTTTTTAAACGGGCCAATATTGGTGCGCTCAAGTACGCCCGTAACAGTAAAAGCCTGTTTAATTTAATCCGGGATGCCGTTAATAAAAGCGGGGGGCTGTCGGGCGCGAACGTAGCGGCCTTTCGAGAGCAGTTGAGCGTCGTTACGCGGCTGCTGAAAGCCTACGCATCCGGCACGTACCGTCAGTTGCCGTGGAAAACATTAATTCGGATCATTGCGGTGCTGATTTACTTTGTGTCACCAATTGATATTTTACCCGATTTTCTGCCCATCATCGGTCTCACCGACGACATTGCCCTGATGCTGTGGCTGTTTAGTGGCATGGGCGACGATATTGAGAAGTTCCGCCAGTGGGAGACCCACGCAACAACCCCGGAGCAGCAGGCCCCCCAACGGACCGGTCAGCAGCCCCTCAAAACGATCAGGATTGGGTAAGTTTCACCCATTTATGATACATTGTACCACAGAGTTTTCTATTTTTGCATACATTCAAATCCCGGGAATCATGATTAACACAAGCATTTTAGCATTTATGGGTTTGGGCGGTCAGGAAATGATCTTCATTTTCGTGGCATTGCTCCTGCTGTTCGGCGCGAAAAAGATTCCCGAACTCGCACGGGGACTTGGTAAAGGCATTCGTGAATTCAAAGACGCCACGAAAGACGTTCGCGAAAACATTGAAGATGGCCTGAAAGAATCAGATCCGACGAAGTAATCTCAATTAATAAACAGCCAATCGGGCAGCGCCAATCTGACGCTGCCCGATTGGCTGTTTTTAGGTGTTTGGGAGATTTATCATTCCGACCGGTCCGCCGGTGCGGAACGATAAATCTCAACTTTGACTGTCGCGTAAGATTCCTCCTTCCGCACCGGCGGACCGGTCGGAATGATAAATCTCTCCTCTCGTTTTGACCTCCTACCGTACCTTCTCCGCTGTTCAGGCCGACCTTGCTGTCGGCACCATTACCTGCCATAAGTTGGTAGAACACTACCTCGACCGCATCGACAAACATCGTCACCTGAACGCATTCACCGAAGTCTACGCCGACGAGAGCCGGTCGCGGGCCACCAGTATCGATCAGAAACTGGCGGACGGCACTGCTGGCCGATTGGCCGGGATGGTCATTGGTATCAAAGACGTGCTGAATTATGCCGGGCACGGCGTTCGGGCGGGGAGCCGGATTTTAGACAATTTCACGGCTCAGTTTACGGCTACGGCGGTGCAACGACTCCTCGATGAGGACGTCATTATCATCGGGCGGCAAAACTGCGACGAGTTCGCGATGGGATCATCGAACGAGAATTCGGCGTTTGGTCCGGTGCGTAACGCGGCCGATACAAGCCGGGTGCCGGGTGGGTCGAGTGGCGGGTCGGCGGTGGCGGTGCAGGCGGGGCTTTGTTTGGCCAGTATCGGGTCCGACACGGGCGGATCGGTCCGGCAGCCAGCCGCGTTTTGTGGGGTCGTGGGCCTGAAACCGACCTATGGGCGCATTAGCCGATGGGGACTGATCGCCTACGCATCCTCCTTCGATTGCATTGGTCCGATTGCCAACACCGTCGCCGATGCGGCTTTGCTGCTCGAAATTATGGCTGGTCCCGACGAGTTTGACAGCACTGTATCAAGCCAGCCCGTAGGCGCTTATTCCCAGGCGCAATTACCTTCGCACCCCCTCCGCATTGCGTATCTGCGCGACGGCGTTGAAAGCGCGGGCGTCGATGCAACCATTCGTGAGACTACCCAACGCCGGATTAATCAACTGCAACGGATAGGTCACACAGTAGAATCTGTGGATTTCCCCTTACTAAAGTATCTGCTGCCAACGTATTATGTGCTGACAACGGCCGAAGCTTCCTCCAATCTGTCGCGATTCGATGGGGTTCGCTATGGTCATCGGCACATATCATCGACTGACCTTTTATCGTTGTACAAAAAAACCAGGACGGAGGGCTTTGGGGCTGAGGTACGTCGGCGTATTCTGATTGGTACGTTTGTGCTGAGTGCCAGTTACTACGACGCCTATTACACCAAAGCCCAGCAGGTACGGCGGCTGATTCGGCAGGAGACCGAACGTATCTTTGCGCAGTACGACTTTTTGCTGTCGCCTACCACCCCCACGTCGGCGTTTCGACTGGGTGAGAAGGTGGGTCGGCGTTCCGGGGACGATCCGCTGCAAATGTACCTCGCCGACTTATTTACGGTGCAGGCCAACGTGGTTGGGTACCCGGCCATTTCGATTCCCAACGGCACCGATAACACAAATCTGCCGATTGGATTGCAGTTGATGGCCCGGCCTTTTGCCGAGGGTGCATTGGTGGCGCTGGCCAGAAGCTTAGAAATTTATAGTGAAAAATGAACAATGAATAATGGCTAACCCAACGCATAGCTGAAATAAATTACAGGCTGGGTAGCCGTACGTTCATTGTGCATTATACAGTCTGTATTAGTCATTAAAACTTAACCTGTATGGCGTTCCTGAATCGAAACGTATTGAGAATTGGGCTGCTGATTGCCGTGATGCGTATAACAACAGTTGTCCATGCCAATCCAGATTGGGACGAAACGACCATTCAGTTCAGTGACAGCACCATCGCTCGAAAAGACACCGTTGCCGCCCTGCCGACCGTGCCGGACAGTTTGCTGCGGGAGCGGTTAGCTAAACTTCAGAAGGACGTTCCGCTGAACTACCATAAGGCCGTGCATGCGTATGTGGATCTGTTTACCTTCCGCAGGCCGGGCCGGACCAAGTTGGCAATGGAGCGGATTCCGCTGTTTTTCCCGCTCTACGAACGGATGCTGGCCGAGTACGGTCTGCCCGACGAACTAAAATATTTGTCCATTGTCGAGTCAGACCTGACGCCACGGGCCGTTTCCCACGCTGGGGCGGGTGGACTCTGGCAAATTATGCCCGGCACCGGCCGCGACCTCAAACTCTACCAGGACGAATACGTAGACGAGCGGATGGACCCCGTTAAAGCCACCGAAGCGGCCTGCAAATACCTCCGCGATCTGTACAACATCTTCGGCGACTGGGAACTGGCCATGGCCGGGTACAACTGTGGACCGGGAGCCGTGAAACGGGCCATGCGCCGGTCGGGGGGTGACACGTTCTACACAATTTACGACGCCTTGCCCAAAGAGACCCGGGGCTACGTGCCGCAGTTCGTGGCGTTCACCTACCTGATGAACCACGGCAATGACCACGGTATTTTTGCCGAGAACTACCAGTATCCAATCCCGCACGATACTATTCAGGTGTCGGGTTACTTCAACCTCGAAACCTTCGCCAAACACAGCACTATGCCGCTGGCCGATCTGCAAAAAATGAACCCGGCCATTACCACCCATATCCTGCCCGAATACACCCGCCAATACCCGCTGCGGGTGCCGCGCCAGCAGTACGCCTACTTTGCCAGCCGTCGCCGGGCGGTTATGGATTCGGCGAGCCAACTGCCCGCCACGATGGCGCATACTTTGCTGGCCCACGCCGAACCCGTTCGCTACGGAGACGATTCAATAGGGACTTGGGCCGCTTTGAGCAGCAATCCCCTGGCTCACCTGCATCTGGATGCGTTCCCGGCCAGCGAATCAGGAGCGCTATCGGAACGGGTAGATGCATCGTCGGCGAAAGTAGCGGCTCAATCAGCGTTGGCCGAATCGGCCGGTGAACCCGACGACGAGAGTGAAACGGCACCCGCCCGCAAGCCCCGCAAACAAACGTACGTAGTGAAGCAGGGCGACAACCTCGGTGATATTGCCGACCAGTATGGCGTGGCGTTGTACGACCTCAAAAAATGGAATGACCTGCACTCGTCCGCTATTCGTCGGGGTCAGCAGTTAATGATTTTGACGGACGTTATCGAAACCCCCACCGCCACCGAGCGACTGTCTGATCAGGGTATCGCCAAAGCCGCGAAAAAAACCCAGGTTATCGCCCAGACGAAGCAGTTCAAACCGCGCTACCACCGGGTGCAGGATGGCGATACACTCTGGAATATTGTTCAGCGGTACAGCGGCCTGACCATTGACCAGCTCAAGAAAATGAACCACATTCGTGGTAATGCCCTGCGGCCGGGTCAGAAGTTGATTGTGGGGTAGACTGTATCGTGATTTTGATAGTTGCCCCAGCACCAGCGCCATCCGTAATCACGGACTACCCTTTATGCTGGAGCAACGGCCGAATTAAACAACCTGCACCGCCACATCATAATAGTCGATGGTGGGCTGACCGGCAAAATGCGGTTTCATCTTTTGCAGAACACCCTGCAAAAAACCATTAGTCTCGGCTTCGGTTCGGGCTTCAGCCGATTCCCAGAGCGTGACCATCAGACAGCGGTTATTCTCATTGTCGACCAAGAAGCGGCTGTTCAAAAAACCAGCGTGTTCTTTGAGCGCTGGCCCGACTGAATCGCGGAAGTAACTGGTGGCCTCGGTGGCCGCACCGGGCTGAAGCGGAACCTGAACAATGCGTGCATACATGGTAGTAGGGGTTAGCGTTGAAAATAAACGGATCGGGTGTTGGTGAGGGTTTGGTGTTCACCGTGGATCGCAGCCCAAAACTCGTAAAAATTTCGTATCTTTATTCCTCATTAATAAGCTGATAACCGGCTTTTTTTACGACTGAATGATTGCTTATTTAGACGGGTTGCTGACCTACAAAGAGCCAACCTACGTCATCATCGACGTAAACGGCGTGGGCTACTCAGTTCATATATCCATCCAAACCTACGCCACCCTGCCCGGCGGGGGCGACCGGGTCAAATTGTTTATCCACCACCTGTTTCGCGAAGATGCCCAGATACTCTACGGCTTTGCCGTGGCCGATGAAAAGTCGCTGTTTCTGGATTTAATCGGGGTGTCGGGCGTGGGGCCGAACACGGCGTTGGGCATGTTGTCGGCCATGCAGCCCGGCGACCTGCGGCTGGCTATTCTGGGCGAGAATGTTCGCGCCGTGCAGGCTATCAAAGGCATTGGTGCCAAAACAGCCCAGCGAATTATCCTCGAACTGCGCGATAAAATGAAAAAGTCGGGTGTGGTATCGGGCGGACCCACCTATCGCCAGAGCGAAACCAACCCCGTTCGGGAAGAGTCGCTGGCCGCGCTCATGGCCCTGGGCTTTCCCAAAGCCACCGCCGAGAAGAGCGTGGACGATGCGCTCAAGGCCGATGCCACCCTAAGCGTAGAAGACGTTATTCGGCGGGCCTTGCGATAAGCAGGGCATTCCCATACGTCATCAGCCTACCGTTTAAAAAATCTGCTGACTTAGTAGACGATTGGCCTGATTTTGGCCGTTTGAAAGAAAGACGTACCGTACGCTACCTACTTGAACCTGATAGTCTCCACAATGGTGAACTCCTACGTTGTTCACAGTTTTTCTGCCCTTTGCCATTTCCTCACTACCGTTCGCCGATTTCTGTCTGTTTCGGATGGCTGGCTGGTGCTGGGCGTTTGGCTGGCTGTTGGACTGGGAACCGCTATCGGCCAGGACCAGCCCACGCCAACACCAGCCCGACGCGGACGGACCGGGCAGCGCCAGCAGGTAGCCGCCGATTCGGCCAGGGCGGAGTCGCGCCGACGCGCCACCATGCGGGCCGACTCGGTGAAGCAGGCCGTTAAAGACCGTACCGACAGCATCCGGGCCGTGCGCTCCGCCAACCGCCGACCCACCGTCAACTGGCCCGACCGCCGGGCTACCCGCTTTTCGGAGCGGACCTCGCAGTCGCCATTTATTCTGCGCGATCCCAAAGGCGTTTCGACCGATTTTCGGCTTGGTCCCGATGGGCGCATTGCCGTCACGGAACGGGTTCGGTCGGGCGTGTCGCTGTCGGGAGCACCCGCTCTCAATAACGTGCAGGGCAATTCTGGCAATGTACCCGCTCCTCAGCCGGGTGTGCCTGCCTTGCCGGACGCAACACCGGCTGGTACGCCGATACCTGGTCTGGCCCTGCCGCCCTCCCAGTTTGGAATGCCTTACCGACCGGCCGAAACGATCCCGTATTCGACCTATAACCGGCTTCAAAATCAGCGCGTTGAGCAGAACCTGTGGCGTGAGTTCGGTGCCCGGCGCGACGGACAGAGTGCGGTGAGCGGGCGTGGTCTGATTCCGAAACTGGAACTGCCGCCCATTGTCGACCGGCTGTTTGGGGGTAGCACCGTCGATTTTAAGCCAAACGGCTTCGTAACGCTCGATTTTGGTTATCTCTACCAGTTTCTCGACAGCCCGGTTATTCCAGTTCGGCAGCGTCGGCAGGGGAATTTTCTGTTCAACGAGCAGATCAGTATCAATTTCAACGGCAAAGTTGGCGAGCGGTTAGGCGTATTGGCCAACTTCGATACGAAAGCCAGTTTCAACTTTGAAAATGCCCTCAAAGTGAACTACAAGCCGGGCGGAGGACTGCCGGGCCTGGGCACGGGACAGGGTTTGCCGAACTTGCCCAGTGCACCCAATCTGCCGGGCGTGAACGGCCAAACGCCGGGCCTGCCGGGTTTCACCCCTCAGAACGAAAGTATTTTGCAGGGGCTGGAAGTGGGTAACATCAACTGGGCCGTTAACAGTCAGTTGATTCCGGGTGTGCAGAATCTGTTTGGCATAAAAACCCAACTGCGTTTCGGTAAACTCAACGCCACGGCGGTGGTATCGCAGCAGCGCTCGCGCAAGAGCGAGATTACCCTGCGGGGTGGCACCTCGAACCGGCCGTTCGAGATTCGGGCCGATCAGTACGACGAGAACCGACACTTCTTTCTATCGCAGTTTTTCCGTTCCATCTACGAAGGCTCCCTCAGGTCGCTGCCGCAGGTAACGTCGGGCGTGAACGTGACGCGCATTGAAGTGTACGTTACCAACCGGACCAACACGACCGAGACGCTACGCAACTTAGCCGGTTTTCAGGACCTGGGCGAAGGCAATCCGTACGCTCAGGCGAACCCGACGTTGCTGCCTTTCCAGCGTAACAACCGAACCCCCGCCGACAACCGGGCCAACGGTTTGTATGATAAGCTGATCAGCAACCCGTCCAATCCATTCCGGCAGGTCGACCGGGCGTCGGAAGTGCTGACAACGACGTATGGTCTCACCAAAGGCACCGACTTCGATTTGCTGCGGGGAGCCAAGCGTCTGACCGAGCGGGAGTTTAAACTACAACCCGAACTTGGCTATATTTCGTTGGTGACACCCCTGCGCAACGACGAGATTCTGGCTGTTTCCTACGAGTACACCTATCAGGGCCGACGGTACAAAGTCGGCGAACTGACGGAAGATTATCAGGCCCGCGACGACGACGAGGTGCTGGTGCTGAAGTTGCTGAAATCGGCCACGCTGCGCAACAATCTCCAGTTGCCGATGTGGAATCTGATGATGAAAAACATCTACTCGCTCAACACGGCGCAGATAACCCGGCAAGGGTTTCAACTCCGCATTGTGTATAAAGATGACCTGACGGGTGTCGACAATCCAAACCTACAGGAAAGTTCGTTGCGCAACGTTCCGTTGGTACAGGTCTTTAACATGGACCGGCTCAACCAGCAGTTAGACGCGCAGCCGGACGGCAATTTCGATTTCGTCGAGAACATCACCGTCGACAGTCGCTACGGGAAAATTATCTTTCCGGTGCTGGAACCGTTTGGTTCGTATCTGAACAGTAAATTCGGGCCGGGAGATGATGGGTCGATCCGGGCCAAGTACCTATTCAACGAACTCTACCGCACTACGCTGGCCGACGCGCAGCAGATTGCCGACAAGAACAAGTTTTTCCTGCGGGGGGCGTTCCAGTCGGGCAACGGGGCCGAGGTTCAACTGCCCTACGGCGTCAACGAGCAGTCGGTGACGGTGACAGCGGGGGGCGTACCGCTCTCGCCCGGCACCGACTACGTGCTTGAAGCCCAAACCGGACGGCTGCGCATTATCAACGAAAGCGTGACTAACTCGGGCCGCGAAATCAAGATCAGCTACGAGCAGCCCGACCTGTTCCAAAACCAGATCAGGACGCTGATTGGCACGCGGTTAGATTACGCCCTTAGCCGCGACGTTAGCTTAGGGTTGACGGCCATGCACATGAAGGAAACCCCCGCCGGGTTCCTGACCCGCGTGGCCATCGGTAATGAGCCTGTCAACAATACCATTCTTGGTTTGAGCGCCAACATCCGCAAAGACGCGCCCGGTCTGACGCGGCTGCTGGACGCCCTGCCGATGCTACAAACTAAGGAACCATCCACGGTTCAGTTCAACGCCGAAGTGGCGCAACTCTTCCCCGGCACCAATCCCCGCGCCCGCAACGACAGTTACTTAGATGATTTCGAGGCTGCCCGGACCATCTTCGACCTGACGCGCCAACCCACGCGCTGGCGTTTGGGAGCCACGCCCCAGCAGTTTCCGCAGGGCACGTTCCAGAATCCGCTGGAGTTCGCCTACAACCGGGCCCAAATCTCGGTTTATTCGGTCGATCCAAGTTTGTACACGCCCGGTAGCCAGGGTGTTACATCCAATGTGGACCCCGATGAGGTGAAAGGGTATGCGTACGAGCGGTTCTTCCTGCCGCAGGATTTGTTTCCGGGCCGCTCGACGCGGGTCGTGCAGTTGCCCGAGAGCATCTTAGACGTGTCGTACTTTCCGGCTGAACGGGGGATGTATAATTACAACCCGAACCTGAACGCCGACGGTACGCTCCCCAATCCCCGGCGCAACTTCGGATCCGTGACGCGGGCCATCGCGTCGGACATCGACTTCGACAACGCCAACATCGAAAATATCACGTTCTGGCTGATGGACCCGTTCGTTAAGGGACGGTTCGGTACGGTGCGGGGCAGTGCGGACGACAGCAAAAACACGCCGAACACCACGGGGGGCAAGCTGGTCTTTAACCTCGGCGACATTTCGGAAGACGTTATCAAGGACGGCCGGTACACATTCGAGAATGGCTTCCCGGCCGACGGCGACACTATGGGAGTCAATTCACGTAACGGTGGTACCGAACCCACTATTTGGGGCCGGGCACCCCGGCAGCAGTTCGTGACGAATGCGTTCCAGAGTGGTGGGCGCGAGAATCAGGACATTGGGTTGGAAGGGCTCAGGAATGATGCGGAAACAACGCGTTTCCAGCCGTACCTGAACGCCGTGCGGGCGCGGGTAACCGACCCCAACGTGCTGGAAGACATTACGCAGGACCCCTCCGGTGACGACTTCCGGTTCTACCTCGGCGACGAAGCCGACCGGCAGAAGTACATCGTGGCGCGGTACAAGCGGTATATGGGTATGGAGAACAACTCGCCCGAAAACACCTCGACTAATGCGTTTTTGACGCCCGCATCCACCACGCTGCCCGACATTGAAGACCTCAACATCGACAATACGGTCAACGACAACGAAGCGTACTATGAATACGAAATAGACCTCCGGCCGGACAGACTCGACGTTGGCCAGAACAAGTACATTGTCGACAAAGTAGTGGTGCCACCGGCCGACGGTGTTGGAGTGCCGGTGACCTGGTATCAGTTCAGGATTCCGGTGCGGGAGCCGCTGCGTAAAGTGGGCAGCATCAATGGGTTCAAGTCGATTCGGTTTGCCCGGATGTACCTGACCGATTTTGAGCAGCCGGTGGTGCTCCGGTTCGCGCAGTTGCAGATGGAAGCCAACCAGTATCGGAAGTACCTCGGCGATTTGAACCAGCGCGGACTACAGGAAGTCCCCGAACCCTACGATGCCGATTTCACCGTGTCGACGGTCAACATCGAAGAGAACAGTCAGCAGCAGGTGTCCCCAACGGGCGGTGGCAAATATGTATATTCAGTGCCACCGGGCTACGTCCGGGACCGCGATTTCACGCAGGTTAACCAGGTAGAACTTAACGAGCAGTCGATGCGGCTGAGCGTTACCAACCTGCGCGACGGAGACTCACGCGGGGCGTTCCGCAACACCAACATCGACCTGCAGTTTCGGGAGCGCATCAAAATGTTCATTCACATGCACAACACCGACAACGAAAGCGGGCAGGTGGGTGCCTTTGTGCGGCTCGGAACGGACTACACGGAGAATTACTACGAAATCGAAATTGGGGAGTTAGTCGCTACGGCCGATGGGAACCGGACACCGGAAGAAGTTTGGCCAGCCGCCAACGAACTCGACCTCGCATTATCTGAACTCATTAACCTGAAAGCGGAGCGTAACCGGAACTTCACCCGCCGGTCATCGCTGCCGTACACAATCACGTCGGCGAACGGACGGTATCGGCTGACGGTGGTGGGCAACCCGGATCTGAGTTCGGTGCAGTCGATTATGATTGGGGTGCGCAACCCGAAATCGTCCGACGAGCGGCCCAAAACGTTTACGATCTGGGTCAACGAACTGCGTGCCAACGGCTACGATCAGCAGGCGGGTGTGGCCGGTATTGCCGCGCTGAACATGAAATTAGCCGACCTCGCCACCGTTACGGCCTCGGGCCGCATCACCACGTTTGGCTTTGGGGGTGTGCAGACCAAAATTGGCGAACGCGCCCGTGAAACGACATCGGAGTTCGGCGTTTCGTCGGCCATTGCCATCGACAAGTTTTTGCCCGAGAAGTGGGGGTTCCGCATTCCGCTTTACGTCAACTACGACACCCGGAACGTGGACCCGCATTTCAATCCCCTTGACCCCGACACCCCACTGGAAACGTCGCTGACGACGCTGTCGGAAGGAGCCGAGCGTGACCGATACCGGAAGTTAGTGCAGGACAACACCACGCGCCGGGGTTACAACTTCTCGAACGTGCGGAAGGTGAAAACCAATCCGAGCGCCAAAGCGCACTTCTGGGACTTCGAGAACCTGGCGTTTACGTACGCCTTCAACGATACCAAGCGCACCAATATCCTGACCGACGAATACCTGCAGCAGCAGTACCGGGGCGGCATTGCGTACACGTTCGGCGCTCAGCCGAAAGCGTTTGAGCCGTTCCGCAACAAGGCCAGTTTCGATGCGCCGTACCTGCGGTGGCTCAAAGATTTTAACCTCACGCTGCTGCCGTCGTTAGTGTCGATACGGACCGATATGGACCGGAGTTTCATTAAAACCCAGCTTCGCAGCTCGGATTTAACGACCGACGGGATTACCCCGCAGTACGAAAAATATTTCCTGTTCAACCGCTATTACGACCTGACCTGGAACCTGACGCGAAGTTTAGTGCTGACCTACCGGGCGCAGGCCAACTCGATCATCGACGAACCGGCGGGCGACATCAACACCCAGTCCAAGCGCGACTCCATCGTGAACAGCATTCGGAATCTGGGCCGGATGAAAAATTTCGTGCAGGACATTCGGGCGACGTACCGCCTGCCATTAGACAAAATTCCGCTGCTCGACTGGCTGGCCGCCGACGCCATTTACGGCATTGGCTACCAGTTTCAGGCCAACTCGTTCGGTATTGCCGACACGCTGGGCGTACCGTTCGGCAATATCTTGCGCAACAACCGCGAACGGGGCATTACGGGACGGGTGGATTTGATTCGGCTGTACAACAAAATCCGGTACCTGCGCTTTGTTAATACGCCCGCGCCGGTACGCAAGAATTTTGCCCGCAACCCCGGCGACGTGGAAGACATTGTGCGGGGCGAAAGCAAGATCCTGAAAAACTTCACGCGGGCGTTGCTGACGGTGCGGGGCATCAACTTCTCATACACGGTGCAGGAGTCGACCATTTTGCCGGGCTTTTTGCCGACGCCGAGGTTCTTCGGCTTAGACGAAAACAACGCGCCGGGTCTGGGTTTCGTGCTGGGCAGTCAGAACCGGTCCATCCAGTACAAAGCTGCCGAGCGCGGCTGGCTAACGCCGAGTACGGTGCTCAACACGGCTTTCCAGCAGAACCTGACCAAAAAATTTAACGCCCGAACGACGCTGGAGCCGTTTAAGGATTTTAGAATGCAGGTCGAATGGCGGCTCGACCGGACCGATGCCTACCAGGAGTATTTCCGGCCTGGTGCGCAGGGCGGGCCGTTTGAGACCCAGTCGCCGGTGCGCAACGGGCAGTTTTCGATGTCGTTCTGGTCGTTCCGTACGGCGTTCGTTGGCTTGCGGGGGGATAACTCGTCGCCCCTGTTCGACCGTTTTGAAAGCTACCGTCAATTCTTTATCAACAAGTTGACGCAGTCGAACCCAGAAAAGGGTGGAGGCTACAACAAAACCTCGCAGGACGTGCTGATTCCGGCCTTCTTTGCGGCTTACAGCGGGCAGGACTCGGCGAAATTGGACAAGACAAAACTGAATCCGTTCTTCAATTTCCCACTGCCTAACTGGCGCATCGACTACAACGGCTTGTCAGGCTTAGCGTTTATCCGAAACCGATTTAGTGCGTTTACGGTTACGCACAGCTACACGTCGAACTACAGCGTTGGCAACTTCATCTCGAACTTGGAATATGGCGCGGCTTACGTCAATCTGGCCGTGCAGGGCTATCCAATGGCCAACCGAATTAATCAGCAGGGGCAGTTTGTGCCGGTGTTTGCGATGAGCACTATTACCATGTCGGAGAAGTTTGCGCCGATGCTGGGCGTTCAATTTCAGACCAAGAACCGCATTACTGGTCGGCTGGAATACAACCAAAGCCGCGACGTTGCCCTAAGCCTGTCGAACTCGCAGGTGGCCGAACTGACCAACAAGGACCTGACGGCGTCGGTGGGCTTCACGCGGCAGAACGTCCGGATTCCGTTCCGCATTAACGGCGCGTATAAGAAACTGAAAAACGATTTGACGTTCTCCTGCAACCTGACCCTGCGCGACACGCGGGCCATTCAGCGTAAATTAGACGATGAGTACATCATTACGGCCGGGAACGTGAACTTTCAACTCCGCCCGCAAGTGAGTTACATCGTTAGCCGCCGACTCAATTTCAATCTGTACTTCGACCGCACCTTCAACGACCCGCTCGTGTCGAATTCGTTCCGACGCGCCACGACGGCGGGTGGGGTGCAGGTAAAATTCAATCTGGCGGAGTAAGGCGGTACGAATCAACGGTCGTCCGGTTAGGTTGGCAAGTGCCCGAACCCAAACCGGGCGACCGTTTGTTTGCCGATCTGACAACCGGTACGTTTGTGGCATTAGACAGCAACAACGATGGAAACGTAGAACGAAGTGAAACCCAACGGTTGCGGCTTGGCGACAGGGTATCAACAACGAATTTTTTGGCTAGCAAACAGGCCGATGTTCACCGTTCATCAGCAGTCATCACCGTCGGATGAAATTAGGACCTGCTTTCGCCCGACCGGGTAACACAACGCCCCAGATTACGTTGGTAGTAAAAATAGGAACAGCGTTGTGAAAACAAGTCGATTGGTGGGATGTATGGTGGGGATAGCCTTGGCGGTGTCGTCGGCGTGGGCACAGCCGCAGACCGTGCCCCGATACGCTCAGCGTGGTGTCGGTCGGTTTATCTACCAAACACTCAACGATACCTCGTCGGCGGCTTCGTCGCGGGTGCTGGTTTTCCCGACGGCGGGGTTTTCGCCCGAAACGAGCCTGGAGCTTGGCGTCCGGGTCTTCTCATTGTATTTCGCTAAAAATGATACGACCGTCAACCGGCTCAGCGAACTGGTTCTCTACGGGTTCGTAACGTTGCGGGGGCAGTTCGGCGCTCAGCTTGAGAACGCGCTCTACACCGACAAAAACAAGTATTACCTGCTGGGCCGGGCGCGGTATCAGCAGTTTCCCCTGCTCTTCTACGGTGTCGGCCCCAACTCGAAACCGGATAACCCAGCGTTAGTGAATTCTAATTTCGTGCAGGTTCGGCAGCGGGCACTGCGGCAGATCATCGGAAATTTGTATGGGGGAGCCGAAGTCGACTTTCAAAGCCTGCACCGGGTGTCGTTTGAGGAGGTCGATCCTAACTCGTTCGACTTGCCGTTGGGTGGGGCGGGTTCAACTTCGTTCGAATTGGGTGGAGCGCTGGTGTACGACGACCGGAGAAACGTGCTGAACGTCAGGAGAGGGGCTTTCCTCGAAACAGCCGTGCTGCGGAACCTACCCCTCGGAAATGATTTTCAATTCAGTCGAATCTTGTTTGATGGCCGGATTTACCGGCCGCTGGGACGTCGAAACCGAGTGCTGGCGCTTCAGGCAACGGGCACGTTCATGCGGGGCGACGTGCCGTTTAACAACCTGGCGCTGCTGGGAGGTGAAAGCACGATGCGTGGTTATTACCTCGGTCGATACCGCGACAAAAACCTGCTGGCGGCCCAGGCCGAACTGCGCTGGCTGCCGTTTGGTTTCAGCAAACGCTGGGGTGGTACGCTCTTTGGCAGCTTGGGGACCGTGGCACCCACCGTCAGCCAGTTGCAACTCAACCAGGTGCGGTGGGCGGCCGGGGGTGGCGTTCGGTTTTTGTTCTTCCAGAAAAAAGACGTTTACCTGCGGGCCGACCTGGGCGTCACCCGCGAAGGCACCGGCCTGTATTTTTCGCTCGGCGAAGCGTTCTGACGTTCGTCACCAATTGAGGGGGCAACCTCTTTCGAAGCCATACGACTAACAATGTCGCTCGCTGACGGGTTGACCTACTGAAACCGCAACTACCAACTTATGAAATATAACCAACTCGGCAACACGGGTGTGCTGGTATCAGAAATCTGCCTCGGTACGATGACCTTCGGTGGTAACGGCTACTGGAAGGTCATGGGCGAACTTCAGCAGGACCCCGTCAACGACATTATTAAAACGGCCGTCGACAACGGCGTTAACTTCATCGACACCGCCAACGTGTACTCCTTCGGGCAGTCAGAAACGCTGTTGGGTCAGTCGCTGAAAACGCTGGGTCTGTCCCGCAATGAACTCATTATTGCCACCAAAGTGCGCGGCCGGATGGGAGAAGGCAAAAATCAGGTTGGCTTAGGTCGTTTGCAAATCATGCAGCAGATTGAAGACAGTCTGAAACGCCTGCAAACAGACCATGTCGATTTGTACCAGATTCATGGCTTTGATTCCATGACACCGTTGGAGGAAACCATGCGCGGGCTGGAAGACGTGGTCAGAAGTGGTAAAGTGCGCTACCTCGGCTGCTCAAATCTGGCGGCCTGGCAAGTAATGAAAGCCAACGGCATTGCCGAGAAGAACGGCTGGACCAAGTTCGTGTCGACCCAAAATTATTATTCCATCGCCGGGCGAGACCTCGAAAACGAGATCGTTCCGATGGTGCAGGACCAGCAGATGGGTATCCTGCCGTGGAGTCCGCTGGCGGGTGGATTTCTGTCGGGCAAGTACACCCGCACTAACAAACCCGAAGACGGATCGCGTCGGCTGAACTTCGATTTTCCGCCCGTCAACCAGGAGCGGTCTTATGACATTATCGAAGCGATGGAACCCATTGCTCAAGACCATGGGGTATCGGTAGCCCGAATTGCACTGGCGTGGGTGCTGGCCAAACCCGCCGTAACGAGTGTTATCATCGGGGCTAAAAACACCGATCAGCTCATGGATAACATCAAAGCCGCCGATCTCAGCCTGACCACCGAACAGCTTGACGCCTTAGACCAAGTCAGCGCGATGCCCAAGCCGTATCCGCAATGGATGATTGAGCGACAGGGTGGCGACCGGCTGGGACCATCGAACTTTGCGCCAAAACCGGTGGCGGAGATGAAATGAGCTTTGGGTGTTGTAGAACGGGTGTGTATCCTGGTCGTCGGTATGCCGCATCACCAGGATACACACTCGTTCTACAACACCCGGCCTGGTGAAGTGCCGTTTTGGCGGGACGAACGGCCCATGAGCCGGAGGGAAGCCCGCACATACTCGGTAGCGGTCTGGCGGATCAGGTCGGGGTCGTAAAGTCCTATGAACCGGCCCCGGTGCTCGTAGGCAGCCGTTTCGCCGGTCAACAGGTCGTAGGTGCCGCAGGGGAGGAGGTCGTGCTCTTCATACCCCCAGAACAGAAAATCGATGGCATCGGTCAGGTCCTCGAATCCAACCGCATGACACGTATCGAGTTGAATGAAAACGGCCATAAATCGCATACCGCCCCATACGCTAAAAATGGTGATGGGGTTGCGTTGCTCTGCTAAATAATCAGCGCATGCCTGTTTCTGGGCTACAGGGTATTTAATGCCGTATGGTCAATCTCAAACAGCGCTCTCAACATCCGCCCGAACTCGTCCTGCCAGGGTGCCGTCACCGTAATTTCTTCCGCCGAAACAGGATGTCGAAACTGAATTTGTCGGGCGTGAAGCAGCATCGTGTTCATGCCAAAACGCTCCAAAAACAGCTTGTTCTGCTTGTTGCAGCCGTGGGGCCTGTCGCCGATGATGGGATGCAGGATGTGGGCCATGTGTTTGCGCAACTGATGCATCCGGCCAGTGGTGGGCGTTAATTCGACTAATGAGTAGCGGGAAGAGGGGTGCTTGCCAAGCGGCATGTCGACCTCTGCACGTCGAAGCGTTTTCAGCAACGTAAACGCATTCTGTAAAACGCCCGGTCCGTCGTCGCGTCGGAGCGGGTAGTCAATGGCCTGCTCATCGGGCGTGTAGCCACGTACGATGGCAAGGTAGGTCTTGGCAACGTGTCCGTCCATGAACTGCTGCTGCATGGCGGCATTCATGGCTTCGTTAAGCGCAAACAGCAGCACCCCGCCCGTTTTGCGGTCGAGCCGATGAACGGGATACACCCGCTGCCCCAACTGATCGCGCAGTAACTGCACGGCAAACTCACTCGCGTCAGCCGCCATCGGCGACCGGTGGACCAGCAGACCGTGCGGTTTGTTAATGGCCACTAAATCAGTGGATTGGTAAAGAATAGGTACTGGGTTGGCCACGGATAAATTACGCCGGAAAGCCCGAACTTGCTTTCACTTCTTCGATTTGCTTGCGATGGCGTTCGCCGTGGGAAGCCAACAGCAGAATGGCCTGGTAGGCATCGAGCCAGCCGAGTGCAATGTGCCTGAAATAATGCGTCCGCAGATCATCGGTCACCGTGTGCACGTAAGAGATGACAGCGTCACGCTGTTGGTCGAAGTCATCCAGAGCCGCGCTTACCGAGTTAAACCGGCCCGTCGGCACAAACGGGTCGGGAGAGGGCAGCGTCACGGACCGGCTCCGAACGGCTTTGATCACGTCCACGTCCGAATACTTAATTTCGGTGCGTTTCTCCGGGTTTGCCGGGTAAGCCATGCCTTTCTGAATGGCCGCGAAAATGCCACGTTCAATCAGGGCAATGTGTTCGACGCACTCAGCAACGGACCAGCGATCAGCACCGGATTTATAACTAAGCTGGGCGTTGGTCAGGCCCGCGAGCGATTGATGCAGCGCGTCTTTGGTTGCCTTAAGCGCGTCGATGGCATAAGCCCGTTCCTGATCGGTAACGGGGCCGGTGACCGGCGCAGATTGTAGATTCTCCATGTATTCGTTCCGTGGGCTGAGAGTAGGCGTAAAGGTACAACCACCTGACTGCTACTACTGCTTTTTGAACGGCATGAATAGCGTCGCTTACTTACGATTCGCAAGCTGCTTCATGGCCTCTTCCAACTGAGCTTGTCTGCGCTTGACCGTTTCTAAATCCTGCGCCTGCTGCTGGTTGATTTTCTTCAGTTGAATTGTGTAGAGCGTCAACTCCTCTATTTTCTCTAACAGTTTGGCGTCCATTTTGGCTGCATCGACGCCCTGCTCAACTACCTCTTTGGCCGAGGGTACGCCCGGTAAATGTCGATTGATGTTGATGTATAGCTCGACCTCGGCTAATGACCGCAGCTTGTAGGCAGGTTCAAAAACAGTGTCCGACCAGTCAGCTACGTTACGTACCCGCAGGCGACCCGTTGGCGTCAACACCACCCTGCCGGTAGCATCTACTGTAAGTACATTATCGGCCACCGCCAACTGAGCAGGGCTTTCGGCGGTCAAGCGGCTAAGCCGAAGTCCCGATTCATGATCGGTTCCACTATTAACGTCTAAGCGAGCGGTGGGCGCTGACGTGCCAATGCCCACGTCGGCATTATTGCCCAGGATCAGCGCGTTGCTGGCTGTAACGCGGGCATTTGCGCCAACAGCGGTGGCGTTCATTAAATTTATACCGATACCCGTGGCGTTAGCACCAATCAGTGTATTATCGGTGCCCTCCTCGCTCTGTAGTCCCGTGCCCGTTCCAATACCAATGTTGCGGCTCCCCCGCTGATTGCGTCCACCCGCGTTGTAGCCCATATACACGTTGTCCGAACCGGTCGTGTTTACCTGGCCAATTTGATAGCCCACAAACGTATTCCGATTACCAACTGTATTGGGAGAACCCGCCTGGAACCCAACAAATGTATTCTGGCTACCCGATGTTGTACCCTGACCGGCCTGGTAACCAAGAAATGTATTGGCACTACCTCCGCTGGTTGTACTGGCTGTTGGACCAACAAACAACGTTATGTTGTTCGCATCTGACTGCATACTTAGCGGTTTTGCTTCGGGGGTAATAATCTGCTGAGCATAACCCGTGGTGAATGTTGTCAATAACAGGATGATAAAGTCTACTTTCATGATGGTTATCGATATTTTATACTAATATACTATATCGGTAACATAAATTAAAAATATTGATGAATTTTTGATTTACGGTAAGTAAAAAATAGTAATAGTAGCAATAAATGCTTAGGAAATGCACTATTTTTAGTAAACACGGCATTAGATCTGAGTGCGAAGCGACCGACCGTCTACGGGGCCATGAGCTAAGCCCGTATTCACTGAAATTTTTATCAACAGGTAAGGTGTGCTCTTACCATAGCGTCGATTCCGTTAAGAAAGGCTGGGTAATTGTTACGGCGAAGAACTATTAAGACTGGTAGATGAATACGCCTGAGCACTGACTTGTCAGCGGGCTATCTCAATTTTGTACTTTTTACCTTTCATTTTCTCGTCCCTGACTTTAGCCAGCAACGGCTTAACCTTCTCCCGTTTCACGGCCACAAACGACATGAAATCCTGCACCTCGATCCGCCCTACATCGCCTTTGTCGAGCTGGCCTTTTTGGGAGAAGAAGCCCACAATATCCACTTTGTTAAGTTTGCTTTTCCGGCCCCCACTGACGTAGAGCGTGACGAACTCCGGCGGGTTGGGCAGGGTGAACGGGTTGTCGGCTGGCAGAAGCAGCTCTTCCATTGATTCGGGCAGGAAGTCGGGGCGGAGTTCGTCGCGGTGCAAAATCACGTAAGCTGTGCCGGTGCGGTGCATCCGGGCAGTCCGGCCGTTGCGGTGGATGAACTCGTGCTCCTTTTGCGGCAGATGGTAATGAATCACGTGCTTCATTTCGGGAATGTCCAGCCCGCGAGCCGCCAGATCGGTCGTCACTAAATACGTCACGCTACCATTGCGAAATTGAATCAGGGCACGTTCGCGGTCGGACTGCTCCAAACCTCCGTGATACACTGTCGAGTAAATGCCACGTTCGTTCAGCAATTGGCTGGTGCGTTCGGCAGCTTCGCGGTGATTCAGGAAAATGAGCGCAGCTTCGGAATTCAATGAACATACTAAGCGAAACAGCGTGTCGATTTTGTCGGGTGATTCGGAATAAACCACCTTCATCGTCAGCGCAGACGGGCTGTCTTCGTCGGCCGTGAAGGTCAGCGTGACGGGCGCGTGGAGCCGGACGAAGTCAGGGATGCTGACGTCCGACGTAGCCGACACCAACACCCGTTTCCTGAGGTTGGGCAGATTACGGACGATAAACGCCATTTCGTCGTGGAAGCCGAGCGTCAGCGATTTGTCAAATTCATCGAGCACCAGCGTATGGATGCCATCCAGCGCAAACGACCGGCGTTCGATGTGGTCGCAGATGCGGCCGGGTGTGCCAATGAGCAGCGCAGGTGGGTTACTCAGGTTGTTAATCTCCGTTTCGACCGAATGCCCACCGTAGCACACGTTCACCTTATAGCCGGTCGCCATCTTTTTCCAGACCTGCTCAATCTGCATCGCTAACTCGCGCGACGGAGCCAGAACAAGGCACTGCACGCCTGAGCGACCCAGCTTGAGTAGTTCCAGAACGGGCAACAGAAACGCCACCGTCTTGCCCGACCCGGTGGGCGCGATCAGGAACGTGTCATTGTCCTGCCGGATGGCGTTCTGCGCGGCCTCCTGCATCGGGTTCAGGGCTGTAATGCCCAGATTGGCCAGGATTTGCGCGGGTTGTAAATCGGATATCATGGCGCAAAGGTACGGCTTATGGATTAACCGTACCTTTGTGGCTTATTACGATGCCAATTGCCATGACGTTCGACGAACTGAATCTGAATAAACCCCTGCTCAATGCGCTGAGTGATTTGGGCTACACAACACCGACGATTATTCAGGAACGGGTGTTTGCGGTGGCCATGTCGGGGCGCGACGTGTGCGGCATTGCGCAGACGGGCACCGGCAAAACCATTGCTTATTTGTTGCCCTGTCTGCGGCTGTTTCAGTTTTCTACCACCCGAATTCCGCAAGTGCTCATCATCGTGCCGACGCGGGAATTGGTGGTGCAGGTGGTGGAAACGGTCCGGGCGCTGACGGTTCACATGAACGTGCTGACGGTGGGTGTGTATGGGGGCGTGAACCTGAAACCACAAGCCGCCGAGGTGCAGCAGGGTGCCGACGTGCTGGTGGCAACGCCCGGCCGGTTGGTCGATTTGCTGATGAGCGGGGCCGTGAAGTCGAAAGCCATCAAACGACTCATCATCGACGAAGTCGATGAGATGCTTAACCTCGGATTCCGTACCCAACTGAAGACGATTCTGGACTTGCTGCCGCCTAAACGGCAAAATCTGCTGTTTTCGGCAACCCTTACCGACGAGGTGTCGGCGTTGATGGATACGTTTTTTACAAACCCCGTTCGGGTGGAGGCCGCGCCCGTGGGCACCCCGCTGGAAACCATCGATCAACGGGCTTACCAGGTGCCTAACTTTTACACGAAGGTGAATCTGCTGAATTTTCTGCTGCGCCAGAATGCTGAGATGACAAAAGTGCTCGTCTTTGTGGCCACCAAGCAGTTGGCTAATCAGTTATATGATGAACTGACCGGTGATTTTGCCGAGCAGGTTGGCGTTATCCACTCCAACAAAGCGCAGAACCAACGCTTCGACGCGGTCAATCAGTTCAAAGCCGGAACGTACCGAATTCTGATCGCGACCGACATCATTGCCCGTGGCTTAGACGTGGCCGAAGTGTCGCACGTAATCAATTTCGACCTGCCCGAGGTCGCTGAAAATTACATTCACCGCATTGGTCGCACCGGCCGGGCCGACAAAAGCGGCATTGCCATATCGTTCATTACCGAGCGCGAAACGGAACAGCAAACGGCCATTGAGCACCTGATGCAATACAAAGTTCCGATGCTGCCGTTGCCCGAGAACCTTGTCATTTCCGATGAACTGACCGAGGACGAACAGCCGAAAATACACATGAAAATTGTTGAGCCGAAAGCACCTAAACGGGAGGACATCGGCCCGGCGTTTCACGAGAAAGCGCTCAAAAATCAGAAAGTAAACGTCCGGCGCGACCATGCCGCCGAGAAAATGCTCAAGTACGGCCGACCCATTAAACGAAGCGGCAAAAAATAAGTAACAAGCTCATGTCTTTTAAATCTCTGGGCCTGTCCCAGCCGCTGGTAGATGCCGTAACCGAACTGCACTACGCAAAACCGTACCCCATTCAGCAGGACGCCATTCCGGCCATTTTGCAGGGGAAAGATATTCTGGGCATCGCCAAAACCGGGTCAGGAAAGACCGCCAGTTTTGTGCTGCCCATTCTGGAACTGTTTCACCGGACAAAAACCGTTACGACGAAACGCGTTAGTGTGTTGGTGCTGGTGCCGACGCGCGAGTTGGCCGCTCAGGTAGCAGAGGTATTCCAAACGTTTAGTGCTGCGCTGACGGCTCCGGTTAAGACGGTGGCGGTCTACGGCGGGGTGGCTATCAACCCGCAGATGGTGGCGGTCTACGGGGCTGAAATTGTAGTGGCCACGCCGGGCCGACTCCTGGATTTGGTGGCGTCTAACGCCCTGCGCCTGTCGGATGTTGAGATTCTGGTGCTCGACGAAGCCGACAAAATGCTGGATCTGGGCTTCGCCGACGAGATGGATCAGGTGTTCGACCTGTTGCCGGGTAGACGACAGACCATTTTATTTTCGGCTACACTGGGCGATGCCATTCAGGATATTAATCAGAACCTGCTGCGGAACCCGGTCAAGATTGAGGTAATCGAGGAAACGGAGCATCTGGAGTTGATTAAACAAACGGCGTATCGCGTCGATGCGGAGCGCAAGGGGCCGTTGCTGCGTTACCTGATTAAGTCGGGTAAAATGCAGCAGGTGCTGGTGTTCGTTTCATCGGTACGAACAGCCGATAATGTGGTGGTGAAGCTTACCAAAAACGGCATCCGGGCGGCTTCGATTCACAGCAAAAAAACGCAGGGTGCCCGCACGGATGCCCTCGCCCAGTTCAAAGCGGGGAAGCTGCCTGTGCTGGTCGCTACTGACCTGATGTCGCGGGGCATCGACATTCAGTTTCTGCCCTATGTCATCAACTTTGAGCTGCCCCGTTCGCCGAAAGATTACATCCACCGGATTGGCCGGACGGGCCGCGCGGAATCTCCTGGCGAAGCTATCTCGCTTATCATACCTGATGATGAGCATCACTTCAAAATCATCCAGAAAAAGATGGGCAAGCGGGTCGAGATGATCGACACGACTGAAATCGACCTGAGCGGCTATTAACCCCATTCTGGCTTCCGCCAACGCTCAATCACCAAACTCAAACATCGTTCCCGTCGTATGTGTTGATAGACGCCCGCAACAGAACCGGACCGACTCGTACATCGCACATAAAATGATTCTCTCGCGCTTCCTTTGGCAAATTCCTGCCGCCCTGATTACCGGGATAGTTTTTCTTTTTTTAGTCCTGATCGCCAATGAATGCGCGGTTGCCCGACCCAGCAAACGGACAAAAAACATATACTATGTAGCCGCCACGTCGCCCGATTTCAGCGCTGACCGGCATGTGCTCGACGTGTATCAGCCCAGGAAAAAATCGAGAAATTTACATCCCGTGATCGTTTTTATCCACGGCGGTAACTGGGACAGCGGTAATAAAAATCTGTACAGCTTCATCGGGCGCAGGCTGGCCAAGCAGGGGGTTGTCGCCGTCATTATCAATTACCGGCTTGCGCCTGATGTGGTTGTTCCCTGCATGGCCGACGATGCTGCCCGCGCCGTCCTATGGACTACCCGGAACATCGTCAATTTTGGGGGCGATCCAGCCCGAATTTTCACGATGGGTCATTCAGCCGGTGGCGGATTGGCTGCGCTGCTGGCCACCAAAGACGAACTGTTTACGAAACTTGGCCTGGGCCGTAATCCCGTTAAAGGCGCTATTCTTGATGATGCGGCCGGGCTGGATATGTACGACTATTTACAAAAAATGGAGTACGCCAACGACCAGCAATACTTAGTGCCATTCGGAAATGACCCGGCCGTTTGGCGGTCTGTATCGCCCATGTACTTCGTTGGAAAAACCAGCCCGCCGATGCTGCTCTACACGGGCGGCCGGACGTATCCCAGCATCACCAACAGCACCGCTAAGTTTGATAAGAAGCTTCAGGAGTTTGGCGTGACTCACACCTACTCGGTGTTGCCGGACAAGAAACACGTGGGGATGGCAACGCAGTTGTACTGGAAGAAAAACGTCATTTACCGCGATCTGCTCAAATTCGTGGGGGCGTAGCGTCGGTACTCAGAAAGTAAAACCGGGTATTGGCCGTCTTACGTCTAACAAACGTATATCGACTCGTGCTGGAATGACCTACACCACCGCCTTGCCCGCCCTTCTCTTACTGGGAGCCGCCATTATCACTCTGCCCGTATTGAGCCAGAGTACCCCGCCGAAAGCCAACGACTCCACCACGCCCCTGCACCTGCTGAAACCCGATTACCCGGTGCCCTACGGTCAGCCCAGCGTGGCCGACGTGACAAAGGTGCTGAGCCGGGTTCATGGGTATCTGAACGAGGTGACGCCAATGCAGGTAGTTGACCGGCAGACGAGCCAGACGATTACCGACTTCACGAGGTTTAACCCCAACGCCATTATCAAACCCGGCGATTATCGACTGACGAGTTACGAATGGGGCGTTACCTACACGGGTATGCTGCGGGCGGGCGAGGCTACCGGCGACCCGCGCTACGCCGACTACACCAACCAGCGGCTCACGTTTCTGGCTAATCTGATTCCGTATTTTCAGGCGCCGGTCAACGCCGACCCAACCGCCAATACCGGTACCGCACCGGCCGGTACGCCAGAGCGTCCCCTGCGGCAAATGCTGGCCCCCCACGCCCTCGACGATGCCGGGGCCATGTGTGCGGCCATGATTCAGGCCAGCCGGGGTGGGGGTGTTAAGGTTGATCTGCGTCCGCAAATTGACACCTACATCGATTACATCACCAAAAAAGAACACCGCTTGGCCGATGGTACACTGGCCCGCAACCGGCCCCAGCCCAACACGCTCTGGCTCGACGATCTGTTTATGGCCGTACCCGCACTGGCGCAGATGGGCAGGCTGACCGGCGACGCTAAATACTACGATGAAGCCGTGAAACAGGTGCTACAGTTTTCCCAGCGCATGTTTAATCGGCAAAAAGGACTGTACATGCACGGCTGGGTCGAAGGCATGAGCGATCACCCCGAGTTTCACTGGGCGCGGGCCAACGGCTGGGCCATCATGACCAAGGTGGAGTTGCTGGACGTGCTGCCCGCCAATCATCCGGGTCGTGCGGCCGTGCTCGACCTGCTGCTGGCCCATGTGCGCGGGTTAGCCGCCTGCCAGTCGGGGTCGGGATTCTGGCACCAGTTGCTCGACCGCAACGACTCGTACTTAGAAACGTCGGCCACGGCTATTTACGTGTTTTCCATCGCCAGGGCCATTAATCGGGGCTGGATCGACGGGCTGGCCTACGCGCCCATGACGCTGCTGGGCTGGAACGCCGTATCGACCAAAGTGACCGACAAAGGGCAGGTCGAAGGGACCTGCGTTGGGACCGGCATGGGCTTCGACCCGGCGTTTTATTACCACCGTCCCATTAACATCTATGCCGCCCATAGCTACGGCCCGGTGCTGCTGGCCGGTGCCGAAGTGATTAATTTGTTGAAAGGCAAAGCGTTTGAGATCAACGACAGTTCGCTGCAACTGACGCAGAAGCGGTGACAACAGACTTTAGACAAGGTTCTTTCCCGGTAACGGAAACATTCCCATCGCCCGCCGGGTTATCGCCCAAGTTTGCCGACGACTCAATCGGTGGCTGTTCAACTTACGTTTTTTATGGCAGATCATATCAGAACGGCGCTCATCACGGGCGGTTCAAAAGGCATTGGTTACGGCGTGGCCGAAGTACTCATCAACCAAGGTGTGAAGGTTGCGATCACCAGCCGCTCATCGGTGGCGGCTGAGTTGGCTGCGGCCAAATTAAACGAGATCAAGCCCGGTCACGCGCTGGGTTTGGCCGCCGACGTGCGCGATCTGGCGTCGCAGCAACGCGTGGTCGATACCATCGTTGAGCAGTGGGAGCGCTTAGATTACGTCATTGCCAACGCGGGGGTGGGCCATTTTGCGCCCATTCAGGAGCTAACGCCCGAACAGTGGCAGGAAACCATCGACATCAACCTGACGGGTGTGTTTAACACCGCCAAAGCGACAATAGCCGCCCTGACCCAAACCAAAGGCTATTTTATCACGATTGCGAGTCTGGCCGGGACGAATTTCTTCGAGAAAGGATCGGCCTATAACGCCAGCAAATTTGGACTGGTCGGTTTCACACAGGCCATCATGCTCGACCTCCGCAGCGAAGGCATCAAGGTAAGCACTATTATGCCCGGCTCGGTGGCAACGGAGTTTGGTGACAACGCGGTGAGTGAGAAAGACGCCTGGAAAATTCAGCCCGAAGACATTGGTGAACTGGTGTACGATCTCCTGAAAATGAATCCCCGCACCCTGCCCAGCAAGATTGAGGTACGCCCCACGCGGCCGGGTGGCAAGTAGCCGTCAGGCAAGCCACTTCATCGCTTCTTCGTTACCCTGCTGATGGGCCAGACCCCGCGCCGTCAGTCCCCGGACATCCTGAATGGATTGGTCGGCACCGCGTTCGACGAGCAGTTTCACGATCTGATTCCGACCGAACAGCGTGGCGAACATCAGCGCGGTGCCGCCATTGCCATTCTGAATGTTCAGGTCGGCATCGTAGTCAATCAGCAGTTGGGCGATCTCGGCATAACCCTTAAAACTAACGCCCATCAGGGCCGTATTGCCACTAACGTCCTGCACATCGACATAAGCCCCGGCCTCCAGCAGGAGTTTGGTGGCTTCGGCGTGACCATCGTAGGCGGCAACGACCAGGGGCGTGAAGCCTTTGTCATTTTGCACATTGATGTTCATGCCGTTATCAATCACCTGCTTGAGGTAAGCCGCGTCTCCCCGGCGGGCGGCATCAAAGAGCAAATCTTCAGGTTGAGCAGAGTAAAAAGACATGGATTGTTGAGGTTGCGTTCTGGTCAATTTATAGCAGTTACCAATCTAATAACTGAAAAGCGATCAGCTCGTTCAGGCTATTTCGTTTCTACTCATCCGCACGTTTTTCCGTTCAGCCAAAAACGCGATTAAAAAAAACACGAAATGCCTTATGTTTAAGCCAAACACTAACTCCATACGTATGCTCTTTATCAATCTACTAACGCCCCGACTACGAAGTCGCTTAGGTGGTTTGTCCCTGCTGGCGTTGCTGACGACGACGGTGGTCTGCGGGCAAACCGCGCCAGCCGCTACGCCCGTTGCTGGTTTTGCCATTCCGGTTGACTACTACAAACTGCCCAACGGGTTGCGGGTTGTTCTGTCGCCGGACCGCACCAGCCCAACCGTCACCACGGCGGTGTACTACAACATTGGCTTCAGGATTGAGCCGCGCGACCGTACCGGCTTTGCCCACCTGTTTGAGCACATGATGTTCCAGGGGTCGGAGAACTTGGGTAAGATGGAATTTATCCAGTTGGTGCAGAAAAACGGGGGCGTTCTCAATGGCTCTACGCGTTTCGACTTCACTAACTATTTTGAGACCCTGCCCGCGCACAAACTGGAAACCGCACTCTGGGCCGAAGCCGACCGCATGAAGGGATTGGCCATCACCCAGGAAAACCTGACCAACCAACAGGGCGTGGTGAAGAGTGAAGTGCGGGTCAACGTGCTCAACGCACCTTACGGTGGCTTCCCGTGGTTGGACATGCCGCAGTACGCTAACACGAACTGGTACAACGCCCACAACTTCTACGGCGACCTCAAAGACTTAGACGCGGCTCAGTTGGACGACGTTAAGAAGTTCTTCAAAACGTATTACGTGCCCAACAACGCCGTGCTGGCCATTGTCGGTGATTTTGAACCGGCGCAGGCTAAGCAGTTTATCGAAAAGTATTTTGCGGGTATTCCGTCGGTCAAGCTGCCCGCGCAGCCCGACATTTCGGAGCCGCGTCAGGAAAAGGAAAAGCGGGCGATCAAGAAAGATTCCTTAGCGAACAAACCCGCCCTGGCATTCGCCTACCAGATGCCCGAACGCAACACGCCCGAATATTACGCCATGGGCCTGCTCGATCAGCTTCTCCTACAGGGCAACGACAGTAAACTATATCAGACGCTGGTTCAGAAAAAAGGCTACACCAGCACCGTGTCCGGCGGCATCAACTACTTAGGCAATATGTTCAACTACAAAGGTCCGATGCTCTGGATGGGCGACCTGATCCACGACAGCGCCGTTCCCGCCGATTCAGTAGTGCGGGAGCTGGACCGGGTCATCGCCGATATTGATAAAAACGGCGTCGCCCAGCCGCAGTTAGACCTGGCGCGGGTGAAATTGCGCTCGGCCTTGTACGACAACGTCAGTTCCGGATTCGGCCGGGCCGACATGCTGGCGTCGCTGGCGCTGTTCGACAATAAACCGGACCGCATCAACACCCTCGAAGATGAATTTCGGAAAATAACTCCGGCCATCATCCAGCGCACCGTCCGCGAGTACCTGCGCCCCACCAACCGTACGCTCCTGTTTGTCGAACCCGTCAAAAAAGCCAACTGATCTATGAAACGCATTCTTGTACTCCTCACCAGCATAACCCTGACAGCGGGTTCGCTGCTGGCTCAGAAACAAACCCCGCCGGAGGGTGGGAAACCCAAAGATTTTACCCTGCCCAAGCGGCAGGCCATTACGCTGGATAATGGCTTAAAAGCGTCGCTGGTGCCCTACGGTGACGTCCCCAAAGTGACGGTCAGTATTCAGGTCCGAACGGGTAACATGCACGAGAAGGCCAATGAAGTCTGGCTCTCTGATCTGCTGGCGCAACTGATTCAGGAAGGGACGACCTCCCGCACGGCCCAGGCGCTGTCGGAAGAAGTGGCCCGGATGGGTGGCTCAATTTCGGTGTACTCCAACTTCAACTCGATGGTCCTGTCGGGTTCGGTGCTGTCGGAATACGCACCCGCCTTAGTGAGCCTGCTGGCCGACGTGCTGATGAATCCAAAGTTGCCCGCGTCGGAACTTGAGCGTCTAAAAGCCAACCTGAAACGGGATTTAACCGTTGAAAAATCACGGCCTCAGTCGCAGGCCAACGAAAAATTTGCGGCTGCCATGTACCCCGATCAGCCCTACGGACGGATTTACCCAACCGAGGAGATGCTGACGAGTTATGACTTAGCCAAAGTCCGGGGCTTCTACGACGCTCAGTTTGGGGCGCAGCGCACGCAGGTGTACGTAGCGGGTAAATTCGATCAGGGCGCGGTTGAGAAAGCTATTCGGACTTCGCTGGGTAGCTGGCGGAAGGGACCGGAACCGAACATACCGATTGCCAAACCGGCCACGGGGAAAGGGTTTGCCCTGGTCGACCGGCCCAGTGCCCCGCAGTCGACGCTGATTGTTGGTCTGCCAATGATTGACCCGTCGCAGCCCGACTACGTGTCGATGGTCGTGACTAATTCGCTTCTGGGCGGCTCGTTTGGGTCGCGCATCACGAGCAACATCCGCGAGAACAAGGGTTACACCTATTCTCCCTACAGTTCAATCAACACGTATTACCGGGGCGCGACCTGGACTGAACGGGCCGACGTGACGACGGCGAACACGGGCGCGTCGCTGAACGAAATCATGAAGGAGGTGAACCTGATGCGCAGCACGCCCCCCTCAAAAGCGGAGCTAACGGGCATTCAGAACTATGAGTCGGGGATTTTTGTGCTTCGCAACTCCAATCCGGGCGGTATTATCAACCAGTTGTCGTTCGTCGATTTTCACGGATTAGACGATAGCTACCTGAGCAATTACGTTAAAAACGTGATGGCCGTTACGCCGGAGCAGGTGCAGCAGACCACTCAGAAATATATCAATCCGCAGACCATGACGGTGATCGTCGTGGGCGACCGCAGCAAAGTAGAAAGCCAGCTAACCGATTACAAACCAGCCGGTAAACTGTCGGGGAGTAACAAGTAGGTATCACGGGCTTCAGTCCGCATTTTCACAGAAGTACGGGCTGAAGCCCGTGATACCTCTCACTACTCAAACTGAAACGCAAAATACGTGCAGCTTTTCTGCCGGGCCGACCGGTCCGCCGGTGCGGTTCGGCTGGTATTTTGAATGGCGTGGGGCACGTTGGATTCCAGGAAGATCAGATCGCCCACCGTGGCAGGGTGTAATTTGCCGTCGATGCTTTCCTGCGCCGAATTGTCAATCATCAGCAGGATTTCGGCGGCCCGGTGCGTGTGGGGCGGGTGGCTCCACAACCCCTCGTTGAGCGTCGTTACGTGCATCTCGAAGCGTTTGGTCATGGCCGTAGCGCGGTCGAACATCCGCCGAATACCGCCTTTATCATGCGGTTTAAACGCCACCTCATTCCAGTCGACCCAGAACGAGCCACCCGCTTTCTGGCCCCGCTCCGCATTGGCCGGTTCTTTCGATTCATACCGCATCACGTAGTAGGTGGCTGGTTTGTCGCTCTTGTTATCAAAGCCGTGTTCGTCGCCCGGCATCATCAAGGCGATGCTTCCGGCACCGAGCGTTTTCGTTTTACCGGCAATAGTCACGGTTAATTCGCCCTCTTTAATAATGATAAGCTCCTCGTCGTCATGGGTATGGGCCGGGTGCGGAGCCTGATGGGGTGGGAGGGTAGTTGCGTGAATTTTAATATGCCGGAAGTCGACCGTGCTGCCTTCCAGGAGCGTCCGTTGTTCGGAACTGGTCTTTTTCGTTACCGGCGCATTCGCCCACGCATAGACGCTGGACTCGATGGATTGTGCCCAGGCCGAGCCTGCTGTCAGCGTAAGTACGATAGCAAAAGTGATGGGTAGCTTCATAATCAATGGCGTACGTAAAGCCTGAAAAATTTCCTACTTTAGGGGCTTATTTCTGTAAAATACCTGACATGAAAAAAGTTACCGTTTATTGGTCAATGCTGCTGGTCTGGCTACTGGCAGGCACGGCCTATTCGCAAACGAAGTTAATAGAGAAGGTAACCCGCAGAGAAGGCGAGTTGCTCATTCCTTACGAAAAATACGTACTGCCCAACGGCCTGACGCTTATCGTCCACGAAGATCACTCCGATCCCGTCGTTCACGTAGACGTGACGTACCACGTCGGCTCAGCCCGTGAGGAAATCGGCAAGTCCGGGTTTGCTCACTTCTTTGAGCACATGATGTTCCAGGGGTCCGACCACGTGGCCGACGATGAACACTTCAAGATCGTGACCGAATCGGGCGGAACGCTCAACGGGACGACCAACAGCGACCGGACCAATTATTTTGAAACCGTGCCGAGCAATCAGCTGGAGCGGGCACTCTGGCTCGAAGCCGACCGGATGGGTTTTCTGCTCGACGCGGTGTCGCAGAAGAAGTTTGAAATTCAGCGGGAGACCGTCAAAAATGAGCGGGGCCAGAACTATGACAACCGCCCCTATGGCCTCGCAAGTGAATACACGCGCAAAACGCTCTATCCCTACGGACACCCGTACTCCTGGCTCACCATCGGCTACATCGAAGACCTGAACCGGGTGAACGTGAATGACCTGAAAAACTTCTTCCTGCGCTGGTACGGCCCTAATAACTCCGTGCTGACGGTGGGGGGCGACGTGGACGCTAAACAAGTGGTCCAATTAGCCGAGAAGTATTTCGGCCCGATCCCCAAAGGCCCGGCGGTGACGAAAACCGTGGTGCCACCGGTCGTGCTGGACAAGGACCGCTACGTGTCTTACGAAGACAACATCCGCTTTCCACGGTTGGACGTGACGTATGCGGGTGTGCCCCGCTTTCACCCCGACGAAGCCCCGTTAGACGCGCTGGCGGAGATTATCGGTGGGGGCAAAACGGCGCTGTTCTACAAAAACTTCGTGAAGAACGGGAAGGCGGTGCAGGCGTACGCCAACAATCCGGCGTCGGAACTGGCGGGTGAATTTGTGTTTTCCATCATGCCGTTTCCGGAGGTGCGGTTGGACACTACTGAAGCCATGCTGCGCCGGGCGCTGACTGAGTTTGAAGCCCGTGGCGTAACCGACGACGACATCGCCCAGTTCCGGGCTACCCGCGAGGCCGACATCATTTCGGCGCTGTCGAGCGTATCCGGTAAGGTGTCTCAGCTGGCTGCTTTTCAGACGTTTGTCGGTACGCCTAACTACCTGCCCCAGGAGTTGAAGCGGTACCGGGCGGTGACGAAAGCTGATGTCATGCGGGTGTATAATCAGTACATCAAGGGGAAACACGCGGTGGTGTTGACCGTTTACCCGAAGGAGAAGAAAGACATCGTAACGCACCCGGACAACTACACCGCGTCGACGGCGGGCTACCAGGCACCAGATTACGGCTACAATGGCCTGACGTACGCCAAAGCGAAAGACTCGTTCGACCGAAGCAAGAAACCCGCTTCGGGTCCCAGCCCGACGCTGAAAGTGCCGCCGTTCTGGACCGATAAACTGCCCAATGGCCTGAAGCTGATCGCGGCTAAAAACGACGAAGTGCCCACCGTGACGATGCTGCTCACCGTTAAAGGCGGGCACTACCTGTCGGCCAATGATCCGGCCAAAGCGGGTATTGCGCAACTGACGGCGGCCATGCTGAACGAAGCCACCCAAAAGTACACAACTGAGCAACTGACTGCGGAGTTGGAAAAGCTGGGCAGCAGCATTCAGGTTTACGCAAGTTCCGAAGAGTTGGGGGTTATTGTCGAGTCGCCCACCAAGACGCTGGACGCGACGCTTGCCTTAGTGGAAGAGAAGTTGTTTCGTCCGAAATTCGCTACTGACGATTTTGATCGGCTGAAAAAACAGCAGTTGGAGAACATTGCCAACCAGGGCACGCAACCCGTCGTGATTGCCAACAAGGCGTATAGCAAACTGTTGTACGGCAACGATAACATCCGGGGCGTCCCGGTTAGCGGCACGACCAAAACAGTGGAGAGTCTCACACTGGATGATGTGAAGGCATTTTACAAGGATAACTTTTCGCCTTCGGTGGCTAACCTGGTTGTTGTCGGCGACGTGGACCAGGCGACCCTGAAACCCAAGCTCGCGTTTTTGAGCCAGTGGGCGGCTAAACCCGTCAAACTGCCCAACGTGGCCGTTAAGAACAAAGTGGATAAGACCCGTATCTATTTGGTTGACAAGGACAAAGCTCCCCAATCGGAGATTAGAATCGGTTACGTAACGGACCTGCCCTTCGACGCCACCGGCGATTATTACCGGACGGGGCTGGCGAACTACATTCTTGGCGGAGCCTTCAACAGCCGCATCAACCTGAACCTGCGAGAGGATAAGGGCTGGACCTACGGAGCGCGGTCGGGTTTCAATAGCACCCAAACGCCCGGTCCCTTCACAGCCCAGGCGGGGGTAAGAGCTGCGGCTACGGACAGCTCGGTCGTAGAGTTTGTGAAGGAGATCACCAACTACGGCAAAACGGGCATCACGGACAATGAACTGGCGTTTCTGAAAAGCTCGGTGGGTCAGCGTGATGCGCTCCGCTACGAAACATCCCTCCAAAAAGCGTATTTCCTGTACGATATTATCAAATACGACCTGCCTAAAAACTTTGTGGAGCAGCAGAGTGCGATTCTTAAGAACATCACGAAAGCGGAGATCGACGCCATTGCCCGGAAACGGCTGCCCGTCAATAACATGGTCATTGCGGTAATTGGCAACAAAGCGCTCATCAAACCCGGTTTGGAACGACTTGGCTACGAAGTCGTGGAGCTTGACAAGGATGGTAACCCGATGGCTGCGGCTACTACACCCGCAACGCCCCCCGCCAAAGCCGGATCGTCGCCAGAGAAGGCTCCGGCTGACAAGAAGAAGACCGAGTAAGTAGTATAAATGCGTATAAACCCTTGTTCATAAGGGGATTATTGCGCTATGTCAATTAACGTAGTCGGATTTAGCTTTGCCTTACTAAATCTGACTACGTTAATTGACATGAGAATAATTCTTATTGCGCTCTGCCTGTTACTTGGTCGGCAGAGTCTCGCTCAGATTGAACCGGGGGCTGGTTCCTGGAAAACCTGGGTCATTCCGTCGGGCAAAGCGTATCAGTTACCGCCCCCGCCCGATGCTAAAGCCACGCAGTCCGAAGTAAAAGAACTGCTCGACGCGCAGCGTCAGCGAGACTCGTCGGCTGTGCGGCTCATTACCTACTGGAACGCCGGGGCACCGGGTTATCGCTGGCAAACCATCGCTGAGCAACTCTATCGTTCATTTCCACCCGCCTGGGTCCGGGCAAAAGCGCTGATGAACGTGGCGATCTACGACGCCACCATTGCGGCCTGGCAAAGCAAACAGGCGTACCGTCGCCCCCGACCATCCCAAAATAAAACCCTGACGCCTTACCTGACTGCCCCCGATAGTCCATCATACCCCTGCGAGCACTCGGTAACGGCGGGGGCAGCGGCCGCGATTTTGGGGTATCTCTTTCCGGCCAAAGCGGATTCGATCCGACGGGTGGCCGAGGACGTGGGGCGGTCGCGGGTGCTGGCGGGGGTGGCGTATCCCAGCGATGTGAAAGCCGGTTTTGAACTGGGTAAGCGCGTAGCCGAAGCGGTGATTGAGCGGGCTAAAACCGACGGGTCCGACGCCGTTTGGGATGGAAAACGACCCACCGGGCCAGGCCTGTGGAACGACAAACGACCGCCGATTACGCCGATGGCGGGGCATGATAAACCCTGGGTTCTCTCGACCGGTAGTCAGTTTCGGCCGGGACCACCGCCCGACCCGGCTGATGCTATGAAGGAGTTGAGACAGTTTAAACGGTCGCCCGCTGCCATGGATCGGGCGTTTTATTGGGCTTTTAACGATTTCTGGAGCGAGGCCGCGAATCGAAAACTGTTTGAAACGAACCAGCACCTCAACGCACCCCGGTCCGCCCGTGTTTACATGTTGCTGGCCGTTGCCGCTAACGATGGGGTTATTGCTTGTTGGGATGCTAAATACACCTACTGGTCAATTCGGCCCGATCAGTATGACACGACCTACGTGCCGCCCCTGTTGAGCACACCCCCGCACCCCGGCTATCCGTCGGGCCACGCAACGATTTCCAACGCACGGGCTACCGTGCTGAATTACCTGTTTCCGGAAGACGCCCGTTATTTCTCCGACAAAGCCAAAGAAGCCGCCGAGTCGCGCTTTGAAGGGGGCGTTCACTTCCGCATTGACAATGTCGTTGGCTTAGACATAGGCCATAAAGTCGGCCGGGAGGTAGTGAAACGGGCAAGGCAGGATGGGGCCGACGCGGGGGGCGAACTGGTCAGGAAGTAAGCGGCAGGATGCTGTCCGGGACAACCTACACATTCGTAACTCCGCTACCTTTGCGGTCTATGAACGATGCAACCATTTTGCCTGCCACTGAACAGGACATTCCGGCCCTGAGCGAATTAGTACAGAGCGCCTACCGGGGCGAAAGTTCGCGCCGGGGCTGGACCACCGAAGCCGACCTGCTCGACGGTATCCGAACGGACGAAGCCGGGCTGAAAGCGATGCTGAATAATCCGAAAGCTACCATCCTGAAATACGTAGACGCCGGTCAACTGATTGGCTGCGTGTATCTGGAGACGAAAGGCGATGCATTGTACCTGGGTATGCTGACGGTTTCGCCCGATGCGCAGGCGGGCGGCATTGGCAAGCAGTTGATGGCAGCCGCTGAGCAGGTTGCCCGCGACCGCAACTGCCGGGCCATGACGATGACGGTGATTCCGCAGCGCCACGAACTGATTGCTTTTTACGAACGGCGCGGCTACCGGCCCACCGGCGAAACCGAACCCTTCCCGATGGACGACCCACGTTTTGGGTTGCCCAAGCAGCCGCTGTCATTCATCGTTATGGAAAAACCCCTCGAACCTGTAGCAAGCTAACCGACAAAACCTTACTTCAAGGGCACGGGTTTAAGAACGCTGGTCTCCCATTTTGCATAAAGTGTCTGCATTTTCCCGAAGATGCGTACCTGTTTTTCCCGGAGGTTAGTCGCTTCGGTAGGATCTGTGGCTAAATCAAATAAATAAGCGTTGCCTTTTTCATCCTGTAGGTACTTCCAGTTTCCCTTCCTCAAGGCCTTATGTTGCATACGCTGAAAGATTCGCCAGTACAAGGTTCGCGAGACTTCGTTGCTCTGACCCGTCATCACTGGCATTAAATCGATCCCATCTGAACCCATATTGCCCGAAGGCTTGCCCCCTGCCAGCGATACGATGGTCGCTGTCCAGTCCATGGTGATGGCGACCTGATTGGTCATGGTGGCGGGTTTGATTTTTTGTGGCCACCGCACAAAGGCAGGCACTCGAATTCCACCTTCCCATAACTGCATCTTTCGACCTTTGTAGATGCCCATGTTCGAGAAGCGTTCTCCCCCGTTGTCACTGGTAAAAATGACAACCGTATTGGCGGCCAGATTTTGCTCGTCCAGTGCCTTCATGATGTCGCCAACGGCACGATCCAGGCTGCTCATCATACCCGCATACGTTGCTGGCGATCCTCCGGCAGTGAACGGAAGCGTATCAGAGTAGGCTTGTGCGCCGGGAGCCTGCCAGGGCCAGTGGGGCGCACTAAACATAAGCGACATAAAGAAGGGTTTGGTATGAGTCCGTTTGATAAGCTCAATTGCTTTCTCTTTCAGTAGATCAGTCATATAGCCTTCAGTAACTACGGGTCGTTCGTTTTCATAAAGATCGCGACGGCGGTTTTCAGGAGACTTGTGGGAAATATAGTCAACGGCTCCTGCTTTGAATCCGTAGAAATAGTCGAACCCGTTTCGCAGGGGGCTACATTCGGGTTTGATTCCCAAATGCCATTTGCCAATCAGGAACGTTTCGTACCCGTTCGCGCTGAGGTGAGTAGCAACCGAGGGATGGCTGGGCGTAAGACCCAGCATACTGTCTTTGGCTGACCCTTCTAACGGCTCAATTAAACCAACCGGGACACGGGCTGGATACTGCCCCGTCATGAACGCGGCCCGGCTGGGGGTGCACACAGGTGCCGCTGCGTAGGCATTCCTAAACGTCATACCCTGAGCGGCCAGTTTATCTAAGTGCGGGGTTTGATAATCCTTCCGTCCGTAACTACTTAAGTCGGCATAACCCAAATCATCCACCATGATGTAGATAATATTGGGGCGCTGGTTTTGCCCCCTTGTTCCCAGCGAAACAAAGCCAAGCAGGATAACGCACGATAAACCCCTCATTAACTGAATGGAAATGGTGGATCGTTTGCCCATAAACACCAGCTGTGTAAAGTGACTTACTCGAATTCAGTATCTGTCTATCACACATCATCTACCGTTTAGTCAAACGATAGCCCGGTTAGCAGGTGGACGGCCATTAGTGCCAATACCAGTCAGTGTTCAGTTCTAAATGTAGCGTAGTTTGAGTCACTGATTATGAACGATTTAGGCAGCGGTCATTTCCCTGACAGGACCGCCTTCAACTCACTGACCGTTTTATCGAAATACCGGCAAACAGCATGGGAAAGCAATTAACTTATGGTGAATGCATCGTGTATCGGTTGCGGTTGTTGCTTATGCCAAAAGAATCGTTTGAAATTAAAAAAAAGTCAGTCGAAAACGCTTATTCTTGTTGGAACAACCGGTAGCCAGTTGAACATAGCGTATACGATGCTGATGAAGCAGTACCGGGGAAGAAATGAAAACAAAACGTTTACGCCAGTTGAATTACCGAATTTGTTATTCTATGAAGCATTTGTTCCTGCCATTTCTTATCATTGGCACGGCCTGCGCCCAGTCGCCTGTTCGTACCATGACCACTGTCCCCTTTGTTAACAGCTATCAGCCGCCCACTTTTGCCGACGCCGACCGGTTGAAAAAGTTGGAAGCTGCGTTTCCCATCGTGGAGAAACTGTACCGCGACCGGGCCGAGAAGTTTCACTACCCAGGATTGGCGTTCGGGATTGTGCTGGACGGGCAATTAGTGTATTCGGGCGGGATGGGCTACGCCGACGTAGCGAAGAAAATACCCGCTACGACCAAATCACTGTTTCGCATTGCGTCGATGACTAAAAGCCTGACGGCGATGGCGATTCTGAAACTTCGCGATGAAGGCAAGCTGCGCTTAGACGACCCCGCCGAGCAGTACATTCCAGAACTAAAAACCCATAAGTATCTCACCACCGATGCCCCGCGCATCACGGTCCGCAACCTGATGACGCACTCGGCCGGTTTCCCCGAAGACAACCCCTGGGGCGACCGCCAGTTAGCCGACTCCGATGACGATTTACTGAACCTGATAAAAGGCGGTATCTCGAACGCCAATGTGCCGAGCTTCGCCTACGAATACAGTAATCTGGGTTTTGCCATGCTGGGCCGCATCATCACGGTCGTGTCGGGTAAGGCCTATCAGCAGTACATCACCGACGCTATTCTGAGGCCCCTGGGCATGAACGACACCCAGTGGGAATACACAAAGGTTCGGGCCGGGCGGCTGGTCCTCGGCTACCGCTGGCAGGACGAACAATGGTTGGAGGAACCGCTATTGCACGACGGTTCCTACGGGGCGATGGGCGGGTTGATTACGTCCATTGAGGATTTCAGCAAGTATGTGGCGCTGCATCAGGCCGCGTGGCCACCGCGCAACGATAAGGACTCCGGTCCGGTCAAACGAAGTTCTATCCGTGAGATGCAGCAGCCGTGGACGTTTGCGGGGATGAACACGCAGGCCAGAAATTCTGCCGGGCAGGTTTGCCCCGTCACGAGCGGCTACGGGTATGGATTAGGCTGGAGCCAGCCCTGCACGGGGCGCGTAAACGTGGGCCACAGTGGCGGACTGCCGGGTTTCGGCAGTCAGTGGCGCATCCTGCCCGACTACGGCATCGGCGTCATTGCGTACGGTAATTTGACGTATGCCGGGCTGGGATCGGTTAACTCGGCGGTACTGGATACGCTGGTGGCAATGGGTCAACTGCAACCGCGCCAACTGCCAGTATCGCCCATTCTGGCGCAGCGCAAAGCTGAATTAGTCAAATTACTGCCCGACTGGACGAACGCCGAACGCAGCGGCATCTTCGCCGAAAATTTCTTTCCTGATCAACCCATCGGGATCCGCCAGAAAGCGGTGCAGGATCTTTACGCCAAAGCCGGAAAAATTCAGCGCGTCGGCGAATTACTACCTGAAAATCAGTTGCGGGGTCATTTCGTGCTGGAAGGCGAACGAGCCAATATTGACGTGTTTTTTACGCTAACGCCCGAAAATCCAGCCCTGATTCAGCAGTTAGATTTTCGCGAAATACTACCCGCTAACCGACCATGAGAAGACACGTTTGTACCGTCCTGTTCCTGTTGGCCGGTGCCATCGTTACCCAGGCCCAATCCGTCGAGCAAAAGCTGACCAGCATGGGTCTGACGCTGTCGGCACCTACCAAACCCGTTGCCAACTACGTAAAAGCCGTCCGAACGGGCAACCTGATTTTTCTGGCCGGGCACGTCCCGACCCGCGCCGACGGTTCGCCAATCACCGGTAAACTCGGCAGGGACATGACTGTGGAACAGGGCTACGAAGCCGCCAAAGCCACGACGGTTTCGTTGCTATCGACCCTGAAAGCCGAACTGGGCGACCTCAGCCGCATCCGGCGCATTGTGAAAGTGACGGGCTTCGTCAACTCCACGCCCGATTTTCCCGATCAGCCCAAAGTCATCAACGGTTGCTCTGATCTGCTGGTTGCCCTGTTCGGGGAGAAGGGTAAACATGCCCGGTCGGCCGTGGGTATGGCTGCGCTGCCATCGAACTACGCTGTTGAAATTGAAATGGTTGTGGAAGTGGAGTAAGGACGGCAGCCTATTTCTTTTCAATAGCGCGTCCGAGACCGTTCCTGTTAATGTACTATAGTTACAGAATGCGAGAAAATTAATTTCATTACATTCTGTAATTATATCCACGAAGGGAAGGTTATTATTATATACAGCAAGCTGTCCGGCAGAAGCCGACTAGCATTTAATACCACAGTAGATATGTCAACTTGCACAGCCCAAGATGCCCGGAAAAACCTTTCGGATATTATTAGTAAAGCAGCTTTTGCAAACGAAGCAACGGTGATTACCCGCTCAGGGAAGAACGTTGCAGCGGTCATCTCTTACGATGACTACGAGCGATTTTGTCAGTTAGAGGACCAATTAGATGGTGAACTCGCCATGAAGCGTCTTGCCGAAGGGAACAAACGCCACGCATGGGATGCGGTAAAAGCCGAAAATGGCTTATGATGGTTGAGCTGGTCAGAGAAGTTTTCGGTTGATTGGCTTCAAATTCTAACCAGAACAATGGATATTGACGAAAATGAAGAAGATGAGCAGAAAGTTTACCGCGTTGAATTAGACGATGCAGCGAGCAGAGACTTTGCCAAATTAGCATCGAAGGCGAAAGGTCAGGTAGCAAAAATGATTGATACCTTAGTGGCTGACCCACGTGGAGGAAATGTGCGTGAGTCGGTCGGATTTAAAGGAGTATATCGAAAACGCACGGGTGATTACCGGGTAGTCTATACGATAGAAGAGGATGTGTTAGTAGTTATTGTTGTCGCTGTAGGACCAAGAAAGGACATCTACGAATTAATAAAGCGACGTATAAAGTGAGTAAAACGAAAAAGAGCACTGATCGATCAGTGCTCTTTTTCGTTGAGGATTACAGTATCCATTGTACGACCAGTCAACGTATGCACTGCCTGACCGTCTGTTCATACGTCGTGGAAACGTATAGGTCATACCCTTTCAAGCGAATTATCCGGTACGGCTGGCGCATGGGCAGCACCCGGCGGAGTCCCTGCTTGTCGTCAACGGGAATCAGCGCTACGTCGGCCGGGCGATACTGCTTGCCCGTGGGCCAAATGCCGTACTGACGATGGAAGAACGGCACCAAGTAGTCGAAGGCAAACACATTCGCATCGTGAGGCAGTTTGTCGGCTATACAACGCACCGTCGCCAGGTCAGCGCTCTGTAGATAAGCCGGGTCTTTATCGCGGGCGTAGCGTCCCCGGAGCGTATGCGCCCAGTCCCGAAGCGACGGGAAGTCGGGTCGGGCAACGTAGATGACGGGCACCTGAGCAATCAGTAAACCGGCCGCCATCAGCCATACCCGCGTGGGTTGAACGGGCCGGAACTCCCCGGCGAACTGACCTGCCAGCAGCGTTAGAAAAGCCGCCGAGAATGCCCACAGCAGAATAAAGCGGGGTGGCCAGGTCAGCGACACTAAGTAGAATAACGGCTGCCCATAATAGTGAACGCTTTGAACAAAGTTGAGCACAGTCAGCGTGATTACGCCCACGCCCCACAGCAGCAGCATCCGACTGGTAAAATACCTTCGTAACGGTCCCAGAAACAATAGCAGTACGCCCAGCACCGGCAGTAGCAGTAAAACTGACTGGCCCGTTAGCGTGAGCATCTGACGCCAGAAGGCTGATTCGCCAACGTTGTTTTTCAGCAGCGTCAGGGCCATCTGCAGGCGGGGTTCGGCAAAGTCGTTCTTGTAGCCAAGCCAAGCCATACCAGCCACAAAAACGGCTACCCACCCAAGTGCAATGAGCCAGAACCGCCCTTGCGTCAGCCACGCCCATAACGGCCGGGTGGGTTGCTTGCGCGTAAACTGAATACCCTCGTAGGCTAAGTGAATCAGTGCCGCCAGCACGGCCCCGTCTTCTTTCACCAACACAACACCCAGCCCGGCAACAACGGCGACTAATTGACTTCGGCCCATCAGGGCCAGCGCGAAAAGCAAGGCGAATGGCAGGTACGTCAGTTCGGTATGCCAGCCAATGTTTGGGTGGTCGTTGAGCCAGAACGATACGGGGCCGAATAAAATAACCAGCAAGAGCACATGACGAATCCAAGCCGGTGTCGTGCGCCGATGTAATTGCTCATTCACGGCGGTATAGCCAATGGCCAGTAGTGTGGCCTGCACCGCAAAGATGCCATACGCACCAGCCACCCGGCAGAGCGGTCCCCACAACAGAACGGTGTAATAATTATGAATTCGGTGGTGGTAGCCCCAGATGTTTTCGTACATAAACGGACGGCCATCCAGCCAACTGCGCGACATTTGCAGAAAGGCATACATGTCGTTGAATGTATAGCCGAGGGTTTGGAAACGCAGAATTTTAAAGCAGAAAAAGCCGATTAAAAGCAGGCCAATCCCGTACGTTGAACGTCGCATGGGTGTGAATAAAGTGAGTCACAAACCTACTGTGTTTCGGTCAATTTTAGGGGCGTTCTCGAAACGGCAGTGCAAAAACACAGTCCTTTACTTAGTTTTGCACTTTCGTCAGCAGCTACTCAACGCCATAGCTATTCTATTGAAACCGTAACTAATCCCGCATGACTGGTCTTGAACGCGACCGATGGATTGAGCGTAATCGCTATTATTACCGCTGTCTCCTCGATTTTCTTCGTTATAATATTCCTGCTAACCGTTCAGTTTTAGAGATTGGCTGCGGTACCGGCTACGTCCTCAATCAGTTGGCACCCGTGCGGGGGGTAGGCATAGATTCCAATCCCGATTTCATTGCCCACGCCCAGACGAAGTACCCGCAACACACGTTTTACACCCGCGATGCCAAAAATCTTGAGGGTATCGACGAGCAGTTCGATTTTATCGTTTTGAGCGATACCATTGGCGCGTTCGACGACGTGCAGCAGGTATTCAGCCAACTGCACCAGGTTTGCCATCCAACCACGCGCATCATTATTACCTATAAGAATTTCCTGTGGACGCCTGTGCTCAACCTGGCCGAAAGCCTCAGGCTCAAGATGCCGGAGCAACGCCAGAACTGGCTCGACCGGGCTGATATTGTCAATCTGTTGGATGTGGTGTCGCTGGATGTTATACGCACCGGCCGCAAGGTCCTCATGCCGCGCTACATACCCCTGCTGTCGACGTTGCTGAACCGCTACATTGTGAATTTGCCACTTTTCAATTACTTAGGGCTGTTCACGTTCATTGTTGCCCGGAGTATGCACGGTTTGAAACCACCCTCGGAGTACAGCGTAACCGTAGTAGTACCGGCCCGCAACGAGAAAGGCAACATCGACGACATTGTCCGGCGGACACCCCAGATGGGTCGTCATACCGAACTTCTTTTTGTAGAAGGCAACTCAACCGACGACACTTGGTCTGAAATTCAGCGTATTACCCAAAAGTACGCCCCGGTGCGGGACGTAAAGTGCGTGCAGCAGGACGGCAAAGGCAAAGGCGATGCCGTTCGGAAAGGGTTTGGCATGGCGACGGGCGACATTCTGATGATTCTGGACGCCGATATGACCGTGCCGCCCGAAGACCTGCCCAAGTTTTTCGATGCCATTTCGTCGGGTAAGGGCGAATATATCAACGGGACGCGGTTAGTATATCCGATGGAAAAAGAAGCGATGCGAACGCTCAATCTGCTGGGCAACAAATTCTTTTCCATCGCCTTTTCGTGGCTGCTCAACCAGCGCATCAAGGACACGCTCTGCGGCACGAAAGTACTGACGAAAGAAAATTACCAGCGCCTGATTGCCAACCGCTCCTACTTCGGCGACTTCGACCCGTTTGGTGATTTCGACCTGATTTTCGGCTCCGCTAAGCTCAACTTAAAACTGATCGAGATTCCCATTCGATACCGGGCCAGAACGTACGGAGAGACTAATATTTCTCGCTTCAGTCACGGCTGGCTGCTGCTAAAAATGACCTTCTTCGCACTCCGGAAAATCAAGTTTGTCTGATCTCATCTCCAGCCTATTAACTCAGCCAAAGGTTAGCACTGGCTGCTTTGAACCTGAACCTACCTATTTACCCAATTTCGCCTGCTTCCGGTAGACGCTGGGCGTCATACCCCGCTCCCGGCGAAAAGCCGCGTAGAACGTGCTTTTCGAGCGAAATCCCACTTCATAACCAATGCCCGACACGCTCAGATGCTGGTGTTTTGAATCGGTCAGCAGGCGGCAGGCTTCCCGAACGCGGTGACGGTTTGTCAACTCGTAAAACGTTTGCCCACCCACCTGATTAATGGCCTGCGAAAGTTGATTGGCCGATACGCCCAATGCCCGAGCTAATTGTGAGAGCGTTAATTCTGGCTCTTCGTAAGCACGGGAATTGATGATGTGGCGGTCGAGCCGTTCGAACAAAGCGGAGGCCGTCTCGGCGTTCAACGCTGAGCGTTGGTATTTAGCCAGCCCGTCAGGCTTAGCCTCCGGTTCAATTGCCGATACCGGAGCCAGGTTGATACTGTTCGATGACTGTTCGAAAAGTAATCGGTTAAGCAGATACAGCATTCCTACCGAACATACTACCGCAACCGCTTCCCACTGTTGCTTTCCGGCGTTGGTATCGGGCAAAAGAAACGCCCCCGTGCTGATGGCCATGCTACTCCCGCCCGTGAGCAAAATGGCTCCCGTCAACCGCCGACGGAGTAGGGGTACTGGCTGTTGCAAGGCCCGAAGCCACAGCAACCGCCCACCCATTCTGACATAGACCAGAATGTTCAGACTACGGAGCAACTGAGGCCAAGTATCGGCGGGCAGCAACCACTGACTGGTCTGTTCACGCCAAATCGGTAGGTAGCGCGGAAAAACAAAAATGGAAAGGAGTAAGGCCAGGATGTAGGGAACGGCGTGCCACAGATGCCGACGGTTGAGTTGAAACGTTGGTTCGGTGTTTAGGCGAAGGTACAAATACAGGCTCGGCCCCAGCAGGTAAGTCAGGCTGGTGTGCGTGAAGCGATTCAACCAGAACTGCACCGGCCAGGTCAGCCAGCCGTTTTGCCATACGATGTAATTGGCCATCAGCAAAATCATGGCGCTCAGAAATACCCAAAGCAGCACCCGCCCCCGGTGCGACGGAATCGTTAGCAATAGGTAAGTGCTCTGGACGAAGCCAACCAGATACAGCGCCGATGTCAGTGACCAGTACATAGAACGAAAATAAGGAATAAAAATGGCCCAAAGGGGTTCGATCCTACCCGTTCGGACGCACCGATGCATTGCGTCCGCTAATCTTGTACCCAAACACAACGAAATCGACTTATGAAAAATGCACTATTCCTCTTCGTAGCTCTGCTGACAGCAAGCTGTTACAAGCTCGACGATGACGTTTTCTCAACAGCTCAACAGGTTCCGGCGTTTCCGGGTAACGAGTGGGTGAAAATAGCCGATCCAGCTAAACAAGGTTGGTCGGCCGGGAAACTGAACGAAGCCCGGACCTACGCCGAGGCTATTAAGTCCGACGCCGTAATGATTATTGACGATGGGCGACTGATTGCGGCCTGGGGTGAAACCAGCCGGAAATACTACGTGGCTTCGGTGCGTAAAAGCTACCTGAGCGTGTTATACGGGTTTGCCGTTGGGCAGTCCGTTTCGCTGTCGGCCACGCTCGGCGAGTACAGTATCACCGACAAAGATCCGGTTCTGAACGCGGCCGAACAGCAAGCTACCGTCCGCGACTTGCTGACCTCGTCGTCGGGCGTGTATCACCCCTCCGCAGCCGCCGATAACAACGACAACCTCCCGGCCCGGAACAGCGTCCAGCCTGGTGCGCAGTTTTTCTATAATAACTGGGATTTCAATGCGCTGGGGACGATTTTCGAGAAGCGGACGGGCACTAAAATCTACGAAGTATTCAACCAGCGCATTGCCCGGCCGGTTGGTATGCAGGATTTCAACTACCAGCGCGACGGCCGCTACGACTACAGCAAGGTGTCGGAACACCCGGCTTACCACTTCGACATGACCGCCCGCGACATGGCCCGGTTTGGTTTATTAATCCTCAACAATGGCAACTGGAACGGTCAGCAACTCGTACCGGCCGCGTGGTTAGCCGAAAGTACGACGAGTAAAATCACCGTTCCTGACAGCTACGGGGGCGGAAGCTACGGTTATATGTGGTGGGTTCATGACGGCGGTGAGTTTGCGAGTGCCGGTCTGTCGAAGAAGGCGTTTTCAGCTCAGGGTACCTGGACGCAGTTGATCCTGATTGATCCCGAAACGCGGTTGGTTGTTGTTCACCGAGCTTACAAACGCACCATCGACGGTCAGAAAGTACTGACTTTGTTGCAGAAGATTATGGCCGCCCGCAAATGAGAAAGTTCCTACTGCTCCTCGCCCCGAATCCGGAAAATGCCCCCTTCGAGCCGTTCGTCCACGCGGATTTGGCACGATAGGCGGCTGTCGAAACCGGCGTCGGGCAGGGTGTCGAGCATGTCTAATTCGGCGTCCTGCGCCGGTGGCAGGGCATCAAGACCGTTCAGCACCTGTACGTGACAGGTAGCGCAGAGGGCCATGCCACCACATGTCGCCAGGATGTTGTAGTCCGACGCTTTCAGCACTTCCATCAGGCTTAGGTTAATGCCTTCTGGAATTTCCAGCGCCTGCCGCTCGCCGTCACGGTCTTCAATGGTAAATTGGATCATGGGGAAAAAGTTGTAAGTAACAAGTGCGTAAGTAGTAAGTGGCTGACGCATCAATAGCACTATTCGGTTTCGTACTGGTGTAACGGCCAGCTACTTACGTGGCTTACTACTTACAACTACTTTTTTAGAACGTCGGTACGCCGTTAACCGTTGTGTATTTGAAACTCAGTTTCTGGTTCGGGTACACGTATTTGAACGCGCTTTGGCACATCAGGGCGGCTTCGTGGAAACCGCACAGAATCAGCTTCAGCTTGCCCGGATACGTATTGATGTCGCCGATGGCGTAAATGCGCTCGACGTTGGCTGAGTAGTCCGTCGTATCCACGTTAATCGCTGATTTGTCGATGCTCAGACCCCAGTCGGCGATGGGACCAAGTTTGGGCGTCAGGCCGAAGAGCGGAATCAGATTATCGGCGGGCAGGTTGGTTACGGTTTTGTCTTTGGCCGTGATGCTCACTTCGTTTAAATGCCCGTTGCCATTGATGCTCGTAATGTTCGACTGCAGCACCAGATTGATTTTGCCCTGATTAGCCAATTCAAACACCTTCTCGGCCGAGTCGGGCGCCCCCCGGAACGTATCGCTGCGGTGAACGAGCGTCACTTCTTTAGCAATGTTGGCTAAGAAAATCGTCCAGTCGAGGGCTGAGTCACCCCCACCGGCCAGCACCACGCGCCGGTCGCGCAACTGTTCGGGATTCTTCACCATGTAGGCAACGCCCTTGCCCTCAAACCGCTCCAAATTCACAATCTCCGGCTTGCGTGGCTCAAAACAGCCTAATCCACCCGCAATCACCACAACCTGACAGTGCACAGCGGTACCGTCGTTAGTGGTAATGACGTACGATTCATCGACCTGCTTTTCTAACGACTCGACTCGTTCGCCGAGCGAAAATGTCGGATGAAACGGCTCGATCTGCTCCATCAGGTTATCGACTAATTGCTGGGCGTTGATGGCCGGGTAGCCGGGAATATCATAAATCGGTTTCTGCGGATAAATCTCGGAAAGCTGACCGCCCACTTGCGGCAGGGCGTCGATCAGGTGGCAGCGCATTTTTAGTAAACCCGCTTCAAAAACGGCAAACAGGCCCACCGGACCCGCGCCAATGATGCATATATCGGTGGTAATCATAGGTATAAAACACCCTTAACAGGTGAATAATTCGACCGTAAAGGTAGCGTTGCGCTCTGGCGGTCGGCTATCACTAATTGTGATGAGGGATAACGGGACGGAATGCCAGGGGCTTATTCTCTGCGGGCATGAATGGGTAAATCGGCCACAAATCTCCTTCTTTCACTACTAAACTCGTAGCAAATAGAACTGGCCAAATCAATCGTCTTTTAGATGAACTCACGCCGACAATTTCTACAGCAATCCTCCCAAATAGCCGCCGGAGCGTTGCTCCCCGGCCAACTGGTTACCGCTACGTCCCAACCCCCGGTTGTAGCTGCCGTCGATACGCTGTCCGTGGCCCTGATCGGGTGCAACAGCATGGGCTGGGCCGATCTGACATCGATGCTCAAACATCCGGGCGTTCGCTGCGCAGCCCTCTGCGACGTGGATCAGAACGTGCTGACCAAACGGGCTGCCGATCTGGAAAAACTAAATTCGGTGGCTGCGACTCCTAAAGCAACTTTATACAATGACTTCCGGAAACTGCTGGAAAACAAAGACATCGACGCCGTTATCGTGGGAACGCCCGACCACTGGCACTGTATGCCGACGGTGCTGGCTTGTCAGGCCGGAAAAGACGTGTACGTGGAAAAGCCGCTGGCTAACTCCATTGAGGAGTGCAACTTGATGGTTGCTGCCGCCCGCAAACACAACCGCATTGTGCAGGTGGGGCAGTGGCAGCGCAGTGGCGAACACTGGAAAGCGGCCATCGACTACGTTCGGTCGGGTAAGGTGGGGAAGGTTCGGCTGGTCAAAACCTGGGCCTACATGCCCTACGGCAAAACGTTTCCGGTGCGGCCCGACGAACCGGTGCCTGCGGGTGTCGACTACGGCATGTGGCTTGGCCCGGCTCCGGCGCGACCGTTCAACCGCAACCGGTTCCACGGCAGTTTTCGGTATTTCTGGGACTATGCCGGGGGACTGATGACCGACTGGGGTGCCCACATGATCGACATGGCATTGTGGGGCATGAACGTCACCACGCCTAAATCGGTGGTGGCAATGGGCGGGCGGTTCGGCTTTCCCGACCACGCGGGCGAAACCCCGGACACGATGCAGACGGTCTACGAATTTGACGAGTTTACGGTGCAGTGGGAGCAGGCCATCGGCATCGGCCGGGGTCCCTACGACCGGGAGCACGGCGTCGCGTTTATCGGTAACCTCGGTACGGTCGTTGTTGACCGCGACGGGTGGGAGGTATTGCCCGAAGCCGAGAACGGCAAGTACCTGACACCCGCCATGCCGCGCCAACAACGGTCCGGCAACGATCTCGACAAGCACACGCTCAATTTCGTGAACTGTGTGCGAAATCGGCAGCAAACCAATGCGCCGGTCGACGTGGGCCGGAACGTAGCGGTCAATGCCCAGTTGGGAAATATGGCCTACCGGCTGGGCCGGAAGTTAGTTTGGAATGAAACCACCCAGACGGTTGCCAACGATGCAGAGGCAGCCAGTTTGGTCAGCGCTCATTACCGCAGCCCCTGGAAATTGCCCGTCGTGTAAGGAAACCGTCTGATCGCGGTGTGGTGTGGCATTCCTGATCGAGCGCTTCGTCGTGAAATTTGCTTCATGGTATAAAAACAGGACGGACCGCTTTTTGAACAAACCCACGTTCTATAATGAGAGCTAATTTACGATTCCTGCACGTTGCTGTTTTAGTGGCTCTGTCAGGTTCTAACGTAGCTGCACAGGATAAACCCTTTGGCCCTACAACGAAGTTTCCAGCTCATCCCCGCATCCTGTTGCTGAAAGGTGAAGAAGCGTCTCTGAAACATGCCATTGCCGCGGATAAAACCTGGAGTAGCGTCCACCAGGTCATCCTGGCCGAATGCGACAAGATGCTGGCAACTGCACCGGTCCAGCGCATTCAGATTGGGCGTCGGCTGCTCGACAAGTCGCGGGAAGCGTTACGGCGGGTGTTTTTTCTGTCCTACGCCTGGCGGATGAGCGGGCAGGAGAAATATGCACAACGGGCCGAAAAAGAATTGCTGGCCGTGTCGGCGTTCAGCGACTGGAACCCATCGCACTTTCTGGACGTGGCCGAAATGACGATGGCCGTTGCTATTGGCTACGACTGGCTGCACGATAAACTGTCCGAACAATCCCGTTCCACGATCAAAGAAGCTATTCTGAAAAAAGGCATCGAACCATCGCTCGACCCGAAAAATAACGCCTGGCTGAAAGCAACCCACAACTGGAATCAAGTTTGCAACGCGGGTATAACCTACGGTGCGATGGCGATCTATGAAGACCAGCCGGAACTGGCCAGAACCGTCATTAACCGGGCTATCGAAAGCATCGTGCTGCCAATGGGCGATTATGCGCCGGACGGTGCTTATCCCGAAGGCTACAGTTACTGGGGCTACGGAACCAGCTTCAACGTGCTGTTTATCAGTGCGATTGAAAAAGCACTCGGCCAGGATTTTGGCTTGTCTAAGCAACCCGGTTTCCTAAAAACGGCTGGGTATCTGGCGAACATGACCGGCCCAACGGGCAGCTCTTTCAATTACTCCGATGCGGGAACCGGCGGCAGCTTACAGCCCGCTATGTTCTGGTTTGCCAATAAAACGAAAGATCCGTCCCTGTTGTGGGTTGAGCGGGGCCGCTTGCTGAACGGTGAAGCCACTAAAAGCGTAAGTGACCGACTATTCCCGGCTATCCTGCTGTGGGGAGCCGCGATGGGCATGAACGACATCAATAAGCCTCTCTCGACAGCGTGGGTTGGTGATGGCAAAAGCCCGGTGGCGCTAATGCGAACGTCCTGGACCGACCCGGCGGCTATCTACGTGGGTCTGAAAGGCGGGTCGCCGTCGGTGAATCACGCGCACATGGACGTTGGCTCGTTCGTGATGGAAGCCGATGGCGTTCGGTGGGCAATGGATTTCGGGATGCAGGATTACAACTCGCTGGAAACGAAAGGCGTAAAGCTGTGGGGCAAAGAGCAGGATTCGCAACGCTGGGAGGTGTTCCGGTATTCTAACCTGGTGCACAACACGCTGACTGTCAACGGTGAATTGCAAAAAGTGGATGGTAACGCGCCCATCACCAGTTCGTCTAACAGCCCACAGTTTCTGAACGCTACCACCGACCTGTCCGAATTGTACAAAGGCTCGCTTGCCAAAGCCAACCGGGGACTGGCCATCGTCAATCAGGCGTACGTGGTAGTACGGGATGAACTTGAAGCTTCGTCCAACCCGGCAACCGTGCGCTGGAACCTGCTGACGTCGGCCAACGTAAAACTGATTGACAAGAACCGGGCGGAGTTGACCAAAGACGGCAAGAAACTCATTGTTCAGGTACAGGAACCCACCGACGTGACGCTGAGAACCTGGTCGACCGAGCCACCCCGTGACTACGACGCCCCTAATTCCGGAACAACGCTGCTCGGCTTCGAGATGACGATGCCCGCCAACGCTAAGGGCAATCTCACCGTCCTGCTCATCCCCGAAAAAGCCGCCACCAAACCGATGGCCCCGGTGCAGCCGTTGGCGCGATGGCCCCGGTAGGCACTACAAACAAACGTCTTCGGCCAAGAAATAAAGCCTATACCATGCACACAAAGCTCTTTCTCTCCCTACTGGTAATAGCTACCGGCCTGTGCCGGGCGCAGGACGTTGATAAGCTACTGCTGAAAAACTACCGTCCGCGTTCGATTTATAACATACCGGTTTCCAGGGTTCCCAAAGCGAAGTACCCGGTTATTGATATGCACACGCACGCCTACGCAAAAACCGCCCAGGAACTGGCGCAGTGGGTAAAAACGATGGATCAGACCGGCATCGAAAGGGCCGTGATTCTGTCGTACGCTACCGGTGCTGCGTTTGATTCGATCTATGCTGCCTACAAAAAGTACCCTAATCGGTTTGAGGTCTGGTGTGGCTTCGATTACACGGGCAAGGATCAACCCGGTTGGAGCGAAAAAGCCGTCAGGGAACTGGAACGCTGCTACCGCGCGGGCGCTCGCGGTGTCGGCGAACTGGGCGATAAAGGATTGGGCGAGTTTTACTCAAAGCCCACGCCCGGCTACGGCATCCACATTGATGATGCGCGCATGAAACTGTTACTGCAAAAATGCGCTGAACTTAAGATGCCGATCAGCATTCACGTGGCGGAACCGTACTGGATGTATGAGCCGATGGACTCGACCAACGACGGCCTGATGAATGCGTACACGTGGCGAATCGACAAAGGTAAGCCGGGGCTGCTCGGTCATGCTGCGTTGATTAAAACGCTGGAAAACGCCGTTCGCGACAATCCCAACACCATTTTCATTGCCTGCCACTTTGCCAACTGCGAACACAACCTGACCATACTCGGCGGTCTGCTCGATAAATACCCGAACCTATACGCCGATATTGCCGCCCGGTATGGCGAAACCACGCCCATTCCGCGCTTCATGGCTACTTTTTACAAGAAGTATCAGGACCGGCTACTGTATGGTACCGATATGGGCATGAACGCCGGTATGTACGCTACCACGTTCCGTATTCTGGAAACCCTCGACGAACATTTTTATGACCACGACCAGTTCAGCTATCACTGGCCCTGCAACGGCTTTGGCTTAGATGACAAAATCCTGCAAAAGGTGTATCGCCGGAATGCGCTCCGTATCTTGGGCAAATAACCCATAGTTCGCTTCTTATCCCTACCTGCGGCTGTTCATCTGCCTGAAGGTTTCGTCAATCTCCTGCCGTGAGGCTGTCCGGTATTTCTCGGACGTGCCATAGCCAATTTCCAGCGCGCCTGCTTCAAGCCCTTTCATCATCGCATCGGCAAAATCGCCGACCGGTACGCCAAACGTGTGTAGCCCCGCACCGCCGAGATCAGTATTGACAGCGGGCGGCACCAGTTCAATAGCCGCAACTGATGTGCCGGATAACTGATGCCGCAGCGACATCGTGAACGAGTGCAGGGCCGCTTTCGTGGCGCTGTAGATGGGCGCAAAAGCACCCGGCACAAAGGCCAGACCAGACGTTACGTTGATGATAGCGGCTTTCGGCTTCTGCTGTAGATGCGGTATGAACAGCGTAGACAGATGCAATGGGGCTTCCAGATTGATGGCAATTTCCGCCTGACTCTCGCTCCAGTTCCCCGAGCCGCTGGTCAACGGCATCCGGCGCTGAATGCCAGCATTATTAATCAGCACGTTGACCTGCGGGAAATCGCTGCGGACCCAATTGAACAGGGCCACCCGGTCGGATGCCTGTCCCACGTCGCACTGGCGCGTGTGGAGCTGCGGGTACTGCTGGCGTACTACTGGCGGGCTTCCTGCAACTTGTCGTTCCGGCGTCCGCAGATGATTACCTGACTGCCCGCTTTCATAAATCGTTCGGCCAGTGCCCAGCCAATGCCGGACGCTCCGCCCGTTATCAGGACGGTGTTTGACGTTATATCCATACGTAATTCGATTTCTTGTAAAGGACCAGTTTTAAGCAGTTTTGTTCGGTTAGAGGCAAACGTTCGATACATGTAACCGACAGTTTACGCGTGTGTAGAAATTAGGTAACGATGCCCACCAACGCCAATGATGCCTCTCCTGGTTTAGTGCAGGCGAATACATCATTACGTTCAATAAATTCATTCACCAACTAATTTTGGTTTTCAGTAACTTGTTCTGGCTGTTTTCGCCATGCGCCTGCCACTCAAAATAAAGCCGAACAATGGACTCCAAGACTCAGGAAAAAGATAAAGCAGAAAGTGGGATAGCCCGGTACGTAGGTGTCATTGGCTCGGTAGTTACTATTATGCTGACGTTATACAACACATTTGTCATTGAAACACAGCAAAATAATTTGAAAGAACTGGAAATTAAATTGCAGGAACGAGCTACAGGTCTGGATGAATCTCGGGAGCGGGTTGATCGGTATAAATGGGTCCTGAGTCTTTTTCCGGCATTGGATGACACGGACGAGCGTAAGCGCAATTTCACCACCAGTCTGATGAGGTTAGCCTTAACTAAGGATGAAGCACAACAGCTATTTACTGGTTTCCAAACATCAACGGACAAAACGCTGCAATCCGTTGGTCAATCCGGCATCATTGCCCTTCAAAATGAACCTATCGCCTTATTAATTGCCAATATGAACGCCAGCTCCGCCGATATACGAAAAAAGACGGTAGCTAACCTGATTACTACTTACCAGTCCTCGTCACAAGCGATTAGTCTCACGCTTCAGCTATATGAGCCAGAACGTATCAACGCCTTGTCACCCAGCGGCTTAATCAACGGACTGGTATTTTTAAAAAATACAGATCCTAAGGCCTGGAAACTCCAGCAAATTCAACAGGGCCGGGATGTGGTTGCTCGTGTGAAAGAGAAAGCCACAGGACCGCAAACCCGGCAGGTAGCTGCTGAACTACTCACATTTCTGACCTCCATCAAACAAGAAAGTTTGTAGAAGGCAGCAAGTAAGCTGCTCCTGATTCGGTGTTGTAAACATGTCTCGATTACCCCCTGAGGTAGGCACGTTTACCCACTTCCCCTTCCGCGTTTGGCCCGTATTTTTGTTATGTAAAACACTAAACAACAAGTACGTATGGCAACTCAAATCTTTGTTAATCTGCCGGTTAAAGATCTGAACAAATCGGTCGAGTTCTTCACCAAACTTGGCTACAGTTTTAATGCCCAATTCACGAATGAGGACGCGACGATGATGGTTATTGAAGAGAACATATCCGTCATGCTGCTGGTGGAGAAGTTCTTCAGAACATTTACCAGCAAAGAAACCTCCGATGCCGCAAAAAGCACCGAGGTGATCGTCTCCCTGTCAGCCGATAGCCGGGAAAAAGTGGATGAGATGGTAAACAAGGCCATCGACGCGGGCGCAGCTACACCGATCAAGCCGTTAGACATGGAAGGCATGTACGGCCGTAGTTTTGAGGATCTGGATGGTCACCACTGGGAGTACATGCACATGGATATGAGTGCCATGAATCAGGGATAGTCACCGCCGGGTGGCTTGCCACAATTATGCCTAAAAGCGCCTGACCAGCAACGTTGCTGGTCAGGCGCTTTTTTATGGTATGGCCACTCAACATACAGCGCACCGCCGGGCATATAACGAGAAAATTAGCAGCCTGATAAAATAGCAGTAAGGCGGTTGGCTATCTGGCTATCAATTCCGGGACTATCCCTGTCAACTACGGGACAATGTACTCTACGGGCAAACACCTGTGAGCTCAATGGTATACATTTAATAGCCCGAACCCGCTGGCTTTTACTGAATAGCCAGGCGATAGTCCATACCCATGAAGCGGTATGTAGACAGTTGGCACAACGGCTGTAATCAATTCTACGCTGCTCTCTCACAAAGCAGGTGCTCTCCAGTCAGTCCACACCCCTCAGCTAATCGATCATGGACATTCTGAACGTGTTGTTAACCGAGTTTCTTGATTTTTTCAGGCTCGGTGGCCTGTACGATATATTAAAATCGGGTAATTATTCATCACTAAGAACAGTGAACGGACTCATTGCCTTTCTGACGCCACTGGCTCCCCTTGTTATCTTCGGCGAAATGGCTCTTCTCCTTTTCGGAGACAGAAAGAGCATCAAAGGCTATAAAATGAACCTGCTGGTGATTTTCGTCAACCGGATTTTAGGCCATCTGGTTAGTTTTTCCGTTATTTTGTTTTGCTACGGGGTAGTTAGCAGCTACGCCTTCTTTACCGTGTCGTGGTCATGGCTCTGGTGTGTTTACGCGTTTGTGTCCTATGAACTTGGCACGTACATTTATCACTACTCTGCGCACAAGGTCAGGATTTTGTGGTGTTTTCACGCTGTGCACCACTCTCCCGAGACCTTGAATGCGTCGGTAACATTACGAACATTCTATTTAGAGAATTTATACACGGATTTAATCAGAACTTCAATTGTGGCTATAGCCGGTGTACCACTTGCCCTGTATTTCTTCGTTATGACGGTCGACAGTATTTGGGGAGCCTTCGTCCATATCAGTGAAAAAGTACTGGTAAACGGGCGATTGGGGCTGGTCGAAAAATTTATACTGACTCCTTCGCACCACCGGGTTCACCATGGACGAAACCTTCTGTATTTAGACAGTAACTTTTGTGGGATGATTCCTGTCTGGGACCGCCTTTTCGGAACCTACCAGGAGGAAAGGGCCGACACACCCGTGGAATTTGGTCTTAACCGACTCATTAATGGGGATAATTTCTGGGCTGTTTATTTTGGCGAATTTCCTTTATTGTGGACGGATATAAGATCGGCTAAAGGCTTGACGAACAAGATCAAATATGTTTTCATGCCCCCCGGCTGGCACCCCAACACGTCCCATTTTACGGTTAAGCAGTTAAAAAAGAGCGTTGTTGCTGGCGTACCCGAAGAGGAAGTAGGCCGGTAAAATAATTGAAGTTTTTCAGGATTTATGAAACGACATACTGTCCACTGGTTAGTGGGTTTATTGATGTTCCCCCTACTAACTACTGCCCAGATTCAGGTATCATTTCCCGTTAGCCGGGCTGTTTTTCAACGGTCTGCGAACAACGAAGCGAAAATTCACATCAATGGCTACTATACCCAGTCCGTAACCCGGATCGAGGCCCGTGTGCAGGCCCGCAACGGCCAGGGTGTATCGTCCGACTGGGTAACGATTCAGGCCAGTCCCGCCGGAGGAAACTATGCCGGTGATCTCACCGTTGCGGGCGGCTGGTACAACCTGGAAGTACGGGGTATGAACGGCGATCAGTCCGTGGGCACAGCAAGTGTCGAACGGGTTGGCGTTGGCGAGGTGTTCATCATCGCCGGTCAGTCGAATGCGCAGGGTGTGTACGACGACATGCCCAGCGCGACGGATGATCGGGTCAATGGCCTTAACTACTACGATGCCAGCGAATCGGCGGGTGATCCACCCACCGATGTGTTGACTCGATTCACTCACCTGGATCGGGGGGGCGTAATCGCTCCGCGCGGGATCGGTACGTGGTGCTGGGGCCGACTGGGCGATTTGCTGGCGCAGCGACTAAACGTACCTATTCTGTTTTTCAACGCCGGGTACGGCGGAACGACGATTCAGAACTGGCGGCAGAGTATTGAAACAGGACGCACGGAAAACATATATATATCGGGAACCTACCACCGGGACGGTCAGCCGTACGCTAACCTGCGGTCCACTCTCCAGTTCTATACGCACATGCTGGGCGTACGGGCCATTTTGTGGCATCAGGGGGAGGCCGAAAATTACGTCCATACCTCCGGTAGCCGCTACGGTAGTGACTTACAGTTCGTGATCGACCGGAGTCGGCAGGATTCGGGCAAGAACATCGCCTGGGTAGTGGCACGCGCGTCCTACACGAGTGATTTGCGGGGCGGGCGACCGGAAATTATTGCCGCTCAAAACCAACTGATTAGCTCAGCACCGAATGTGTTCCCCGGACCCGCGACCGATGAGATACAAATTCCCCGGCAGCGCCCGCCCCGTCGGCAGGAAACTTACGACGATGTGCATTTTGATGTCGACGGGCTGGTCGATCTCGCCAATGCCTGGAATAACAGCCTTACGGATGCCTTTTTTGCCCGTGCCCTGCCCCAGCCACCCGTTCCTGCCCCAACGGTTTCCGTTTCGTGCTCAACCACCAATCAACTGGCAATTGCCGTGAATGGATCGTTTTCGTCGGTGAGTTGGAACACCGGTGAGGCAGGCCCGACGATTACAAAAGGAGCCGGTACGTACCGCGCTACGGTAAAAGATGCGGTCGGGAATGTATTGCTTTCGCCTATGGTCCGGGTATCCGATACTCCTACCATTCAGGCGTCGGGTCCCACCACGTTCTGCGCCGAAGGCAGCATTCAGTTGAAGGCGTCCTACGACAACAACATTATCTGGACAACGGCATCCACCGGTCAGGAGCTGACCGTGACAACGGCGGGTGATTATTCGGTGCAGTATCAGGATGTGAGCGGCTGCCGCTTCGTTTCCCCAACGGTATCGGTTCGGGTAAATCCGCTGCCCCCCAGGCCCACCATTACGGCCGCTGCCCCCACCACGTTTTGTCAGGGCGAGAGCACCCAGTTAAGTACCGATGAGAACGTTGCCTACACGTGGAGTTCGGGGCAAACTTCGCGCCGTATCGACGTGCGGACCAGCGGAGCCTACACCGTAACGGTGACCGACCAGAATGGCTGTACCTCGCCCCGGTCGTCGGCATTAGTGGTGGTGGTGAACCCGCTGCCCCCGACGCCCACGATAACAACTAATCGAAGCACTACCTTCTGCGCCGACCAGCAGGTAACGCTGACGGCAACCGAAGACCAGCAGTACCAATGGACAAGCGGGCAAACCGCCCGCGCCGTCACCATCAACCAATCCGGTCAGTACACGCTGCGCACGCAGAATCGGTTTAACTGCCTTTCGGCACCCTCCGCTCCCGTTACGGTACTGGTCAATCCGTTGCCGCAGGCTCCCACGCTTACCGCCAGTGGCCGAACCATTTTTTGCGAGGGCGATCAGGTTGTGCTAACGGCGAATAGCCCGCTGAAACCAGTCTGGATAACCGGCGATTCGACGCGCACCATCAGCGTACGCCAGTCAGGAGTTTATACGGCACGGGTTGAGGATAGCAACGGTTGTTTCTCGACTGCTTCCCCGGCCTTACCGGTCGACGTGAAGCCCGTACCGAGCGTTCCCCTGCTGAGTCAGACCGGCACCTACACGCTGGAGGTGACGGGTTTGTTGCCCGGAGACTACTACCGCTGGCTACTGGACAGGGACACTCTCCTAATTCGGACGGCAACCGTTAAAGCCAGTCGGTCCGGCACGTACTCGGCCCAATCGTTTATCATCTACAGTCCGACGCTGACGTGTTCGTCCGCTTTGTCGAATCGGCTGGACTTCACGGTCGAAACGGCAAATCAGGGATTGAGTATCTACCCAAATCCCAGCCTGACCAAACAGGTGTCGGTCGAAACATTGGCTGATCTGACCGATGCGGTCATTCGCGTTTACACCCTGACCGGGCAGGAAGTTGCAACGGTTGGAGTTCCGGTTTTCCGTGAACGACAGCGCCTGGATTTCACGACGCTGCCGAATGGCATGTACATCATGCAGGTTCAGGCGGCTGGTTTTGTGGTTGCCAAACGAATACTGATTGGCGTTGGTAATTGAAGCCCGCCGGGTAGTAACGTAATTTTACTGCTACGAACAAAAAAAAATCTTACTTCGCCTTCCGCCAGTAAAATACGAATCCGTTTTTTTCGCCGGTGCGTCGCACGTCGGGCAGGGAGTCGAGGTGAGTAGGAGCGAGGGAGCTTTTGCGGATGAACAGCACATCCTGGTCAATTTTTCCGTGTAGCAGCCAGTCGTCGTTGTAGTAATTCGGATTCGTGACGGGTGGTTTTCGGGTGTAAAAAAACGGGCCGTAACTTCGGTAGCCATACGTGCGCACGTACACGGGTTGCCCCTGGGTTTGCTCAAAAAACCGCATGGCCCTCCCCTGCGAAATGCCTTCAATGCGGCCAATGAAAAACCAGAGCGTCAGCGTAATGAACACAGCCATGCCGATGAATAGCGCCACCGACGCCTGTGCCAGTCGGCGGCCGCTAAACCAGCGCAGGGTCACGAACAGGACAATCAACAGCCAGACACCGGGCAGCGCTTCCCAGCCCGTCCAGCGGATGGCCGCGTTGAGGTTGCCCTGCGTAAAGGGGTCCTGATCGGCCCACGATTTTACCAGATCCATGCGTTGCGCCAGAATTGGTGCCGCAATGATAGCCACCACGAAAATGCCCCCCACCCCAATCAGGCCCGCCCGCAGGTAGTTGTTGAACTGGATTTTGCGGGTCTCGATGTGCGTTAGGGTCAGCGCTGCGAGATACGTCAGTGGAAAATAACAAAGCGACGAATAGTGCACGATTTTGGACTGCACAACGCTGAACAGAATCAACACAACCCAGAACAGCATCAGCATCCACCGCCGGAATTCGCGCTGGTAACTGCGTTCGATAAACAGCGGGGCAAACGCCCGGATGGCAAAGATCGACGCCGGAAAACAACCCACCAACAGCACCACGACGTGGTAGCCCGGAAAACCGCCGTGTCCCGCGTCGGGGGTGCTGAACAGCCGGACGTTGTAGGTCAGAAACTCGCGCACGAACACGGGGCCATGCAGGTAGGTTTCCAGCCCGCCCCAGGCCAACCCCGCCCCGGCAGCCGCCACTGAAAAGCCGATGAACTGGGGGGGTGAAATAAACCACCGGAACCGGCTCAGCGACCAGTAGACCAGCAGCACCAACCCCACAATCAGGTAAGCAACGGGGCCTTTGGTCAGGATGGCCAGCCCCAGCATCAATCCACCACCAATCAGGTACGACCACTCCGGCTTTGGGGTAAGCATGGGCGTCGTCAGCCGTTCGCGCTTCCACGACGCGAAGATAACGTTGACTAAGCTGGCAAAAATAAACAGGTTGAAAAACGGGTCGATGATGCCGGAGCGGAAGTACAGATGGGGCGTTACGGACCCCAGATACGCCAGCGACCACAGCAGCCCGAAGCGGTGCCCGTGGAGCTTTTGGCCGAGATGGTACAGGTAAACAAGCGTGATGATGCCGCAAATGGCGTTGGGTAAACGGGCCGAAAACTCGCTAACGCCAAAGACGTTCATCATCGCTGACTGGCACCAGAAAAAGAACGGCGGCTTCTCGAAAAACGGCTTGTAGTCGATGTGGACGCGCAGGTAGTCGCCGAGGACAGTCATCTCGCGGGCGCATTCGGCGAAGTTAATCTCATCCCAGTCGAACAGCCGGACACCCCCCAGAAAGGGAATGAAAAACAGAGTACCCAAACCGGCAAGCAACAGGGAATAAACAAGTTTTTGATTCATCAACCCGACTATTGGTAAGAAAGCTTTCGCATCTATTACGAACGAAGCCGCAAATTAGCCGAAAAAAAGATTGCGGGGGATTGCCGATATTCGCGCCGACGATTTGAAACGGTTTGTGGTTTGTGAGTTTGTAGTTGCGGTTCCCGCCGGGATTGACGCATGAACAGTTCGCGTCAGTCCCGGCGGGGAACCGCAACTACAAACTCACAAACCACAAAATCACAAACTAACTTCCCATGCTCCCCAATCACCGATTCACCGAACTCCCGGCCTACGCTCAACTACAGCGTCATTATGACGCGCTGAGCAGCCGCCACCTGCGCGACCTGTTTGCCGAAGACCCGGAGCGGTTCACCAAGTTCACGCGGCAGTTTGACGATATTCTGCTCGATTTCTCCAAAAACCGCATCACCGACGAAACGCTGAGTCTGCTGCTGCAGCTCGCCGAACAGGCCGGACTGACCGACGCCATTGGCAGGATGTTTTCGGGCGATGCCATCAACCAGACCGAAGGCCGTGCCGTGTTGCACATTGCCCTGCGCAACCGGACCAACACGCCCATTGTCGTGGACGGTGAAGACGTGATGCCCGAAGTAAATGAGGTGTTGTCCCGGATGAAGTCGTTTACGGAGCGCGTCCGGTCGGGGGACTGGAAAGGGTACACCGGCGCGGCTATTACGGATGTCGTCAACATTGGCATCGGCGGCTCCGACCTCGGCCCCGTCATGGTGACCGAAGCGCTGAAACCTTACGCCGACGACCAAAAACTGCGGGTGCATTTCGTCTCGAACGTCGACGGGGTGCACATCTACGAAACGCTGCAAACCGTCCGGCCCGAAACGACGCTGTTCCTGATTGCGTCCAAAACGTTCACCACCCAGGAGACGATGACCAACGCCCAATCTGCCCGGCAGTGGTTTCTGGACAACGGCGGATCAGAAGGCGACATCGCCAAACACTTCGCGGCCCTCTCGACGAATAAGCAGGCCGTCGAAAAATTTGGCATTGATCCCGACAATATGTTTGGCTTTTGGGATTGGGTAGGGGGGCGGTATTCGCTCTGGTCGGCTATTGGGCTGTCGATTGCGCTCTACATCGGTTTCGACAACTTCGAGGAATTGCTGGCGGGTGGCCACGCGATGGACGAGCACTTTCGCGACACACCCCCGGATCAGAACCTGCCGGTCGTGCTGGCGCTGATGGGTATCTGGTACAATAATTTTTTCGGAGCGCAGACGGAAGCGATCCTGCCTTATGACCAGTACATGCATCGGTTCGCGGCTTATTTTCAGCAGGGCGACATGGAAAGCAACGGCAAGTCGGTGGACCGCACCGGGCAGCCCGTCGATTACCAGACTGGCCCGATCATTTGGGGCGAACCGGGCACGAACGGGCAGCACGCATTTTACCAGTTGATTCACCAGGGTACGAAGTTGATTCCGTGCGATTTTCTGGCTCCGGCCGTGAGTCAACGTCCCCTTGGGGAACACCACAAAATTCTGATGGCGAATTACTTCGCGCAGACGGAAGCGCTGATGAACGGCAAAACCGAAGAAGAAGCCGCCGACGAGCTACGCAAAGCGGGCAAAAGCGAGGATGAAATTCGGGCACTGGCGCCGTTCAAATCGTTTTCGGGCAACCGGCCAACCAACTCGATCCTGTTCAGAAAGCTGATGCCCCGAACGCTGGGCAGTCTGATTGCGCTCTATGAGCACAAGATATTCACGCAGGGCATCATCTGGAACATATTCAGCTTCGATCAGTGGGGCGTGGAACTGGGCAAGCAATTGGCGAGCCGGATTTTGCCCGAATTGCAGGACGACGCGCCCATTGACACACACGACAGCTCGACCAACGGGTTGATGAATGCGTTTAAGACCATGCGCCGGGGATGAAACCAGCCCGGCGTTTGCTAAGAAATTGGAATAATCAAAAACAATAGCTTCCAGTGGCCTGTTAACGGGGTGTAATTACGATTACACCTTTTTTTTGTACAACTCAACGAAAAAGTAAAAGCAATGAAAACTCAAGCTACAGTGCTGGCAGTATGCCTGCTAAGTGTTGGCGTCGCAACGGCGCAGACCACCACAAACTCATCGTCGACGGGAAGCACCACGACGAACTCTACCTACGGCACAACGCCAGCAACGACCGACGTAAACAGCACGTCGGGTACAAACTCCACCTACGGCACGTCGCCATCGAGCCTGTCCAACGGCAGCGGCTCAACCATGAGCAACGGAACGATGAACAGCAACGGGTCAACAACCAACGGTACGGGTGTTGGAACAACGGGCAGCACGACGACCAACAGCATGACTTCGCCCGCTTACGGTACGACGACAACAACGACCACCGATGCCTACAACACAACGGGAACGACGCGTACCAAAAGCGGAAAAGATTACAAGAACTTTGTGTTTGGGGTGTATGCAGGATTGAACACGACTAAGTTTAAAGGCGAGGACGTTGACACGGAAGGTGACTTGTCGGGCCGGTTGGGCTATCAGTTAGGCTTCTTCGTGCGGGGCGGTGGTCGGCTTTATGGTCAGATCGGGGCTGAATATTTTGCATCCAGCTCAAACTACTTCACGACGGGTTCGGGTCAGAGCGCACAGAATATTCAGGATCAGATTAATATCAAATACATTCAGGTTCCGGTGTACATCGGTTACAAACTGGTGGAGTCGGACCGGGGTATTTCGGCCGTGCGGCTTCAGGTGGGTCTTGAATATGCCAACCAGATCGGCTCGGACGCTAATCAGTTTGGCGATCTTGACGGATTCAGGGTTAAGAGCGGTACGTTCAATGGATTGGGTCAATTAGGCTTCGATGCAGGTCCAATTTTTCTCGATCTGACCTATCACTACGGCTTTAGCGATGCGGTTAGTGGAACCGGCTTCAACGGGTCGCAACGCCGGATTGCCAGCGCCAGCGTTGGTTTCAAGTTCTAACCGGATGCTTCATCCGCAAAACGAGCTGCCCGCACTGGGTGGCTCGTCTTTTTTTAAGAATTGCCTAATGAACCGATTCAGGCAAACATTCCAATAAGTGATCGGTTGTAGAAAAGATGCGAATCCACCGCACCGGCGGACCGGCGCGGATTACTTGTCCATTTATCAACTCAACACGTTATGAAAAACCAATTCAGAATCGCCCTGCTGCTTGCAGGCATGTGCGGCACAAGCGTTGTGTTCGGCCAGCAAAATTCAAATGACAGCCGCTATGATCGGGACAGCGAATCGCGCCGGGACGAACGACGGATGGACAACGACCGCGACAATGACCGTTCCTCCCGGCGGGAAGAGCGTCGCGAGGAACGACGGGTAGAAGATCGCTTCGATGATCGCCAGGAGTTCAATCAGCGCAACGAAGAAAACCGCCGGTATGACAATCGCTACGAAAACCGGAACAGCAATCGGCAATACGACCAGCAGGATTTGAGTCGGGCCTATGATGAGGGCTACGAAGATGGGCAGCGCAGCCAGGAGATTGAGGAACGAAAGGAGCGCCGGGAAAACTACAAGAACTTTACGTTCGGCGTTTACGCCGGTGCCAATTCGACCCGGTTTGAGGGTGAAACCGTGGCAGGTGAGCGGCTGACTGGCCGGTTAGGGTATCAGTTAGGATTTTTGGTGCGCGGTGGCGGGCGCATCTATGGTCAGATCGGGGCTGAATACCTTACCTCGAGTTCCGAATTTTTCCGGGCGGGCGATAGTACCGTCAATAATGTTGGCGATATTGTTGGAAACGTCGATCAGCGGTATTTACACATCCCGGCCCTGATTGGGGTGAAACTGGCGCAGTCGGACCGGGGCGTGTCGGCCGTGCGTCTTGCGGTAGGAGCGGAGTATGCTATTCCGTTAGGCGTTGGCAATAACAAATTTAATTTTGAGCAGAGCGACTTCCGGGCGGCCACCGTTAACGGTGTTGGTAATCTGGGCTTCGACGCGGGTCCGCTGATGCTGGACTTCAAATACCACTATGGATTTGCCAACGTACTCGCCGGAAACACAGATACCAGACGCCGGATTGTGAGCGTAAACGTAGGGTTTAAGTTTTAATCCTGTTAATCAGTTAGTGAGTTAACCAGTCGGTTCGGTGATGAGTTGATTAGTCTTCATGTAGTTTTGTACTGACTGGCTAAGTAACGCATTAACGAACCGACTACTTTTATGAACACCCTCTTCCCCATTTTCGTCAAAGCTGAGAAACTGCGCATCCTGATTGTGGGCGGGGGTTACGTAGGGCTGGAGAAGCTAACGGCCGTGCTGGCCAATTCGCCCGCTGCCCGTGTGGTGCTGGTAGCGCCCGAAATCCGCTCCGAGATTCTGGATCTCAGTCGGGAGTATGCCAACGTAAGCTTGATGGTGAAACGCTATCATCCCGAATGCCTCGACGACTGCGACCTGGTGATTGTCGGTACGAATGACAAAGCAGTCAACCGGCAAGTGCAGGTTGACTGCAAGGCCCGGCGCGTTCTGGTCAATGTGGCTGACACACCCGACCTATGCGATTTTTACCTGAGTTCAGTTGTGAAAAAGGGAGATCTTAAAATTGCTATTTCGACTAACGGCAAATCACCGACCTTCGCCAAGCGGTTTCGCGAAGTACTGGAGGAGATTCTGCCCGACAGTTTGCAGGAAACGCTCGACAACCTAACGGCCATCCGTAACCAGCTCAAAGGCGACTTTGTGCAGAAAATGGAGAAGCTGAACGAGATTACGAAGGTATTGCGGTGAACAGCCGCCCCACGTTCGTTTACTCGTCACACCAATAGCTCCTCAGACGGGTCCCAGAGCAGCAATTTGAAATTAACAACGCGATCCTCCTCCACCCGAACGCCTTCATCCTCCAGCAGTTGTTGCATCACCGTTGGGCCACCAAAAAAGTGCTTACCCGATAATACGCCTGCGCTATTGATAACCCGGTGCGCGGGGACATCGTGACCGTGGGACGCGTTCATGGCCCAGCCCACCATTCGGGCACCGGCCCGCAGGCTCAGGTAGCGGGCAATGGCTCCGTAGGTTGTTACCCGGCCGCTCGGCACTAAGCGCACTACCTCATACACTTCCTCAAAATAATCGCGTGGTGGTGTCATTCGCGCAAATATCGGGCATTCGTCCAAAAGCGAAAGCCCCGCCAGTAGCTGGTGGGGCTTTCTTTTCAGTAACGTTGAGTAAATCAGAAAAGCTACCTTAGTTAACTTTGAACGAATCTTTAGCGTCGTCGATACCAGCCTCCGCTTTGTCTGCCAGTTCATCAACTTTATCGTTGTACTGCGACTTCGCGTCTTCCTTGTTGTTCTGAGCCTGACCCTTATACTGATCGTACTGATCCTTGGCTTTATCAGCGTACTGGTTCACCTGCGTTTTCGCCTGTTCAAAGCCTTCTTTCACCTGTACTTTGGCCTGCTCAAAACCTTCCTTCGCCTGAGAAACGCCTTTCTCCCACTGATCCTTCAAATCACCCGACCGCTTATTGGCTTCTTCGGTTAGCTTGTCGCGTGTTTCTTTACCGCTGCGGGGAGCCATTAGTATACCAATTGCTACGCCTGTTAAAATTCCCGTCAGAAAATCGCGTGTGCTTCTCATATCTTTCGTCGTTTATGGTAGTTAGTAAATGAGTTAATAGTTGGCTTTACGCTTCGCCTGCTTAACGGCATCCTGCGTTTTGGAAGCAGCCGTATCCACGTAGTCGTTGTACTGATTCTTGATGTTCTCCAAACCCGACTGTAGTTGATCCTGAAGGTCTTTGAAGAACGAATCCGACTCGGACGTAATTTTCTTACGGGTTTTTTTGCCACTTTCTGGAGCGAGCAGAAGGCCGACAACCGCGCCAACGGCTAAACCCACCAAAATTCCGGGTAACGATTTCATGTGTATTTACTTTAGTGAATGAACTGATTCATCATTAGTATAGAAAATTTTGTACCAGCTTTTGTTTTCACGTTTAATCAACTGATAATTAGTAGGTTAATTGAATAGTCGGGCTTTTGCTGAACTGGTCAGTATGAGGATTATTTTCTACAACGGCGTCCATGTTTTACCCGTTACCTGCTCCCGCCGGTCACTCATAAACGCGCTGTTGACTGGTGGCTTTATAAACAAATGCTGGCAGTAAACTGGTTTATTTGCAACTGCCATTTGTGCTGCACTACATAACTTCCTTAAATGACTGCCACTCACCCGTTTCTACTTTGGTTCAGCGTCTTTGTTATTATAATCTCGTTTGCGCATCTGATTCGCCTTGACTACTGGTGGATACGAATATGGGATTTTCCCCATTTGCAAACCACAGTGCTTACGCTGGTTGGCCTGGTGGCCTGGCTCGTGCTGGACCACACCTTCCAGTGGCCGACTGTGCTTCTGCCGATTGGGCTGGTCATCGCTTTTTTGTACCAGAGCTGGCTTATATACCCCTACACGCCCCTGCACCGCAAAGAGGTGCGCTCTATGGCACGCAGGAAGGTTGAGCCAGATGCCGACGTTAACGCCAACACGGTACGTTTGCTTACCGCCAACGTATATCAGGAAAATACCCGAATGCCCGACGTGCTGAAGCTCATTGTCAAACACCAGCCCGACGTTGTCCTGTTGCTCGAAACGAACGAAGCCTGGAAGGAGGCCATGCAGCCCATCGAATCTAAGTATTCGCATCAGGTGCTGTGCCCGTTAGAAAATACGTACGGGCTGCTGTTTTATTCGCGCTTCCCAATGGTGTCGCACGAACTGCGCTTTTTGATTCAGGACGATATCCCGTCCATTTACGTGCAATTGGTGATGACGTCGGGGCAGCGGGTTCATTTTTACGGGGTGCATCCCATGCCGCCCAGCCCAACCGAACATTACCGCTCAACCGAGCGCGATGCCGAACTGCTGCTGGTGGGCAAAGAGGCCCGGCAACGGTCGGGACCAATCATTATAGCCGGAGATTTGAACGATGTTGCCTGGTCGCACACCACGCGGCTGTTTCAGCGGGTGAGTGGACTGCTGGACCCGCGTATCGGACGTGGCCTGTTCAGTACCTTCAACGCCAAGTATTTTTTCCTGCGATGGCCGCTCGATCACGTCTTCGTGTCGCATCACTTCAGGCTGGCTCAACTGCGCCGGTTACCTAACTGCGGGTCGGATCACTTTCCAATTCTGGTTTCACTAACCTATCAGCCTGACCCGCGCCGTACCGACGAGCTGCCAGAACCCGAAGGCGACGATCTTGAAGAAACGGAGACGATTATTGAAAAGGCAACGCACGGGTGAGGGCCAAAAAAATCCCTGCGCTCAAATTGGCGCAGGGATTTCGTACCCACCGTAACTTGTACTTAACCTAAAATGAGATTGCACGGATAACTCCGCAACTGAACTGACTCAACGTGAATCAGCATTATATTCTGTGCGCCCAAAATTATGACGCAGAACTCGATTTGTCAAACACCCCGACCCTGAATGAGTCGTAATACAACCGCTATAATTGCGATGACCAGTAGAATGTGGATCAGGTTTCCCATCCCAAAACTACCAAACCCAAGAAACCCCAGCAACCAAATGATCACCAGAATAACGGCTATTGTGTAAAGTAAATTTCCCATGGCTTTCGTTAGTGAAGGAGTAATGTATCGTGAGTAAATCAGACTGAATGTCTCGCATCTACTTTTGAAGTAGAAAAATTTGTGCCAAATTAGATTTAGTGTTGCCAATCGTATCAGAATACAAACCTTATACGACTGAGAATGAGCATTTACCTTAGGCTAACCTTTCTTCATAAGTGCTTTTGCCGGATGCGCAGGAGCGGGTGAATAGTGTAGATAAAAATCCACAGATGTAGAATTAATGTAGAAAAATTCCTCACCTATAAAGTGCATATTTCAATGGGTGAAAAAGTCTGCCGGATGTTTAATATATCTAAGTGACTAATCTGTTGCTGTTTAGCGAGTATTTACAACATCTTCTCCTATGACAAATAGTTTCGGCATAGAATTATATAGTATGGTTTATGTACAAGGGTAGCGAACTACTTGATTGTAACAATGATAATGATGACAAGAGTTAATACCACACCGCAGTTTAGACCAACCGTTGTTTCTGGCGTTACAACCGCTAAACGCATTTTGATTATAGACGATGAGACCGATATATGTCTGTTATTATCGGGACTGTTGCGACGATTGGGCTATCAGCCAACCTGCGCCCACTTTATTGAGGAAGGACGGCAGTGTTTGATGTCTCAGCAATTCGACGCCATTTTTTTAGATCTCAATCTCCCTGATGGCTTGGGTTTCGATTTGCTGCCAGCCATCAAGGAAGAACAGACCAAGGCAAAAATAATAATGATCAGCGCTTTCGACGGTCAGGCAGAGCGCCGACGGGCAACGGAGCAGGGAGCCGACTATTTCATTGGTAAGCCGTTCACCCGGCGGTCGGTGGAAATGGCTTTGCAAACTATTCAGGTTTGAGTAACTTTGTTCATGCCGCCACATTTAGGCAGTTTGTTCAACGGTTTATCATTACTTTGGGCAAAAGCTGTGTGAATAAGCTCATTCCCAATACATGGAAAAAATACTGATTGTCGACGATAATAATGATATATGTCTGCTTCTGGAGCGTTTTTTAAGCAAGCAGGGGTATAAAACAGAATCGGTGCAGCGGGGCGAAGATGGTCTGGTTTTACTGCGTAAAGAGGTCTACGAATTAGTTATCTGCGATTTTAAGCTTCCCGATATCGATGGACTTGAGATGTTGCGCCGAATTAAGGTCATGCATCCAAACACAGCCGTTATTATCATTACTGGTTACTCTGATGTTCGGGTTGCTGTGCAAACCGTAAAACACGGCGCCTTCGACTACGTAACCAAACCGCTCTATCCTGACGAAATCTTATTTACGATTAAAAGTGCGCTCGAACGACGCAGTCAGTCGTTGAGCCAACCTGCTGGTTCCACCGCCGTATCTGGCTCAGTTGGCGCTTCTAAAATAAGTGCATCAAGGGCAGCGGCCAAGACCATGCTCACCCCCGATGGGAAGCGATTCATTTTCGGGAAAAGCCGCGCTGCCGATCAACTTCAAAAGCATATTGACCTGATTGCGCCAACGGATATGTCGGTCATCATCACGGGCGAGACGGGAACGGGAAAAGAGTTTGTGGCCAATGCGATTCACCTGAAAAGTAAGCGGGCCGAAAAACCATTTGTTGCCATCGACTGTGGCGCATTGAGCAAAGACCTCGCTGGTAGTGAGTTGTTTGGTCACATAAAAGGCTCGTTCACGGGCGCAATGGCCGACAAAGCCGGGAGCTTTGAATTTGCCAACGGGGGTACGCTTTTCTTAGATGAGATTGGGAACCTGTCTTACGACAACCAGATTAAACTTCTGCGGGTGTTGCAGGAGCGAAAAATTCGGCGTATCGGTTCCAATCAGGATGTTTCGGTGGACGTTCGCATTATTGTTGCTACCAATGAGGACCTGCGCGATGCGGTTCGACAGGGGCGTTTCCGCGAAGACATTTACCACCGCATCAACGAATTTGAAATGCATTTATCGCCCCTGCGTGAGCGCAAAGCCGATATTATGGTTTTCGCTGAGCATTTTCTGGAGTTGGCCAATCGCCAGTTAGAGAAAGACATTCAGGGCTTTGAAGATGACACCCGCGAGAAGCTGAAAGAGTACTACTGGCACGGAAATCTGCGCGAACTTCAAAACGTTGTTAAGCGGGCCGTGCTACTAACGCAAGGCGATTACATTGAAGCTGACGTGTTGCCACAGGAGATTTTGTCGCCCCAGTATTTAACCGCAGCCGATACAATGGCGAACGTGCAGGTAAGTTACGACCCAAACCGGCCGGGCGTTCCCGTTATCAGTCAGTCGGCGGCTAACCTGAAGTCGGTGTCTGAAAGCGCCGAACGAGCCGCCATTCTTAAAGTACTGGAAAAAACCGGCTACAACAAGACCAAGGCGGCCGAGGTGCTCAATATTGACCGCAAGACGTTGTATAACAAGCTCAAAGCCTACGATATTCATTTGTAGCAGTCCGTCAGTTAAAGAGTCGGTAAGTCAGAGAGTGGCTGACGCGAACGTTGCTTTCGCGTCAGCCACTCTCTGACTTACCGACTCTTTAACTGACGGACTGTTTTCAATTCAGGCTGAATCCAACCGATACTAAGCCGACACCGTTTTTGGCATTACCAAGCAACGTTCGGGCGGCTCCGCTATTTGCAATTCGTTGCAGACCCTGTTCGTAACGTGCGCCAATAAACGCTTTGCCGAAGTAGATATTTAGTCCACCGGCAATGCCATAATCCACTTTGTTAAAATTGGCGCGGTTAATGGCACCAATGCCGCTTCCAAAATCCCCGTTTGAGTTAATGTTAGAATTGAGCAGGTACGATACGTACGGGCCTGCCTGAAGCTCAACGGCCTGACCAAGTTTAAACGTAGCTAACACGGGTAATTCAGCGTAGTTAAGTTTAAACGTGTTCGTGCCGTTAAAACCCAGAAAATTGTAATCGGCCGATGCCCCCTTTGTCATATACAGCAACTCGGGTTGAATAGCAAAGAACTCCCCGACCGGAGCCTGAGCAAAAACCCCGACGTGAAAGCCAATCCGCTCGCTTTTATTGTTTACCCCCTGACTGTCGTAGAACAGCGAACTCGCGTTTAACCCACCTTTCAGGCCGGTCCGCACCCTGCCTTGTGCTACCGCGTCTGAGGGATGAAGAAACACTGCGCCGGTAGTCAGCATGACAGCGGCAAGTACTGTTTTCATTGATTTTTTCATAACGTTTCTGTGATTGGCGGAAGGCTAACGCGCCCTCCATTTGTTTTGTTTAATAGATTAAATTCGTGCCAATAACTCCAAATATGGATCTGAACAGCCTACTGCATTGCATTTTACCACGTTAAGACAATTCGTAGCACTGCTTGGTTTAACGAGGGTATTAGCGAATTGCGTAAAATATTCCCCACTTTGTAGAGCTTGCCAGTCAACAACACGGTAGCGAAGCGTACCCTAAAGCCGATAAACCAAGCTGAAAGAAGCGGTTGTTCGGAGATCTTTCACGTTCGTAGATTGCATTTCCGGCGGTGGGCTAACAGGCGGCCACGATACGAAGTATTGTCGGAGATTCTATTGTTTAATGAAGCTGCACACTGCACGTATTTTTCCTTATTTTTGACCAGTCGGGTAAATTGTAGCAGCGCATTAACTGAAATTGTTTCAACTGCATGTATCAGGTCGGGGGCATCAGTGCACGACTGTAGTTCTGGCTGTAACGACAATTACTAACCAAGTATATGTACGGTAAGACTACGAAGATGACTATTTTAATCGCTGATGACGATGCCGACGACCGCATGTTTTTGGAGCAGGCTATGCGCAAAAATGGGTACGAGTATGGAATTCAGTTTGTTGAAGATGGGGAAGAATTAATGGAGTACCTGCGTCAGCAGGGGCGTTATAATAAACTGAACGCCCCCTGGCCCGATATGCTCATTTTGGATCTGAACATGCCCCGTAAAAATGGTTTTCAGGCACTTTCTGAAATTAAAGACGATCCTACGCTCCGTCGGTTGCCCGTGATTGTTATGACGACATCGTCGGCGGATGAGGACGTTTTAAAAACATATAGCTTAGGCGTCAACTCGTTCGTGACGAAGCCGTTTAATTTTAACCGGCTGGTCGAGATGATTGGTACGCTCAAGACGTACTGGATGGATACGGTTAGATTACCTTAAGCACGATTACTTCCCACTCAATGGTTATGAACGTTAGTGCGCCCACACCCGATGGTGTTGAAACCGAAACAATAGTTCGTGTTCTGCTCGTAGAAGACGATGAAGACGATTACATGCTAACGAGGGCTTTGGTATCTGCCAAAGAGAATTCAACGATCAAACTCGATTGGGTAGATAGCTACGACCGGGCACTGGACCTGATCGAAACTAATGGGTACGATGTTTATCTGGTTGATTACCGGTTGGGTATTCACACCGGTATTAATCTTATTCAGGAAGCGTTTCGGATGGGGTGCCGTGCGCCCATGATTTTGCTCACGGGGCAGGATGATCTGACGGTCGATCAGTCAGCCCTCGAACTCGGTGCTGCCGATTATCTGGTGAAGGGCCGCATCGACGCGCAACTCCTCGGCCGCAGCATCCGCTACGCGCTCCGGCAGGCGGGTGTGCTGGACGAAGTTGCCCGACAGGAAAACAAATACCGCTCCCTGTTCGAGCGATCCATCGACGCCATATTTGTTACGACTAACGAAATGCACTTTCAGGACGCAAATCCGTCGGTTGAACGCTTGCTGGGATATAACCGCGATGAGCTGAGGCAATTAAATCCGGCCCGGTTATTTGCCGACCTGAACTGCCTGCGTGAACTCCGGTTCAACGTTCGTGAGCATGGACAAATCAAAGATTTTGAGGTCGTGCTGCTGACCAAAGACCAGCGCAAACGAACCTGTTTGCTTTCGGTTTGGGCGGTTGATGATGTTGTTGGCCGACCCGAGTGGTACCAGGGGATTGTGCGCGACGTTACGGATCAAAAACGGGCACAGCAGGACCTGATTCTGGCTGAGAAATTAACCATGACCGGCAAAATTGCCCGCAGTATCGCCCATGAAGTCAGAAATCCACTGACAAACCTGAGCTTAGCCTTGGAGCAACTTAAGGATGAACTGGATACCGACAGCGAATATGTAACCATGTTTACCGACATTATTGGGCGTAATGTCGACCGGATTGGCCAGTTGATTACGGAAATGCTCAATTCCTCCAAACCTCGTGAACTCGACCGCAAACGGCAGAATTTCAACACCATTGTTAAGGCAACGCTTCAACTCGTGGCCGACCGTATCAAACTTAAGCGAATGCGGCTCGAAACCACATTCGACACGGGCGATTGCACCGCCCTTCTCGATAGCGATCAGGTTAAGACCGCCCTGCTCAACATTCTGGTCAACGCCGTTGAAGCAATGGAAGAGGGGAAGGGGCTGCTGATCGTTAGAACGGAGTGTATAGACAATAAGCAAGTCTGTGTTGAGGTGAGAGACAATGGTGGAGGTATTACTGATGCCGACCGCAAACGGCTCTTCGATCCGTTTTTTACGGGTAAATCGGGGGGTATGGGCCTGGGCCTAACCGCCACGCAAAATATAATTAATAGCCATAAAGGCTCCATTGAGGTCGAGAGCTCGGTGGGGCAGGGGACTACGTTTCGACTCTTCTTTCCCAAATAATCCGCAGGCTCACGCCAAAGCGTCCGTAGTCGGGTGCATACATTATTGCAAAACCAGCCCATATCGGGCTGGTTTTTTTGCGTAGGGAAGAGGTGTGTACGTTTATCCACACATTTCAACCAATGTGCTAAAATTACACATTCGTGACGACCCATACATATGCGGGACACATTCATCATGGAACCCATTAATGGCTGATTATCAGAATTGTAATATCGTTTTTTTTGGATTGGCTTTACCGAAAATTTGTGTGGCACAGTTTAGGCTTATATAAGTTACCATCACGACTATCCTTATGTGGACTACTTCTCACTTTCCGGCAGCGATGCGTTCGCTCAATCCCAGTACGCGCCTTAAGGCAATCGAAATCGCCAATCAACTGCTCGAGAAAGGCCATGTCGACAAACAGCGTATAATTAGTACCAGCATTGACGAGGCCCGCCGGTGGGCACGGTGCGAACACGCGGACTCAGACGTTTTACTTAACCAGATGCGGCCCTTTTTGTAAAACGGGTTCGCGTTCGCTCATGATCTGGAAGAAAAATATCTATGACTCGTTAATTAGCTGTGCAAACCTCTGCGACGAGTTTGCTGCCGATTGCTTCCGGTCTGAGGATGTTGAAAGCCAGTATTGTAGTCTGTTCCTGAGTCTGGATTGTGCCGATATATGCCGTCAGTTAGCGATGCTCTACGTTCGGGATTCGGAGAATATACTGCTGTTGGCTAAAGCCTGCGTTGAGGTCTGCGAGAAATGCGCTCAGCAGGCGAACACCCTCGACACGCAACGTTGTCAGCACGTATATGCGTCATGTCAGCAAACAATTTCGAGTTGCGTTAGTATTCTAAACATGGCGCATCACACCGATGCATCCAGCACATCGGCTCTAACGTCCACGTCGCTGTTTTCCGGCGTAGACCTCCGCAAAACATTTTACAATTAAACGCAGCCACAGTCGTCATAAGTCGTGGAAGGAATAAGGAGCTGGTGCCAAATTCCTTGTGACTCGTACGATAGCCGTGGCGTAAAACTAATTTTCTTGCCGTATGGAAAGCAAACCACAGAAAAACGAAAAGATGGAGAAAGTCCGTGATATGGTGGAGGGAATCCGCATCGCCATGATGACGACCATCGATGAACAGGGTAATTTAGTGAGCCGCCCCATGGCCGCCCTACAGTTTGATGAGGAAGGAAACGTGTGGTTTTTCACGAACCGTTCGTCACCCAAAGTTGACCAGATCGAACACGTTGAGCAACGCGTCAATGTATCGTTCGTGTCGGTCAGCGATGCCGATTACGTGTCAATTTCCGGCACCGCCAATGAGGTAGACGACCGGGCCAAGATCGACGAACTCTGGAATCCGCAGGCTAAAGCCTGGTTTCCAAAAGGAAAGGATGATCCAGATCTTACGCTTCTGAAGGTACACACCCAAATGGCTGAGTACTGGAACTCCAGCGACAGCACAATGGTCCGGCTGTTTCAGCAGGCCAGCGCGGCCATAGTGGGCACAACGCCTAAAATGGGCGAGAACGAAAAAGTATATAACTAATCAAAAAGCGAAAGAGCGGGTGAGTGAGCGAGTGAATATGTATTCCGTACGTATTCACTCGTTCACTCACCCGCTCTTTCGCCCTTTTCTCCGTTTATGATTGTAAACCAAATAGATGCTGGCTGGCAGATTATCAACCAGCAGGCGCATGGCCTGTTAGCTGTTCAGGCGGCCATGCATTGGCGGGCTGACAAGCGTCCGGTTCACTGGATCGAAACGCTCATTGCTCTGACCGAACATGACGATGGTCAGGACCCCTGGGAAGGGCGCAACCACCTCACCACCGCCGGTGCTCCCCTGCATTTTCAGATACTGGAGTACTCCGTTGAGCAGTGCCGTAACATGATTGACATTGGCCTTCAGAAGAGCCGCTGGAATGCCCTCATGCTGTCGATGCACACGACATTTCTGTACGAGCAAAAGCGGGGGACGGATGGCGAACTGGATAAATTTCTGGATCAGCAGATCAGCAGTCAGGTCAAGTGGCGCAGGCAGTACAAAGCCACCAAGGCCGAGGCCGACTATGCCTACGCCTTTGTACAGTGGTGCGATGCTTTGTCGCTGGTACTATGCCTGAGTCAGCTACCATCCGAAAGCCGTCGTCTGGAAGTTAGCAAAGGACCGGATGGCGAACCCTATTTTATTTTTCAGCGTGCGGATGAATCGCTGGGTCTGGACCCCTGGCCGTTCGACGCTTCGGAGTTCTCCGTTCACGTCGAAACGTTTCAATTAGCTAAGCTAACTTTTCAGGACGACAACGAACTTTACAATTCAATGCAGGACGCACCGATGGTGCTGAAGGAATGGTTGTTTAAGAAATGACGAATAGTGTATATATAAATCGGAAATTATCCAATAGGAATAGTAGATTAAAAACAAAAAAGCCTGCCTCCAATGGAAGCAGGCTTTCCGATCCCACCATTCACTACACTACCAAGGCCAGACGAGCCATCGACGCATGAGCAGAGTCGACGCTCTGTTTTTGACGCAATAACAATTCGCGTGTACTGGCTACTAAGTCCGTCTCCTGTAAAACAGAGTTATAATTATCGAGGGCTTCCTGATCGCCCCGCTGGCATTCCTGTACCGTTGCTTTGTCGTCGTCTTTGGCAAACGTGGACTTCACGTTGATCCAGGCGCGGTGCAGGTCGGAGGCTAAGCTCGTGCCGTTATCCGGCTCGCCACCCAAGGTCCGAACTTCCCGTTCCAGTTCCATTGCAAATTCGCCACGCTGACGTGATTGTGCCAAAAACAGGCTTTTCAATTCCGCGTCTTTAGCATTCTCGGCTGCTTCCTGATAGCCCTTTTCTGCATCGCGGCTGGTGGTAAGCAACTTATTCAACTGATCGAGGATTTCACCTCTTGTCTCTTTAACATTCATAACGTTAAGTTGTTTAGTTGTGTAATAAATAAATAGAGTAGTGAAAAATGTACAGTGCCGGACGTGTAATTCAAATCATAAGTTTACGATTTGTAAACCAGAATACGCCATTCATCGTCAGGATTTACTGGGGTCATGACCCCAATTTTTTAATGAATATTCCCAATTCGATCCTTCTGTTTTTTCAGGCTTTTGAGCACTGTGCCGTTTGACATAGCTGACGACTTTCCGCATGTGCGCGTAATCATCATCCGACAGATCGGCCGCTTTTTTACCTAAAATTTCGATGACCCGCTCCCCCGATTTATGCCCTGTCGATTCGTCATCACCGTCTTTCTTCTGACCAACTGAGTTCGACTCCTCCGTTTTGAGCCACTTCTCAAGTTGGGAAGCCGACATATTAACGACATCGTCAAACTCCGTCTTCACGTCCTTCTTCTCCTGATCGTCGAGCGCTGCCATAATCGCAGTTAATTATTTTTTGGTGACCTCACTGGTCGATTTAACCACTTTTTTGTCGCCTTGTTTAATCACCAAAGCGGGTTTGTCGGCCGACCCTTTGCGCTTTACTTTCGTGCCCTGCACCGTTTTCTCAACGTCCTCTTTGTGAACTTCGGTAACTGTGCCTTCCGCTTTTCCTTTGCCAAACTTCCACGTCACCTCATTGCCCTTTTTTATCGTTGCCATACCGCACATTGTTTATAAACGTCGGGCATTGGCCGTTGCAACGCCCGACGCTTTGTTTATTCGTTGCTTAACTTACCATCTTTAGCATCGCGCTGCATCTGCTTATTGGCAAACACCGCCACGTCGACCCGGCGGTTTTTACTGCGCCCGGCTTCCGTCGTGTTGTCAGCTACGGGTTGCGCTTCACCGTACCCCATTTCGTCGACCCGCGATGACTTAACACCCTGCGATTCCAGAAACTCACCAACCGCATCAGCCCGTCGATTCGACAGTTTCTGATTGTGAGCGTCCGAACCGGTGGCATCAGCATGACCTTCGATTCGAATATCCGTGTCTTCGTATTTGTTAAGCGTTTTGGCAAAGTCGGTCAGTTGACGCTTGGTTTCCGACTTTAGTTGGTATGAATCGACATCGAACAGAATATCGGAACCAAAGGTGATCTTGATTCCTTCGCCCACCCGCTCAACCTGCGCCGTTGGCAATTCCCGTCTCATCTCTTCGGCCTGCTTGTCCATCCGGCGTCCAATAACGGCTCCGGCGGCACCGCCTACCGTAGCACCCAATATGGCACCCAGCGCTGTGTTACCCGACCGACGGCCAACGACACCACCGATTACAGCTCCGCTACCAGCGCCAATAACCGCTCCGCGTTGCGTCTTGTTCGTATTATTTTTAACTGATTTACAACTCGTGAGTACGTCTGTTGATAAAAGACTACCAACCAGCAGTACGGCGACAGATTTTCTACTGAGTGAATTAAACTGACTTTTCATTGTGTGTTGTGAACAATTGGTACTGCCTATAGACGCCCAAACGCTGTACCAGTTTAATCCGGTTGCCAGCCAGGTTGCACCTTCATTACTTTAATTAATTGATTTTTAGCGACTTAATGCATTATCTATTCTTTATCATTCATGATGTATAATAACTTACTAAATAAAGTAGATAGAGTAACGGGAAGTCGAATGCCTATTTATGTAGAGCGGGTTCTACACTATGGAGTAACCAGGCAGTAGTAAAGGCAGTAATCATCAAGTCGGCAGACGTTAGCTTCCAGGTATATTTTGCCGGGCTAAATAGATTATTTATCTGATTTGCAGCAGTTTATGGAAGGTAATTTTTGATTTTCTCCTGCGGATTAGCAAACGAAAAACAGTGTCTCAGCGTTAAAAATAGAGACAGTGAAATTCTATAAAATCAATTCATGCTGCTATTAAAATCCGTTTTTATACTGCTGCTAACGAGCAGCCTGTTGCTAATTGCTCCAACGAGTTGTCAGACGTCCAACGTTGTTGACCCGACCGCGCCCGCCCGAACGCTTGTTAGCAGTTCGCCCCTTAGTGAGGTAACGGCCGCTCAATTACGTGGTCGCTACACCGGAGCAAGCGCCGTATTTCAGTTCTTTGTCCGGTACGGCATTGCAGCTTACCGGCTGGAATATACCACAACCAATAGTGATGGAAAGAAGATCAAAGCATCCGGGGCAGTTATTGTCCCTACTGGTGCGGCCACGGCTCTGCCGTTGCTGAGTATGCAGCACGGTACTATTCAGAACGACAGCGATGCGCCCTCTTACTTTGGGTCTGGCAGCGAAGCTTATACGCTCGGGTCGCTGTTTGCGTCGCAGGGCTATATCATTGCCGCCCCGGACTACATTGGTTACGGAGCCTCGAAGGACGTTCCGCACACCTACGAACAGCGCAACGGTTTGGCAACGGCCTCGCTCGACATGCTGCGTGCCACCCGTGAGTTTTTGGCCGACAGGAATGTGAACTGGGACAAGCGGCTGTTCGTGGCGGGTTACTCGGAAGGCGGCTATGCAACGCTGGCCCTGCAAAAAAAGATTGAAGAAGAAACGGGCAGTGAATTTAACTTAGTGGCGTCGAGTTGCGGAGCCGGAGCCTACGACAAACCGGCGTTTATGCGGCAGATCGTCAACGAGCGCACTAGTGGCATCGCTTACATCAACCGGCTGTACGTGTGGGTGTTGCTGACCTACGACCGTATCTACGGACTGAATCGGCCCATGACCCATTACTTCAAAGAGCCGTATGCATCGCAGGTGGCGGCTAAAGGTAAAGATGTGGACATCAGCGTCAGCCTGAACACGACATTTACCGACACCTTTAAAAAAGCCATCAATGACGGTACGGACGCCGATTTTCTGAAAGCCGTGCAGGATAACGATATTCACGATTGGAAACCCCGCACACCCACGCGGCTTTACCACGGCGACGCCGACGAGACGGTGCTTTACCTGAATTCGCAGAATACCTACCAGGCTATGCAAAAACGGGGTGCGGCCAACGTCCGGCTGGAGACGCTAAAGGGGGCCAACCACCCCACGGGTATTCTGGGATTCGTAACCGGGACTTACTCATTTTTCGGTACGGTTCAGTAACTCACAAACGCAAACGATTTGCTGTCGGGCGACCAGCAGGGAACGTTGATCGTTCCCTGCCCACCCGTAAACCGGGCCAGTTCGCTGAACTTGCCCGGTTTTTTTGTGTCCATGAGTCGCAGCATCACGGCTTTATCGGCGGGGTGGGCCGTTTTCTGGTCTTCTAAATAGCTGATAAACAGCATCCATCGGCCGTCGGGCGACAGGTGCGGAAACCAGTTGGCATAGGCGTCGCTGGTAATCTGTTCGGGTTGGGAGCCGTCGGCACGCATCCGCCAGATCTGCATTCGATCCGTGCGGAACGAATTGAAGTAAATGTATTTACCATCGGGCGAGTACTCCGGGCCGTCGTCAAGGCCGGGTGCGGTTGTCAGGCGGGTTTCGGGGCCCCCGCCAATTGGAACGGAGTAAATGTCGTAATCAGGTTTGTCGTCCGGGCCAACCGGCCGCTCACCAACAAACGCCAGCGTTTTGCCGTCGGGCGAGACGCCGTGCCAGTACGACGGTCCTTGCGCCGTAATACGGGTTGGCTCACCGCCCGTCAGGGGCAGCGTAAACACGTTGGAATTGGTACTGCCGCCGGGGTTATTGGCGTTCGCACTGATAATAATCGTCTGACCATCGGGGGTTAGTCCGTGATCGTTGTTGCACGTGGTCACCGAACCCGTATTAATAACCGTTTTCTGACCATTGGCCACGGCGACTTTATAGAGCAGTCCCCGCTCATTTATAATCAACGATTTGCCATCGCGCGTCCAGTTTGGGGCCTCGAACCGGACGCTGTCCTGCCGAACGACGCGCCGGTTGCCGGTGGCAAGATCATAAATTTCCAACCGGCTAAGGACGGGTTTGGGCGGAGTTGACTGGGCCATTGTGCTGCCGGTCGAAACGAGCAGAAAGCAGATGAATACGCTGAATTTCCTCATGCCCACTACAAGACGGACTGGCGACTACTTTACTGTAACAATCGCGTAGGGAGCCTGATTGGGCTGGCGGATTTTGGTGCCAACCGGTAGCTGAAAGCGGTCGTCGTCATGAATGATCAGAAGTTGATTTTTATCCAGCGGTGTCAGGTCCTCGGCTTTGTGACCGAAGCTGAGCGGCTGTCCTTGGCTATCGCGCACGAGCGTAAACGGCTTGTTGGCAAACAGATCATCCGGTGAAATAGACCATAGGTAGGCATCGAGCCGGTCGGTCGTTTCGAGCGACGTCAGCAGGTAGAAGCGCTTGTGATACGGGTCATATTCCAAACTCGACAGGCTTAGCGGCCGGGGCAGCGTCGGTTCTGCTTTTGCCGGGTCGAAGTCAGCAATCACGCGCCAGTCGTCGCGGAGTCGGATACGCGCATCGGTGCCGCTTCCGTCAATGGAATATGACACTGCAATAATTTTGTCGACGGGTTTGAAGCTGCTGAACGACGCCCCCACCTCCCGAACGCCGAATAAGAGGTGTTGGTCCGTTGCCGCCAGCCCTTCGATTTTGAAGTAGGGCGCACCGCCCGGAAACTCATCGGTAGCGAGTGTCTGTGCCAGTTTGGCCCGGTAGGCAATGGATGTCCGGCTCGTATCGTCGGGGGCCAGCACGCGTGGTTGCTGCTCATTGCCGGTGGGCCAGTACAGAATCGTGTTGTAGCCGTCCCACTCAGCACTGACTGGTTTCACGCGGTCGAAGGCGGTGGTCAGCAACACAAACGTACGGTCGGGTGTTTGGGCAAAATCTTCGTATTTCCGCCCAACTGAATACGCCGGTGCCATCAGATAGGTTGGCATTTGCGTTGAATCGGCCAGTGTAACCCGCGTTTTCAGGAATGCCGGACTCTGGGTAGGTGGCATGTCTTTGTCGTTGGCAAACAGCAGGTTGCGCCCGTCATAGGCCACCGCCGACGCTTCGCACCAAACGGCTTTGCCATCCAGCAGGGTTCCCGGCGCGAAGCAGGTCAACAAGCCTTGTTCCGTGATGGTGGCCGAGCGAGGGCCGGAGGAAAGTCGGGCCGTTTTGCAGGAGAAAGTCAGCAGTAAAACAAACGACGCCAGTGTGCGCAACCGGTAATTCATAAGAAAAATTGGTGATTATAACCGCAAACTACTCGGATTCCTGCCGCAACACAAACCCGACACCGTGGATATTTTCGATCCGCACGGCCGGGGCGTCGGCGAGTCGTTTGCGGAGCCGGGAGATGAACACGTCGAGGCTGCGGCCCATGAAATAATCATCGTCGCCCCAAACGGCCCGGAGCAGTTCGTCGCGCCGGACGAGCGTGTTGGGCCGGTCGAGCAGGTAGGCCAGCACGTCGGCTTCGCGGTGGGTGAGCGTTTGGGCGGAGCTGTCCGGCAGATGCCCATTGACGCGCAGGGTCAGGTTGTGCCGGTCGAGGACCAGCGTACCCGGTTTTTCAACGGCCGCAACCGGCAGTGGTGGGGCAGCCCCAGCGGGCGAACGTCTCAGAAAAACCTTGATTTTCAGGATCAGTTCTTCAATGCTGAACGGCTTGGTCAGGTAATCATCGGCTCCGAGCCGCAGTCCCTGCAACCGGTTGTCTTTATCGGCCAGCGCACTCAGAAACAATATCGGCACGTGGGTATCGACAGTCCGAATTTGCCGGGCCAGTGCAAAGCCGTCGGTCGATGTCGTTGGCTGAAGCATTACGTCCAACAGGCACAGATCGAAGTGACCCGCCCGAAACGTGGCCCAGGCGTCGGTTCCGGTGGTGCAGTGCGTTATGGAGAACGGCACGTTCTCTAACGTGTCGCGAATGACGAAACCAAGGTTAACGTCGTCTTCAACGAACAGGATGCGGGCGGGTGTCAATAGTGAAGGAGTGAGAGGGCGAAAGAGTGAAAGAGTGAAAGGGTGAATAGCTGACGCATCACTCATTCACTCTTTCACTCATTAAGAACGTGCTGCCCCGGCCCGGCTCGCTGTCGAGCGTGAGCGGCCAGCCGTGCGCCCGCGCCACCTGCCACACATAGTAGAGGCCCAGACCGAAGCCGCTGACGTTGGTGGTGTGGTTAGTCGGGACGCGGAAAAATTGCCAGAAAACGGCTTTCTGGTGCGCTGGCGCAATGCCAATGCCATTATCCTGCACCGACCAGATTAATCGCCCCGCTGACTGCCGGGTGTGGAGCACAACGCGGGCCGGAGCCGGGCTGTATTTAATGGCGTTGTCGATCAGGTTGTTCAGCGCGGTTTCTAGTTGGTAGCGGTCGGCCTGGATAATTGGGTTAGACGCGTCGAGATCGAGCGCTACGTGAGGAGCGAATGCATCGGCCGCCGTCCGCATGATTTCGTGCAGATCGACGGTTGTTTTGTTCAGTGAAAAACCCGTATGTCCAGCACGTCCGTGGGTAGCCCGTGCCAGTTGCAGCACGCTGTTGATTTGATTTTGCAGCCGACTGCTTTCTTCGCTCAACACGCGGGCATACTGTTTAAGCCGATCAGGTTGCTGCGCAATGGTGTCGGACTGGAGCACGTCGGCGGCAATGCGGATGGTGGAAACGGGCGTTTGCAATTCGTGGGTAATGTTGTTGATGAAGTCGCGCTGCACCTCCGTCAGCCGACGTTGTTTGAGGACAACGCCCAGGGTGTACCCAAAGAAACTAACGACCAGCAGCACGGCCACCATCGACCATAGCCAGCCACTCAACTGCCCGGCCACAAACCCCGACTGATTGGGGAACCGGATGCCGAAATAGTACGTGTAGCGCGGGAACTTGGGCAGGTTCTTCGTTTTCGCCCCAGCCGCCCCGCCCGTGCTGACATATGCGCCGTAGACCATTCGGTCGGTTTCGCAGTCGTAGATACCGTACTCAAAATCGGTGATGAGCTGGTGCTGTTGCAGCGAGTTCTGGATGAACGTTTCGAGCGTGACAGGATCAATGGGTGCGTCGGTGTTAACGATAAAATAGTCGGCCGAAAGCTGCGTCACGGCGTAGCGGTTGAGCATGAATTTGTTCAGTCGGGCCACGTCATCGGCCACGTCCTGGAGGGCAATAAACGCCGACTGCCGAAACTGCCGGTCGCGCAGGGCGTAGGCGTTTCGCACCCAGACTGCCTGCACCGCCAGAATACCAACGATGCTCAGCACGGACAAGACGATTAACAGGCGGAGACGGGCCATTTGTGAATGAGTGAATGAGCGAATTGTAACGCCGAATCGTGGTGAATGAGCAAATGCCAAGACGGGTTCATGGCTGTAAAATAAGCACCATTCACTCATTCAATGATTCATTCATTCGCTAATTAAACTCTCGTTAACAACTCATTAACAAACGTTAGGTAGCCCTTAACAGCCAGGCAGGGAGGAAGACCATACGTTTGTATCGTCGCTTGGTTGAGCGGCTTTATAAACCATCTTACTTTATGAAACGCATGCTGTTGTTTGCTTCGCTGGTTATGCTGACCGTCTCCTTAGCCATGACCATCCCGTCGGCTCTGCTTATCTGGAGCGAAACTACCCACGATTTCGGGCGTATTGTTCAGGGTAAACCCGTCACCGCCGAATTTACCTTTACCAACACGGGCGAACTGCCGCTGCTCATTAACCACGCCAAAGGTTCCTGCGGCTGCACCGGCGTCGATTATCCCAAAGCGGCTATTTTGCCCGGTCAGGCAGGCCGCATCAAAGCGACCTTCAACGCGGCTGCATCCGGCACGTTCAACAAGAGCGTACTGGTCGAGTCGAACGCTGAGGGTGGCACAACGGTCCTGTATGTGAAAGGCGAAGTGATAAAAGAAGGGCAGAAGCAGTAATCGCTGTCACGCTTGTTCATGCAACGGCCGTCTGTAGTGACAAAAGCGACGTGCCAGCCGTTTACCGGTGGCTACGTCGCTTTTGTCCGTAAACAAGTCTGACTTACTCCGCAAGAAGAACCTTGCGTGTAATACGCTGATTCCCCTGGGTCATAATCAGAATATACAGGCCCCGGTTCAGATCCTGCACTGGCATACGAATCAGATTTTCACCTTCAACTACCCTATACTCTACCTGCCTTACTGGCTGGGCAATTGCGTTGACTAATTGCAGCGTTAATTCACCCGCCGATCCAGCCCTGTAACCAATGCGGACTTCATCGCGGGCCGGCACTGGAAAAACCCGAACGGTCTGCTCCGACTGGTCATCGACCGCATCAAGTGCCGCTAACCGATTACCGTTACCGTTGGTTGGTGGATACAATCGGGTTTGGGGAATAGTCTGAGTGCCCACGCCTGGGTAAGCCCACATCAACTGCGCTACGGCTCCCCCGTTGTTTTCATAATACTCCATCCGAATGTCGTACTTCTGCCCCGCAGTCAGGGCAATTGGTACGCTCGTATCTGTGGCATTTCCGTGATCCGTCCAGTTATTAATAACCTGCACACCATTGACCCACAACCGCACCCCGTCGTCTGAAACGGTGCTGAAAACGTAGTTCCCCGATACCGGAGCCTCCACCTGACCTGTCCAGCGGACCGAGAAATTGTCGGCATTTACCGAACTCGCCGGTGCTCCATTGCCCCAGTAGAAGTTGATGATGGGGTCCACGCGGGTCAGCACAGCAGGAACCGTCAGAGTCTGGTTGTTGAAGTACTCACCCAGCAACCCTGTGCCCGTGCCCCCACTGGGCGCGGGCGTCGGTGGGGGTGGCGGGGGTGGGGTTGTGCCACCTGCTACGCGGTAGTAGGCCGAGGCCGGAATGGTCTGCTTGCCCAGCCCCGGACCCGCGTAGCTCACGGTGATCTCCCGGCCACCGCCCCCCTGCAAAAACTGCACCGTCAGGGCGTGGCGGCCCGCTTTGAGCCCGATGCTGCCCGACTGCTCGGTGAGACCATGCAGCCCATCGTTGTTGACCACCTCAGTAGTGCCAATGAGCAGCTTGCTGCCGTCGTCCGAAGCGGTGTAGAAGGTATACTGCCCATCGGTGGGCACATTGACGTAGCCCCGGAAGCGAAGGGCGAACTGCTCATTGCGGGTGCTGACGGTCACGTCCACATTGCCGCTGGTGCCCGTCTTGGCGGGGGTGAGGGCGTTGAAGTCGGGCAGGGTGGCCCATTCTCCCTCGTAGTACTGGTAGTCCAGACCCCCCACGGCATTGGCCGGGTTTTCGGGGTCCCGCAATGTAACTGGTGGGGGTGGGGGTGGCGGGGGTGGTGTGCCACCTGCTACGCGGTAATAGGCCGAGGCCGGAATGGTCTGCTTGCCCAGCCCCGGACCCGCGTAGCTCACGGTGATCTCCCGACCACCGCCCCCCTGCAAAAACTGCACCGTCAGGGCGTGGCGGCCCGCTTTGAGGCCAATGCTGCCCGACTGCTCGGTCAGGCCATGCAGCCCATCGTTGTTGACCACCTCAGTAGTGCCAATGAGCAGCTTGCTGCCGTCGTCCGAAGCGGTGTAGAAGGTATACTGCCCATCGGTGGGCACATTGACGTAGCCCCGGAAGCGAAGGGCGAACTGCTCATTGCGGATGCTGACGGTCACGTCCACATTGCCAGCGGTGCCTGTCTTGGCGGGGGTGAGGGCGTTGAAGTCGGGCAGGGTGGCCCATTCTCCTTCGTAGTACTGGTAGTCCAGACCCCCCACGGCATTGGCCGGGTTCTCGGGGTCCCGCAATGTAACTGGTGGGGGTGGGGGTGGCGGGGGTGGTGTGCCACCTGCTACGCGGTAATAGGCCGAGGCCGGAATGGTCTGCTTGCCCAGCCCCGGACCCGCGTAGCTCACGGTGATCTCCCGACCACCGCCCCCCTGCAAAAACTGCACCGTCAGGGCGTGGCGACCCGCTTTGAGCCCGATGCTGCCCGACTGCTCGGTCAGGCCATGCAGCCCATCGTTGTTGACCACCTCAGTAGTGCCAATGAGCAGCTTGCTGCCGTCGTCTGAAGCGGTGTAGAAGGTGTACTGCCCATCGGTGGGCACATTGACGTAGCCCCGGAAGCGAAGAGCAAACTGCTCATTGCGGGTGCTGACGGTCACGTCCACATTGCCGCTGGTGCCCGTCTTGGCGGGGGTGAGGGCGTTGAAGTCGGGCAGCGTAGCCCATTCTCCTTCGTAGTACTGGTAGTCCAGACCCCCCACGGCATTGGCCGGGTTCTCGGGGTCCCGCAGTGTTGTCGGAGTCGGGGGTGGTGGAGGTGGGGGCGGGGGTGGCGTGCCACCCGGTACCCGGTATACAGAGGTGAATGGAACCATTCTTTTGCTTAATCCCGGCCCTTCGTAGCTCACGGTAAGCTCACGCCCCCCGCCAGCCTGCAGAAAGGTAACGGTCATAGCGTGCATACCCGCCTTGAGACCAATGTTGCCCGACTTCTCGATGGGTCCATGCCGCCCATCATTGTTGACTATTTCAGTGGTGCCAATGAATAGTTTACTGCCGTCGTCGGAAGCGGTGTAGAAGGTGTACTGCCCATTAGTGGGCACATAAACATAGCCCATAAATCGCATAGCATACTGCTCATTGCGGTTGCTGGCATACACGTCCACGTTACGAGCGGTTCCTACCTTAACGGGGGTAAGCGCGTTGAAGTCTGGTATGAAATCCCATTCTCCCTCATAATACTGGTAGTCGAGGCCTGCCACCGCATTGGCCGGGTTCTCAGGGTCCCGCAGTGTAACCGCTGGTCCCCCGCTGGCGGTGAAATTAGCGGTGTACGTCGCATTGCCGTCAGGCATATTAAAATTACCATTGCCATCGACATTAGGCGTCCAGTTTGCGAACGTATAGGTGGTTCCATCATGGACCTGTGGCGACGGCACGGTCAGGTTAACGACTGTGCCGGCGACAAACGAATTATCATAGGGTGTCAAACGGGGTTGCTGGCCATTAACGCTTACTTGTAAACCGGCGGGATTGGTAGCCATAGTTAACGTTACCACTTTAGGACGCACATCAACGTAGGTTGATGATTTGCTTCCCTGCAAATCGGTGACGGTCAGATGAATGCGATACCAGACGTTTGTTGACGTTTCGCCCAGCCTTGGAACCGTAAAACTGCCACTTTTGCCATCACCCGCCACATCCGGCGTTGGTCCGGGATGAAAATGCGTATCGTGGTGAAAATCGATTTGCCACTCAAAGGCCTCGGGCGACAGGTTGCCGTCTTCCTGGTCGGTGGCTGAGCCGCTGAATGTAATGACCTCTCCCCCGCTGTAGAGCCTTCCGTTGGGAGTCGGAGAAAGAATGTTGCCTACCGGGTTCTGATTTGATGTTATGGTGAGCGTTGCCCCATTGCTGTTTACAGTACCTGACGAGTTGGTAACTACTACCCGAAATACAACGCCATCGTCATCCTGCACGACCGGAGAGCGAGTGTAGCTCGTTCCTGTTGCTCCAGCTATGTTCGCCCCATTCCGCTGCCACTGATACGAAAGCCCCGTTCCCGAAGCGCCAACGGTAAAGGTGGCCGTTCCGCCCACCGGAGCAACCTGATTGAGGGGCTGAGCCGAAATAGTGGGAACGTTACTCCCGGTATATTGCACCCGCCACACTTCGCCTTCGCTGCTGGCTGTATTATCCTCAACGGAGCCGCCCCCTAAACCACCACGAGCCAGATAATATAAACTCCCATCGGGTCCAACTTTAAGGGCAACCGGTCGGTTAACGTTCGCAGCAAAGTCTGCAATTACCCGATCACCATTCGTCACGTCCAGTGTCCTGATGTATCCCTTGCAATAATCAGCGAAAAAGTATTTACCTGCATAATTAGCCGGAAAGTGATTAGTGACCTGGTTATAGAATGCACCACCCGTAATGGCACAACCATCCGTATGCGCATACGCAAAAGCCGGGTCCTGGTAATTAGCCGGTGGTGTCTCGTTGGTTCGATACCCTTCAATGCTGGGATAGCCGTAGTTTTTTCCGGCAAATACTTCATCAATCTCTTCGAAGTATGCTCCCCCTACCTCACTGACAAAGATCCGTTCTGTGCCCGGCTGCACAGTGGCTCTGTAGGGGTGACGGAACCCGAATGCCCAGATGGCCCGGTTCTTGCCGGTAGTGGTGTTGTAAAATGGATTGTCGGTGGGGATGCTTCCGTCCGGGTTAATCCGCAACACCTTCCCCAGCAAGGTGGTCAACGACTGAGCGTTTTGCGCCATACCGTTATCACCCGCTGTAATGAACAGCTTACCTCCGCTGAAAAACATGCCGCCCCCGTTATGGATGGAAGCCTGTAAATTGTCTAACTCCAGCAGGATCGTCTCGCTGCCGGGTACAACCAGATCACCATTAGCCCTAAAACGACTGACCCGGTTATGGACCGGGCTTGAGGCCACGGTGTAGTATACATATACGTATTGATTGGAAGCAAAATTCGGGTCGAATATGAGGGTTTGAAGCCCTCGCTCATCATTGTTATTAACGGATAACGTCAGAAACGGAGTAGGTAAAAGGTTACCATTTTTAATGATCCGTACCCGGCCGGCTTTCTCAGTAACAAACAAGCGGCCATCTGGTGCGAACTCCATTCCCGTTGGGTCAAGTCCGGTGGCAATCCGGGTTTCGGAAAAGCCGTTTGGCAGGGTGGATGCATACGTAGTAAACGATAGTAGAAAACCGATAGCCAGATGTAAATAAATTAGCCAGGCAGTTACACCGTTGTTTGCCAGATGAACCATTTTCTTCTTGATGAAGAAAATGTGTTTAGTAGAGTTTTTTTGCGCCATAACCTTCTGATCTATAATTAGATAAAGCAATTGCAAAATACAGAATAGACTAATTAATGTAAAATCTCCCGTGTCATTTTAATGCAACGCGCTTCAAATGATCTAATTTAATTATTGTTTGGTAGTAGCGGATAGGGGGGAACAGTATTCTGCGGGTGCCGGTGCCGTCGCTTTATTAATACTCGTCTTCCGGCGCACTTTACTTCGGCAACAACTATCCCCATATCGGCCTGACGAAGTACAGGAACAAGTTGTCTACTTTAATGTGAATACAGAATTAGTTTACTTAAATAAAGTCTAATGGTCGTAGGGTAAATGATCTGGTAATTCAACTTACTCCACCATAATGACGGACCGTAGACATTATGTGCAACATCAGCCGTTCGAATACACTATTTATCTTATTTTAGACCAACTAATTTCACTTCGTATCCACGTTATTTTAGACTGGCTTAGTTTACCGGCGCAGGTCAGTAAGAAACGTAAAAAAAGCAGTCCGGGCTTCATCAACTTTTGACCAGCTCCGCCAGCCCCACACCCGAATCGGCCGCGCCGTAGTACACCCAGAACTTTCCCGCCCGGTCGTCGCCGTCGGGCCATTGAATCCAGCCATTCGAGAACACGACATTGGGAAAGAAGCCCACCCGCTCCCACGGCAGTTCGGGTGTTAGCAACGGCACGTCGGAGCGGTCGAGCACGATGGATGGATCGTCTTTGTCCAGCAGGGCCAGCGCTAATGAGTAGGCGTGGGTGGCATCAGCGCCGTGGTAGCACACCAACCAGCCCTCGTCGGTCAGAATCGGCTCCGGTCCGGCTCCAATTTTGCCACCTTCCCACGCAAATTGAGCGTCGTCAAGGCCCCGCCCGCCGAACAGAAACCGGTGGTTGCCCCAGTGGATGCCATCTTCCGATTCGGCTAACCAGACCGAGGGCTTGCCAATGTCCGACACCATGGGCCGGTGCAGCAACATATACTTGCCATTGATCTGCTTAGGAAAAAGCGCAACGTCCTTGTTGGGCGGGGGAAGAATCATGCCCACCCGCTCCACGTCCCGAAAATCGGTTGTTACGGCCAGTCCCACACCCGGCCCGTGTTCGGATACGGCCGTGTAAGTAATCCAGTATTTTCCCTCCAGAAACGTGATGCGGGCGTCTTCGATGCCGTACGATTCGTCCATCCGGGCCGGGAAAAGAAACGGCTTTTCGTCGATGGCGAAGTGAATCCCATCGTGGCTGCGGGCAATACGAAGGTGACTTAGCGAGGTTAGGTACTGCTTGCCCTGAATCGTGACGACACGCGGATCGTACTCGCCATCCGGCTCGGCAAACCGTTTGATGGTCAGCGTTGGAACGCCGTCCTGCTCGTCAATCAGCGGTATACTAATGTAACCCTTCTCGGCTTTGGGCGCTTCGGCCACGCGCAGCAGCAGGATAACCTCATCGGCCACCAAACAGGCCGCCGGGTTAAACGCCCCCAGCACCTCGAAGCCGTCGATGGCGGGTTTAACGTCGCTTGTTTTTAGAATTGGCTGGTCAGAGAGTCGGCGGAGTTGGTAGTTGCGCATGAGTCAATCAGTCGGTGAGTTAGTGAGTCGGTCAGTGGCTGACGCAAATACTGTTCGCGCCAGCCATTGACTGACTCACTAACTCACCGACTGCCTGACTGTTTTAAAGCCGTTTACTCAATTAGTTTAAAATCCGGGTAACCTTACTTAATTTGTGCGGTTATGACCACTGCAAGCCTGACACACTCTGAAACCAGCTTACCCATGACTAATCAACCACTGTTCGATCAGGACGAAGATGTACTGATGATGAACCCCGATCCCGAAACAGCCGCCCTCGACGACGATGATGACGATTTCGACGGCGGTGCCGATTTTGATGAATTAGGCTCCGGTGCCACCAGCGGCTACGGAGAAGCAGACCTTGCCGATATAGACATTGCCGATGAGGAGCTAAGCGACGACGATTTGAGCGAAGAATTGGATGATGACGATGTTGAGGATGATCTCGATGACGACAGCACCCTATAATCAACGCCTTACTCACCAATTAACTATCCAGAATGACACCAGCCGAATCACCCGAAGAAGAACCACTTATTACAACCGAGGGTACCGATGAAGAAGGCACCGCACCCGACAGCGAAACCCAGTCATCGGCCGCCAGTGAATCCGGTGGGCGCACCAGCGAAGACGGCTCCCGCGCCCCCAACGACCCCGCCGAAGGTTAAACAGAGAATGAATAATAGTTGATGTAGAATGAATAATGCAGGATAGACAGTCCATTATTCATTCTACATTAACTATTATTCATTCTCTTCACATTACCTTCAACAGTGTCTGGCACTTCATTTCAGTTTCCTGCCATTCGCGTTCGGGCACGGAGTCTTCGGTCAGGCCCGCTCCGGCATAGAGCGTAGCTATTTTCCCTTCCAGCTTCATGCAGCGAATATGCACAAACAAGTTGGTGGCTGTTGAATTAGAACGATCACTGTACGGTGACTGGTCCGCGTCGTTGCTGTCAATATTGATCGGCCCCAGGAAACCTGCATAGAACTCGCGGTCGTGGGTCTCGTACCGTTTGATGAGCGAAAAGGCTACGTCGCGGGGTGTACCGCACACGGCCGACGTGGGATGCAGCAGCCGCAGCATAACGGTTCCAAGCTGAGGATAGCGCACGGCCTGCGTATCGACGGTGAAGCACGAACTGAGGTGCATCAAATTCCCGGCAATGATTGTTTTAGGCCCTTCTTCCACGTACTCCCGCAGCCGGATTCGCTTGAAACATTCGATAATGTAGCGACCAACCAGCGCCTGCTCCTCAATCTCTTTCTGCGACCACATCGCACTCGACGGGCGTTTGGGCGTACCGTCCGGCTCCAGTGCCGACTGCGTCCCGGCCAGCGATACGGTCTGAAAAATACCCTCGGCATTCGTGCTTACCAGCCGTTCGGGCGTGGCGCTGATCCAAATCTGACCAGTTTCGGGTAAGTAAACTGCTGATATAAAGGCAGTTGGATAGGTAGTACATAGCTGATCGAACAGCGCAACGGCGTTCGGGGTCTCATCAAAGGCTACCCGTTTGGTACGGGACAGCACGACCTTACGGAGTTCACCCCGCTGCATAGCGGCAACAGCTTCGCCCACGCTTTGCACATACCGCTCTTCTGCGTCAGGATCGGGTCGGGGCGTGGGGCGGGCGGGTGCGGTCTGCTTAGTTACCGACTGTTTCTGAATGCCCGTCAGTACGTTCTGGAACTGTTCGGCTGCTTGGCCCGCTACCTGATTCCCAATGATTACTTTGTTGTGGACTGGGTTGTCGGAGAAAACGGCGTGGATATCAGCCCGCAGAAAAAGCGTTCGGGCGGGGCTGTCGGGGCCGGTATCCAGATTGTTGAACGGGCTGATGGCGAACCCGGCGGGCAGTTCTTCCAGATCGACCGACACGCGGGGCAGCATCTCATCGAACGAAACGATCAGGTGTTTGTCGTGGTGATTGGGTAACCGCCAGAGCGCACCGGGAAAACCAAGCGTGCGGGCAGTTTCCCAAAAATCGAGGGCGGTGGGTTGAGTGGTGGTAACGGAGTTAACGACGTCAGGTTGCATAGCCAACAGGTCGGCCCGATTGGGGTCGGCTATAAGGGTAACAGTTTGTGCGATGAATTTGTGCGTACTATTCGGGGCTTTGTCGGGCTGACTTCTTAAGAAAAATGTGATTAAGGTTGGCGCATCATAAATCTGACAGACAACCTGTTGCGACAAGCGGCTTTTGTAGTAAATTGGGGTCTACTTGGCACATTGGTGATTGTAAAACAAAAACCGCCCTGAATACGATTGATAGTTTGTAGGATCAAATCACTTCCACTTAAACCCGTCGATTATGAAAACTCTTTGTTCAACAATGGTTGCCCTGCTATTGACCGGGCTAACTGCGAATGCTCAGATTACGGGTTTTGCTCTTGATGAAGATCCTGTTTTTACGGCTACGCTTGCGCACCACATCCACTATCCCGTAACAGCCATCAGAGGGAGCGTTTATGGCCGATTTTACGTAAAATTCTCCATCGACTCCACCGGTGGTATCCAAAATATAGCTGTTTTATACCCGAAGATCAATGCCAAGTATGCAGAAAGGCTTGGCTTCGACTATGAATTGATTAATGGATTGAAACAAGTACCCCAGTTGACTGCTCGTTACAAAGGGAGCTATATCTTGCCGGTTGCCTTCGTCTATATTAACTACAGTGAAGACAGTAAACCACTGGTGCCCACGAATACATTACCCGAAAAATATGTGGACAACAGCCTTGTTTTAAATGAGGTAAGAATCGTCGGTCGCAGTAACATGTATAACAGCGTAAGGCCAGTTAGTCGAATCGCGCCTGCGAGTCGACAAGTAGTTTTGTTCTGATACCAGAAGCCATTGCCGCGACCGTTAATACGATTTAATATAGTCTGGTTTATGAAGCGAAAACGTTGCTTCGTTACTAAATAAAACTCTGGCCGCGTATATAAATAGTTTTGGTTCTCTGCCAATTTTTGGGCGTTCGTCATAGGGGTGAGTGCATCCTCGGTCTGTGTCCCCACGGACCGAGGATACGGATTATAATCTGACAGACAACCTATTGAGACAAGCGGCTTTTGTAGTAAATTGTAGCTTGCTTAGAACGTAACGTTAGATTATAGAACAGTGAGAACCTATCTTATATATCCGAAATCTTTTAGCTGTCGGACTGGATGCTCCAACTGAATAGTGCGACCTCCCATGTTTAAGAAATAGATTTTATCGCTAATCGTCAACACATCCTGATAATAATGGTCTGTAATTAAAATCCCTTTTCTGCTTTTTAGAGTTACTAGCCAGGTCTTTAGCGTTTCAATGTGTAAAGGCATCACGTTTGAAAACGGTTCGTCCAGAATGATTAGTGGCGCTGGACTGGCAAGTACCATGACAGTTTCTACTAAGCGTTTCTGGCCACCGGAGAGGTGATTAAAACGATAGGAAACTAACTCATTCAATTCAGGAAAATAGGAGCTAGCCTCTATTAAGTCAGATTGATAAAGATCTAACGCTTGCCGAACGGTCAAATGACTCGGGACAAAATGCTTCTGTGGTAAATAGGCTAGCACTCCTTGATGCTTGTATAACTTGCCTATATAAGTACCATTAATGCGAATTGAGCTGTTTTGAGCGGACTTGGTACCATGGATAATTTCTAACAGAGACGATTTCCCAGTGCCATTTCGACCTAATAAACCAACGATCTGGCCTATATCGACTCGCAGATAGACGTTCTGTAATATTTTATGGTTTCCATATTCCAACCAAACGCTATCCGCTTCCAATCTTGTTATTGAAGAATGAAACTTGCTAGACAAATACATAGACTAAATATCAAGAGATCAATAATATACACTCCACCAGCTAATTGCAGCTCAGATAGTCCAAAGTGGTGATAGAAGACAAACCCTTTCCGGTTCGTTGTTCGAAAAAGGTACCAGATTATTAGTTGAGCCAGATTACGCAGCCAAAAGAACTTGGTGATGAAAGACATGAATTTGTCCGATTCAAGGGTAGGGTATCCAGCTACCAACCACATCAACAAAGAGGTGGCCAATGTCAATGGGTACAGTTGTTTGTATAAGATCAACAGGATGCGAAGCGATAGCATTTGGGAAATATAGACCGTTTAACCACACTGAGGACGAAATTAAGAAACTTTAACGCTGAAAGCAGTCAGTCAAATCTGCACTATTCCTATTCGTTTAACTTAAATCGAACAACGTAATTTTTAATAAAATCTATTTATATAAAGATAGATATAGGGCGAGTCTGAGAAATGTACAAAGCGCGGAAAAAAGCACTTAGCTAACTCCGTTTATAGCTATTGGAAGACGCTAACGACCAATCGTGCATGTATTCAGCGGTTTGGGACGTTGATCGTATCTTTGAGCGGTCAACGCTCTCTCGTATGAATGATCGTCTGGATACGACTCGCCAATTCACCGCCCTCACCGCCGACGCGCTCGCCCTGCTTAAACGTCTGATTGCTACGCCGTCGTTCAGCCGGGAGGAGGATCAGACGGCCGCGCTAATCGAGGAATTTTTTCGCGAAAGACAGATTCCGTGCGAGCGGCTGAAAAATAACGTCTGGGCGCTGAGTCGTTATTTCGACCCCGCCAAACCGACGCTGCTGCTCAACTCGCACCACGATACCGTGCGGCCCAATACGTCTTACACGCTCGACCCGTTTGCGCCCATCGAACGCGACGGCAAACTGTTTGGCTTAGGCAGCAACGATGCCGGGGGCTGCTTGGCCGCACTGCTGGCGACGTTTGTCCATTTTTACGACCGTCCCGGCATGACCCACAACATTGTGCTGGCGGCCACGGCCGAAGAAGAGATTTCGGGTCGCGACGGGCTGGAACGGCTCCTTCCCGAACTACCGCCCATTAGTTTCGCCATCGTTGGTGAGCCAACCGACATGCAATTAGCCATTGCCGAGAAAGGGCTGCTCGTGCTCGACTGCACCGCCCACGGCGTGAGTGGTCATGCCGCCCGCGACGAAGGCGAAAACGCCATTTACAGCGCCATCCGGGACATCGACTGGCTGACGACTTACCAATTTCCTAAGGTTTCGCCCGTGCTGGGGCCGGTCAAACTCTCGGTCACGATGATCAACGCAGGTACGCAGCACAACGTCGTGCCGGATGCCTGCACGTTCACCATCGACGTGCGCGTAACGGAGCAGTACACGCTGGAGGCCGTGATTGAAACGATCCGGGCTAACGTCCGGGCCGAGGTGAAACCCCGCTCAATCCGGCTTAAACCGTCGAGCATTCCGGCCGATCACCCTATCGTGCGGGCGGGCCTTGCGCTGGGTCGCCATACTTACGGGTCACCCACAACCTCGGATCAGGCCGTGCTTAACTGCCCCTCGCTCAAGTGCGGTCCCGGCCATTCGGGGCGCTCACATTCGGCCGATGAGTTCATTTATCTACGCGAGATTGAGGAAGGCATCGACGGGTACATCCAGATGCTGGAGCAGATTCTTTGAGCAGTGATGCGCCAGAAGTAAGTTTCTTGACTATATCGTGGCTGAGTCGAACTTGCCCAATTATTACGGGCACATCGTGGCTTTGGGGAAAATCAGAGAAATCTTCCGGCTAAAACGATAGATCGGCTCAGGATTAGCCTTCTGAATTGGACCAGCCCGGCTTTTCTGCGCCGATCTGCCGAATTCAACGAATTAACGTTCACGCTTACCAAATCTCGTTTACATGATGCGTACTCTACGTTTATTTTCCTGTCTGCTATCCGGTTTGCTGCTCTTGGGCGGTCATTCTGGATCAGCCCAGCTTATGGCGACGGCCCGGTCGTTGCCCAACGCAATGTACCAGACGGCTCCCCCGCCAACGCGCCAACTGCGCCCGGTAGCGGACCAAACCATCACCGGACGCGTGACGGACGGAGCCACCAGCGCGGGTTTGCCCGGTGTGAGTGTGGTGGTAAAAGGAACGAGTCGCGGCACCACGACCGACGGCGACGGTAACTACCGCGTCAGCGCCCCAGACGGTGGCATTACATTGGCGTTTTCGTTCATCGGTTACGTAACGCAGGAGGTAGCCGTAGGCAATCGCAGTACCGTAAACGTGACGCTGACGGCTGACGACAAGACGCTGAGCGAAATTGTGGTGGTGGGGTATGGTACGCAGAACCGCCGGGAACTGACCGGTTCGATTGCGTCGATTAACACGCAGACCATTCGCGATCAGCCCGTTACAAACGTGGTCGAAGGGCTGAGCGGCCGGTTGCCGGGCGTGCTGATTCAGCAGAACACGGGAGCACCGGGCAACGCACCGTCGATCAAAGTGCGGGGCCTGGGGTCGATTAGCGCGGGCAACGGACCGCTGGTCGTGGTGGACGGTCAGCCGCTGAACTCGGGCGGACTAACCAACGCGGGTGGCCTGCAACAGTTGAATCCGAATGATATTGAAAAGATTGACGTGCTTAAAGATGCGTCAGCCACGGCCATTTTTGGGTCGCGGGGCGCGAACGGTGTGATTTTAGTAACCACCAAGCGCGGCCGGTCGGGTCAGTCGCGTATCAGCGTAGACTACTACACGGGCGTTCAGGAAGTGGCTAAAACCATGGACCTGCTCAACTCACAGCAGTTCGCCGAATATTCCAAGCAAGCGTACAACACAGCCTACCTTGAGCGGGTGCCGGGTGCATCGGTCGATGATCCGAACAGCAAACGGGCGGCTGCGCAGCGCTACCGCTACCCACGGGGCGAGTTTCCGGGCATCGACTTCGACAATCCGGCCAGCTTAGCCTACACCGACTATCAGGCGCTGATTTTCCAGCAAGCACCCATCAGCAACTACCAGGTGTCGGCGTCGGGTGGCTCCGACAAGGTGCAGTATTTCGTGTCGGGTAACTACATCAGTCAGGACGGGATCATCAAACGGTCGGGGCTGGACCGTTACACCGTCCGCTCAAACGTCGACGCTCAATTAAACTCAAAGTTGAAAGTGGGGGTGAGCTTCACGCCTTCCTACACCGTTGAGGACCGGGTTAACTCCGATGGTCACTGGGCTAACAACGGCGTTGTCAACGCAGCCCTTTCGCTCGTACCTTTTCTGTCGGTTTATCAGGCCGATGGCCGGACGTACAACTCAGCGGCCCAGATTTCGGGAGCCTACGATTACTCGGGCGTCACGAACCCCCTGGCCAACATCACCGAGCGTGAGGATCGCGTCAATTCGCTACGGCTACTGGGAAATACGTACGCTGAATACGCTATTTGGAAAACGCTTCGGTATCGGGGTACTTTCGGGGCCGACCTGAGCTACCAGCGCCGGAACCGCTTTCAAACCTCGGCCATTCCGCTGAACCAATTGTTGCCGCCTAACGCCAATAACGGCTCGGTATTTTCGTCGCAGAACGTCAACTGGGTCACCAGCCACACCCTCAATTATACGCTCGATCTTGGTACGAAACACCACCTCGAAGCGCTGGTGGGATTAGAATCACAAAAAAACAGTTACGAAGAGGAACAAATTAACGCCATCAATTTTCCGAATGATGCGGTGCGTACCATCAACGCAGGCACCCTGGTTAATCTCGACACGCCTACGAATCCTACTGCCCGACAGGAACAGTGGGCGCTGGCTTCCTACTTCGCGCGGGTAACGTATGCGCTCAACGACCGCTACCTGTTCAATGCGTCGATCCGGCGCGACGGTTCCAGCCGGTTTGGGCGTAACAAACGCTTCGGTACGTTCCCGTCGGCGTCGGTTGGCTGGCGCATCACCGAAGAGTCGTTCATGAAGGGCATCCCGGCGATTTCGGAACTGAAACTGCGGGCCAGTTACGGGCTGTCGGGCAATAACGCGTTTTTGGATAACAACGGTAATCCCAGCAATTACCCCAGCATCGGGGTACTTACCAAAGATAACTACGTATTGAATAATGCTTTGGTCAACGGCTTGGCTACCAGCAGCATTGGTAATAACGACTTGACGTGGGAGCGCAGCCGCCAGACCGACGTTGGACTGGATGTGGGTCTGTTTCAGAACCGCATCTTCCTGACTGTCGATTACTACCGGCGCATAACGACCGATCTGCTGCTGTCGGTGCAGGTGCCCACGCTGACGGGCTTCTCGTCGGCCATTCGCAACATCGGTCAGGTTGAAAATAAGGGCATGGAGTTTGGTCTCAGCACGCGCAACATCACCGGCGCATTGACTTGGACCACCGACTTGAACCTGTCTTTTAACCGCAATAAGGTGCTCCGGCTCGGCCCCACCGGCGACCCCATTCGCTCGGCATCGGGCATCGGCGAAACCAACATCACCGTCATTGGTCAACCGCTGGGCAGCTTCTTCGGCTACCGGCAGTTGGGGATTTTTCAGAGTCAGGCTGAACTGGATGCGTACCCGCACTTCGCCGATAGTCGACCGGGCGACGTAAAGTTTGAAGACGTCAATGGCGATAAGGTGCTTAACGCCAACGACCGTACGCAAATCGGCAACAACCAGCCCGACTTTGTGTACGGCATCACCAACTCACTGTCGTTCAAAGGAATTGATCTGAACATTGTAGCGCAGGGTATTCAGGGTGGAGAAATTCTCAACCTGTCGCGCCGGTTCTACGAAAACCTTGAAGGCAACGCCCAGCAACTGACCACCGTACTCGACCGCTGGCAGTCGCCCCAGCAGCCCGGCAATGGTACGGTCCCCCGCGCCAATACCCGCACCACGGGCAACAACAACCAGGTGTCGACGCGCTGGGTGGAAGATGGTAGCTACTTCCGAATCCGCAACATTACGCTGGGCTACAACCTGCCCCGAACGCTTACCCAACGTGCCAAAATTCAGTCAGCGCGTATTTACGTAGGTGTCCAGAACGCCTTCACGATCAGCAAATACCTGGGTTATAATCCTGAGGTAAGCGGCTATGAAGGACCGCTGACGGGTGGGGTGGATTACGGTTCATATCCATTAGCCCGCACCTACACCGCTGGTTTAAATCTGGGCTTTTAACCACAAACAAGACATTTTATGAAAACGAAATATATTCTGGCGGGTCTGTTTGCACTGAGTTTATCAGCCTGCAAAGATCAGTTTTTAGACCTGTCGCCCATTGCGCAGGCCAACTCCAATACGTTCTACAAAACGTCGTCGGATATGATTACGGCCCTGAACGGGGCTTACGGCGCGTTGCAATTTCCCGGCCAGTACGGGCAGAACTACATTTTTGCCGAAGTGCCCTCCGACGATACGACACCAGTGTTGTCCGGCTCGGTGACCGATCAGGACGAGTTCGACAAGTTTTACCTGCGCACGACTAACCCATTTCTGGCCGCCCGCTGGAGCGACGGCTACCGGGGCATTTACCGCGCCAACACCGTGATTGACCGCATTGTGGGCGTAACGATGGATGAAACGCTCAAAAAGCGCATCGTAGGGGAGGCCAAATTTCTGCGGGCGCTCATGTATTTCAATCTCGTGCGGCCGTTCGGCGACGTGCCGCTGGTGCTCACCGAGATCATCGACCCGTCGGAGGGTTACGCCTACAGCCGCGCACCGGTGGCCGAGGTGTACACCCAGATTATCAAAGACCTAACTGACGCGGAAGGCGTACTATCTGAACGCTATACGGGTGCGGACGTGGGCCGGGCCACGCGCGGGGCGGCTAAATCGCTGCTGGGCAAAGTGTACCTGACGCAGCGCAACTACGCCGGGGCTGCGGCAAAGCTGAAGGAGGTAGTCGACGCCAACACGTACGACTTGCTGCCTAATTACGCCGACCTGTTCAGAGCCGCCAACAAAAACAATCGGGAGTCGGTGTTTGAGGTGCAGTACAAGAAAGGCTCGGTGGGCGAAGGCAGCAACTTCAGCAACGTGTATGCCCCCGAAAACTCGGGGAATGCCGTCATTCAGTTCGGCGGGGGCGGCAACAACCGCCCGACGCCCGATCTGGAAAGCACCTACGAAGCGGGCGATCCACGCAAAAATCTGTCGTTTGCCACCAGCTACGTCAATGCCGCCGGTAATAAAGTTGACTACTACTTTATTCGCAAGTATGCCGATGTGCCCACGACCAACGGCGATGCGGAAGATAATTTCTACGTGCTCCGTTACGCCGACGTGCTGCTGATGTACGCCGAAGCGCTCAACGAAACGGATAACGCAGCCGCAGCCCTGCCGTTGCTGAATCGCGTCAGGAAGCGGGTTGGACTAGCCGACAAAGCCGGTCTGTCGCAGGCGGATGTGCGGTTAGCCATTGAACAGGAACGGCGCGTTGAGTTGGCGTTTGAGGGTCATCGCTGGTTCGATCTGGTGCGGACGGGCCGGGCGTTGCCGGTGCTACAGGCCAAATCCACGGCCATCGGCATTAAAACGAATCTGATGGCGAACAACCTTGTCTTTCCCGTTCCGCAAAGCCAGATCGACATCAATCCCGACAAGATCAAGCAGAATGCGGGATATTGATGAGGGAGGATGGTTAGCTTCGCGCCGGTCACCCTGAGCCTGTCGAAGGGCATCCGGCGCGAAGCCACAAGAAAAAGTAGCCCAACACGAACTTCCCTACTCCGTTATCCGATTCAATGAAAAAACTACTTTTTCTCCTACTGGCCACAGTGCCTGCTCAGGCTCAACTTCTGGTGCAACGGTTTGAGTCGGTGGGTTTCGCGCAGGTGACCATTACGGATGCCTTCTGGAAACCCAAATTAGACAAGGTGGCCACGGCGACGCTGAACGCCTGCATTGTGCAGACCGAAACTAAAACGGGCCGAATCCGCAACTTTGAGAAGGTAGCCCGGAAAGAGTACGGTACCCACGAAGGCATCTATTACGACGACTCCGATGTGTACAAAGCCATTGAAGCGATGGCATATTCACTCAAAAACCATCCCGATGCGGCCGTTCAGCAAAAAGCCGATGCGTGGATCGACAAGATTGCGGCTGCTCAACTGCCCGATGGCTACCTGAACACCTATTACACGCTGATGGGTCTCGACAAACGCTGGACCGACATGGAAAAGCACGAGGATTACTGCGCCGGACACCTGATCGAAGCCGCCGTAGCCTACTACAACACAACTGGTAAGCGCAAACTCCTTGACGTGGCCATCCGCTTTGCCGACCATATCGATGCCACCTTTCGGGTTCCGAATCGGCATTGGGTGAGCGGTCACCAGGAAATCGAGCTGGCCCTGATGCGGCTTTATCACCTCACTAAGCAGGACCGGTATCTGAAATTAGCCGACTGGTTTCTGGCTCAGCGAGGACACGGCTACGGCAAGGGCAAAATTTGGGACGACTGGAAAAACCCGAAATACTGCCAGGACGACGTACCCGTGAAGGACCAGAAAGAGATTACTGGCCATGCCGTCCGGGCCATGTACATGTACACCGGGGCTGCCGACGTTGCCGCTGCCACCAACGATCCGGGCTATTTGTCGGCCATGACCACGGTCTGGGACGACGTGGTGCACCGGAATATGTACCTGACGGGTGGCATTGGCTCGTCGGGCCACAACGAAGGCTTTACGGATGATTTCGATCTGCCCAACGCGTCGGCCTATTGCGAAACCTGTGCGTCGGTGGGTATGGTATTCTGGAACCAGCGGATGAACCTGCTGACGGGTGAAAGCAAGTACATCGACGTGCTGGAACGCAGCCTGTATAACGGGGCGCTGGATGGACTGAGCCTGTCGGGCGACCGGTTTTTCTACGGTAATCCGCTCTCGTCGGTGGGCAACACCGGGCGTAGCGAGTGGTTCGGCACGGCCTGCTGCCCGTCTAACATTGCGCGGTTGGTAGCCTCGCTGGGCGACTATATTTATGGCCAGTCACCGCAGGGAATCTGGGTGAACCTGTTCGTGAGCAGCCAGGCTACCCTCGGTATCGGTAAAACTGACGTGCCCATTCAGGTGGAGACAAACTACCCCTGGGAGGGCCGGGTGAAACTGACCGTAAATCCGGCTAAACCTGTGGCCTATGCCCTGCACCTGCGCCTTCCCGGCTGGGCCAGAAACGTACCGGCTCCCGGTGGTCTGTACCGGTTTGCCGACAGCACCGCTACCGCACCAGTGACCGTGTTACTCAACGGAAAACCCGTTGTCTACCGCGAGGAGAAAGGCTATGCGGTGATCGACCGGACCTGGAAAAAAGGGGACGTGGTGGAACTGACATTGCCAATGGTGGTGCGGCAGGTCGTCTCGCGCCGGGAAGTAAAGGCCAATCAGGACCGGGCTGCGTTGCAGCGCGGGCCGCTGGTGTACTGCGTCGAAGGTATTGATAACAGCGGTCTCGCCTGGAATATTGTTGTCCCGGTCAACGCGACGTTTACCACGCAGCCGCAGCAGGTTCTGGACGAACCCGTAGTAGCGATTCGGGCCAACTTGTCCGTCGCCGAACCAGCCGCCGATGGGCAGTCGGTGCAGCTAACGCCCCGTTCGGTAATGGCCATTCCGTATTACACCTGGGCCAACCGGGGCAACAGCCCCATGCAGGTCTGGCTCCCCCGCCGAATCCGGGCGGTAACCATATCGGAGTAGTCTGCATAAGTAGGCAAGCCCGCAATCGGTTCTTTTTCACCGAAATTACGTACCCACAAATGACTAATTCAGGAATTATAACGAGTGTATGGATTGCCTTTTTTGGCGTATTGCTACTGACCGAAACCGGATTTGGCAAGGAGCCAGTCAAGAACCAGCGAAACCCGGCTCCGGTCCGCCGAAGCCCAGCCCGCGACGAAGTTTTTTCGCCAGCGTACATCAAAGATGTTTTGCTGAAGGCGACCAAATGGCAGTTGCAACACCCCAAACATAGCCCCACCGACTGGACCAACGGGGCGTTTTACGCCGGAGTTTTTGCGGCTTACGAAACGACAAAATCCCCCGAAATTCTCGACTCGCTGCTGGCGATGGGCGAACGGAACCAGTGGCGGCCCGGTCCCCGCTTCGACCACGCCGACGACATTGCCATCTGCCAGACGTACATTGACCTGTACCGGCTCAAAAAGGACCGCCGGATGATTCAGTCGACCATCGACACGGTGCAGAAGATGCGAACGGTGCCAGGGCAGGAAGTCGCCAAACACAACCTGACCTGGTGGTGGTGCGATGCCCTATTCATGGCTCCGCCCGTGCTGGCCAAACTGAGCACTACGCTGAACGATCCGGCCTACAACGCGCTGTCTGATTCGCTGTTTCGGCAAACCTACGATCACCTGTACAACCAGCAAGAACGGTTGTACGCCCGTGACGCCAGCTACCTTGTCGATGCCAGTGGGGCAGGTAAGAAAGAAGCGAACGGGCAGAAGGTTTTCTGGTCGCGGGGCAACGGCTGGGTAATGGGTGGACTGGTGCGCCTGCTACAGGAACTCCCCGCCAAACACCCCAGCCGGGCGTTTTACCTGACGCAGTATCGGCAGATGAGCGAGCGACTGCTGGCGCTACAACAGGCCGATGGTTTATGGCGGGCCAGTTTGCTGGACCCGGCGGCTTATCCGGGCGGTGAAGTCAGCGGGTCGGGCTTCGACTGCTACGCACTGGCCTGGGGCGTCAACCAGGGCATATTGCCCAGAAAAACCTACCAGCCCGCCGTCGAAAAAGCGTGGGTAGCCATAACGAAATTGGTTTCGCCCGAAGGCCGGGTGGGGTGGGTGCAGCCCATTGGAGCCGACCCCCGGCGTAATTTCAGCGAGGATAGCTGGGAGGTCTACGGCACGGGCGCGTTCCTGCTGGCGGGTTCGCAGGTTATCAAGCTGAAGCGGTAGACCTTCATTGTAATTGTGTTCTACCCGGTTGATTTGCAGTAAAACAAGCCCAGCCGGGCCTTTTCATCGTCGGTGCGGGAGGCAACAATTCGTTGTCAGCGCGGCCCATAACACAAAAAAGTCAGACATGAATATCATGAACTATTCGGGCCGGGCAGCCATCGCCGGGCTATTGCTCTCCGTACTCAACGCGGGCGAATTATACGCCCAAACGAAATCGGCAGTCTTCCCCCAAACGCCCGGCATGCAAACCTACACGTATCGGCGGGGCATGAGAGCAAACCCGGCGGCCTCACTCGACAGCATCCGGGCGTTGGGCATCACCGACCTCGAATGCGGAGTATTTTCCGGTAAAACAGCTGCTGAATCACGCAAAATGCTTGATGAACGCGGGATGCGCTGCTCCAGCACCGGGGGTAGTTACGATGCCATGCTCGACACAACCAAGCTGCGGGAGATCGGGCGCAACGCCAAAATAATGGGCGCTGAGTACATTATGTTGGCCTGGATTATGAAAAAGCCGCCGTTCACGCTGGACGATGCTAAAGCCGCCGTTACCAACTTTAACCGCATTGGTAAGCAGCTCAAAGATGAATTTAACCTGACGTTCTGCTACCACAACCACGGCTACGAATTTGCGAAACACGGGGATGGTACGCTCTTCGACTACATCGTGCAGAACACCGATCCGCGCTACGTGAGTTTTGAGCTTGACCTGCTTTGGGCGGCTTTTCCGGGCCAGAAACCCGAAGAACTGCTCACCAAATACGGAAATCGGTTTAAACTGATGCACCTCAAAGACCTCCGCAAGGGCATACCGGGCGATCTGTCGGGCGGCACGTCGGTAGAGAACGACGTAGCCCTCGGCACTGGCGCGATCAACATGCCTGCCGTATTGAAAGCGGCCAAAAAAGCGGGTATCAAGCATTATTACATCGAAGACGAAAGCTCGTCGTTTGCCACGCAGGTGCCCCAGAGCATGGCGTATCTGAAGAGTGTGAAGGAATAGGCAGAGTAGTTTGTGGTTTATAGTTCGTGGTTTGTGGTTGCGGTTCCCCGCCGGGACTGACGCACGATTGCTCCGCGTTAGTCCCGGCGGGGAACCGCAACCACGAACTACAAACCACAAACTAATTACCCCAATGTCAATTCGCTTTACCTCTCTCCTGCTACTCACTCTGCTGACAAGTCTGTCCGGCCCCGCTCAACCACCCCGGCCTTCACCACAGCCCGCGCCCCGTCAGTTGGCCTGGCAACAGCTTGAAACGACGGCGTTTCTGCACTTTACGGTCAACACGTTTACCGATAAGGAATGGGGCGACGGCACCGAAAGCCCGGCCATTTTCAACCCCACCAAACTCGACGCCCGGCAGTGGATTAAGGCACTCCGCGACGCAGGATTTAAGATGGCGATCATCACGGCCAAGCACCACGATGGTTTCTGTCTGTGGCCGTCGAAACTGACCGAGCATTCGGTCAAGAACAGCCCCTATAAGAACGGTAAGGGTGATGTAGTGCGTGAAGTGGCCGACGCCTGCCGCGAGTTCGGGCTGAAGTTCGGCGTGTATCTCTCACCCTGGGATCGGCACGAGAGCAAGTACGGCACAGCCGCCTACAACGACTACTACAAAGCGCAGCTGCGCGAACTGCTGACCAATTACGGTCCCGTTTCGGAGGTGTGGTTCGATGGGGCGAAGGGCGAAAACGCCAAAGACATGACCTATGATTTTGCGGGCTACTGGGCATTGGTGCGGCAGTTGCAGCCGCAGGCGGTGCTGTTTTCGGACGCTGGACCGGACGTGCGCTGGGTGGGCAACGAAGCAGGCAACGCGGGCGAAACCTGCTGGTCAACGATCAGTACCGACGGCATGGCGCCCGGCGTGGCCGACTCGAAATACCTGAACCGGGGCGACCCGGTGGGAAAATCGTGGATACCGGCCGAAACCGATGTGTCCATCCGGCCGGGCTGGTTCTATCACCCCGCTGAGGACACAAAGGTGCGGTCGGCGCAGAACTTGGTCGATCTGTATTACCAGTCCGTTGGGCGAAATAGCCTGTTGCTGCTCAACGTGCCACCTAACCGCGAGGGGCTGCTGTCGGAAGCCGACGTGGCGAGTTTGATGGCTTTCCGACGGACGCTGGACGAAACGTTTCGGACGAACTTAGTCGCGAAGAACCCAAAACTGACGGATAAACAATTGGTCTCCTTTGTGCCGCTGTCGGCGACGCAGCCGCTGACCATCGACCTGAACGGAGAGCAAACGTTTGACCGAATTTCAATCCAGGAAAACATCGCCAACGGGCAGCGCATTGCGGCCGGCCGGGTTGAGTACTGGAACGGCACGGATTGGCAATCGCTCCAGAGCTTTACGACGGTTGGTTACAGGCGACTGCTGCGGTTTCCGGCGGTGCGTTCGTCCCGCATCCGGCTCATGGTGACTAACGCAAACGGGCCCGTGCAACTGGCCGAAGTGGGTGTGTACAAAGCATCGGCGGGGGAAGAAAAATAGTCCGTTAGCAAATTACCGCTCCGCCTTTACTCACCTATTTTGGTGACGTAGGCGTTAGCTTGTTGAGGAGCTTCTTTTGTTGTAAGTCATGAATGTATTCCCAAAACATGACCCCGGCCAGCCTTTTCGATTTTACGTAATCCAGTTTGTGGGTAAATGATTCTTCGTCGGCGTAAGAAATAAACGTGCGCGTCGTGGGGTTCCACAGATACGGCGCTTTTGCTTCGGCGTCCCAGTAGCGGGTGAAGCCGTTTTTGCCGATGTATTCAGCGACCAGTTCGTCGTGACTGATGAACGAGTGCTTGCCGGTTGATGGCTGATATAAACCGTTGTCCTGGTTGTTGACACCGGCCCAGCCGCGTCCGTAGAAGGGCAAACCCAGCACGATTTTGTTCGCCGGTACACCCGCCCGGATGTGCCCGTCGACCGCGTCGACTGTGCTGTTGCGCGACTGATTGCCGGTCGCCGATTGGTTCAGATTGCTGTGGTGCCCCGTCGTTTTATCGTTGCCGTGGTAGAGGTCGTAGGTCATGATGTTGACGTAGTCCAAGTAGCGCTGCGCTTTACCCAATTCGGTGTGGTTAACGAACGCCGTGTCGGCCCCGGTCGCGGTTGTCAGCAGGTAGTGGTTCGTGCCCGTACGCCGGTCGCGTTTACCCTGCGCGTCCAGGCCATCGCGCAACGCGCTCAGTAACAGCGTATAGTTCTGCTTATCTTCCGGGCGAAAGATGTTTCCGTCACCCACCTGCGCCGGGTATTCCCAGTCGATGTCCACGCCGTCGAGCCGGTGTTTTTGGAGCAGGGCCACCGCGCTGCTGGTAAATTTCCGGCGCGATGCGTCCGTCAGGGCTACGTCGGAAAAGTATTTGCAACCGCCCCAACCACCAATCGAAATCAGTACTTTCAGGTCTTTGTTGACCTTCTTCAGCGACGTCAGCGCGGCTAAGTTGACGGAATCCCGCGCCCTGAGCGGGGCCAGTTCACCAGTTTCGGCAGGCACGGCAAAGGCATAGTTGATGTGCGTCAGTTTTTGGGCTTCAATCTGATCTTTCGTCCAGCCGCTGCCCGTTACGTAGCCGATAATGACGTAGGGACGGGACGGACTGCCCGGTTGTGCCAGCACCAGCGCCCCTCGTAGCATGAGGAATAGGCAGCACGCACTGAGGACAATCGGTAAGCGGGAATTTTTCATGCTAAATCAAGTTGAAGAGATCGATTAATTTCGTACTTAACGTCAATTAATGTCTTTACTGCAAACTAACCCATTTAATGTCATCCTTTAAAACCGGTCTGGTTATTTTCATCTCGCTGTGGATAGCCTCCTTTTCGGTCGTTGAAAAGAAGGCTATCCCTGTTATGCTGGATACCACAGGCGCGGCTCTCAGCGATTCAATCGCTGCGGGTAAACAACTGGCCCTGCGCCATTGCGGAAGCTGCCACCTGTTTCCCGAACCCGAACTGTTAGACAAAAAGACCTGGGTTATCGGCGTGCTTCCCAATATGGCCCGGCGGCTTGGCGTCAAACTGCCCGAACACGATACGCTGACACCCCGCTCGCCCGAAGAAGAAAAAGCCCTGAGCAAACTGGCCGTTTACCCCGAAACCGCCGTACTCTCGGTCGATGACTGGCAAAAAATTGTCCGCTATTACGAACGTACCGCGCCCGCCGAACCGTTGCCGCAAAAATCGAATCAACCCATAACCAATCAGCTTCCGTTGTTCAGGGTCCGGGACGTATCGCCCGGCGATAAGCCAGTACCGCAGACTACCCTATTAAAGTACGACCAAACTACCGGTCAGCTTTACGTAGGGGACGCCCAGAATGCGTTGTACGTGCTCGACGGTCAGTTGCAACCGGGCAATGCTTCGCTGAAAAATACCTGGTGGATTGATACCCCGCCAACGGATATTGACTTTCCCAAAAATGCGGCTCCCCGGCTACTCACCATTGGCATTTTCAGCCCGTCGGATCAGCAATTGGGCCGACTGATGACGCTGGACAAATCTGCCAAAGCCGGTTCGCCCGTTATCAACATCCGGGATTTACCCCGGCCGGTACAGTTTGCAGCCGCAGACCTGAACGCCGACGGAAAGGAAGATGCCGTCATTTGTGGATTTGGCAATAACGCGGGCAAGCTATTCTGGTACGACGGTTTCGATCCAGCCAAAGAACACGTTTTGAAAGCGTTGCCCGGTGCCAGACGGGTTGAAATTGCTGATTTTAACCATGACAAAAAGCCGGATATTATGGTGCTGATGGCGCAGGCGCGGGAGGAAGTTACCATTTTTTACAATCAGGGTAACGGGAAATTCAGGGAAAAAACCGTGTTGCGTTTCTCGCCGGTGTTCGGGGCCAGTTATTTTGAACTGGTAGATTTTAACAAGGACGGTTTCCCGGATATTCTGCTGACCAATGGTGACAATTGGGACTATTCGTCGATCAACAAAAATTATCACGGGGTACGCATTTACTTGAATGACCGGAACGGTAATTTCAACGAAGCCTGGTTTTACCCGATGTATGGGGCCAGTAAAGCCGTTGCCAGAGACTTTGATAAAGATGGCGATCTCGACATCGCAGCTACGTCCTTCTATACCAGTCTGGCACAGCCGGAACAGGGCTTTTTGTATCTATCCAACCAAGGCCGGTTGACCTTTAAACCGTTCAGCACCCCGGAAGCCGCCTACGGAAAATGGATGACCATGGAAGCCGCCGACTTCGACCGGGACGGCGATATTGATATTGTGCTGGGTTCCTATTTTCATACGGTTGGCGAAATGACCCAGTTACTACTCAAAGGCATTACGTCCTTTCCGCAATTGCTGGTACTGGAGAATCATCAGGGGCAATAAGCGAGAGGTCCCTGACCCCTAAACCGCACCGGCGGACCGCCCCTGAAGGGGACTTTGTTTGAGTGGGTACAAAGTCCCCTTCAGGGGCGGTCCGCCGGTGCGGTTTAGGGGATTTAGGGGTCAGAACCTGATCAGCGATTATTTCACATCCCAGAAAATCTTGTTTGTCAGCTTGTCAGTTGATCGCACAGCCTCATAATTCGTTGTATTGTAGGTGATTTCGTTACCCGGAATGCTCCAACGAAGAGGGGGCGAGGTTTGATTGTTCGCATTATCGGTTTGAAAATTCAGCACCGGATAATCCAGTCGGCGGATGTCTGCCCAGTTGTCGTAGGGCTGAACGAGATTATAATGCAGCCATTTCTGGGTGGCAATCAGTTTTAGCTTGTCGGCGCTGGTTGTGGCGCTGCTCCAGTTCACGCCTTTGCCAGCAATGTAAGCGGCAACAGAGGCCTGCGTCGCCTGAGCCGGGATGGTCGAATTCGTGATTCCGGTAGCGTTGGTAACCGCCAAAATTCCGTTATAGAATTCTACGGACTGGACAATGGCCGTTTCATACGCCGTTTTTGCCGATGCATCATTACCGACTCGCAGGTAATATTCTGCCTTAATCAAGTTCATCTGCGCGGCATTGATGAGCACACCGGGGAAAAACTGGTTATGGCTCAGCGTATACCGGTTATAGATCGCCACCTGGCCCGCACTGTACAGGGCCGTTTGTGCTGCTTCGGTAGCCATGGGATCAATACCGATGTATTCTCCGGCGGCATTGGCACCCGGCTCAAACAGGATTGGCAGGCGCGGGTCACTGTTGGTTTTCATGTTGTCGATGATCGCCTTGCCCGCCGTGTTGCCAAACCAGTTGCCGTCCGTCGAAGCTATACCGCCCTGAAATCCTTTGGAGTTAATATCTGTGTTGATATCATATACATTGATCTGAATATTCTGGGCGTTGGTTTCCACGACCGGGTAGGTTGTCGCGTTGCCCAGGATTTCGGCCATTTCGGTGTTCGATCTGGATTTAAAGCTTTCTGCGTCCGAAACCCGGTTCAGCATTCGCAGCCGTAACGAGTTGGCATAGCGTTTCCAGGCCGTCAGATCGCCTTTGTTGAGGAAATCCTGCGTCTGGAACGACTTCTGATACCCGGCATTGAGGGTAATCGAATTCAGTTCGGTAGCAATGCTTTTCAGATCGTCCAGCATGAACGTATAAATACTTTCGGCCGTATCGAATTTGGCGCTGGAGGCTACGTAATCACCGCCTTTGGTGCTGAGCGTCCCGGCTTCGCTGAAGGGAATGGCCCCGTGAACATCAACCATCTTTTGGGTGTAGTCGTACACGTAAACCGCAGCCGCCAGCATGAAAATCCGCCGGTCCTTCTGCTGATCTGTCGGTAGCGCTGCGTACACTTTTTGCAGTTCGCGATACTGAGCCAGCGTATTGTAGTAGTTGAACCACACATCTTCTACCCCCGACGAACCCGGTATATACTGACCTGACTCGTTGACCCAGCCCGTGGCCTGGTTGTAATGGTTGAGGGAGGTCCGGAGCGTCACAAAATAGTGGCGGTAGCCCGGAAGCACGTATTCCCGGTTGGAAAATAATACGCCGGTAAATTGCTTCTCAACGGTGGTTTGAGCAATCTTGGACGGATCGGGATAGGCGGCCGTAAACTCTGATTCTTTACAGGACACGTTGGCCAGCAAAAGCCCCGCTATAAACAGTGATGCTATTTTTTTCATGGTCATGAGTGCTTTAAGATTAGAAACTGGCCCGTAGCATTACTCCCGCCGTGCGGAACGACGGGTTACTGCCCGCGTTATTGATATTGTCTGCCCACCGCGTACTGACGGTGGTCTGTTCGGCATCCAGATCCTTAATGGTTCGGTAGAGGAAGAACAGGTTGCGGCCAAACACCGACAGCGTCATGTTCTGCGTACCGATTTTACTGGTCAGCCTGGCCGGTAGTCTGTAGCCCAGCGAAAGCTCTCTCATCTTAATGTAGGTGTTCTCTTTCACGTACAGTTCGTAGCGGGCACTGCTATACTGCGGTCCGCCCCAGTTGTAGGTGCTGTTGTAATACGTAGCCTGGGAAATGACGTTGGTGTTGGCTTCGCCGTTGGCTAATGCGCCGTTCATCAGCATACCGTCGTTGTAGACCACTTCGTTATTCGGTCCGGCCGCGGCTGTTGTCTGGATGCCTTTGCCCGCTGCGTCTTTATAATAGCGGAGGCCACCGCGTTCGGCATCCATGGCCGTCAGGCTTTCTTCGGTCAAACCCCGCGACGTCAGCCAGTTAATACCCGTCGGCATGATGTGGCCGCCAAACCGGAAGTCCGTAACGATGTCCAGAATAAACCCTTTGTAGCTGAGGCTGTTGATCAGACCACCCGTTAGTTTGGGAATCGCATTACCCACTTTTATCCAGTTGGCACCGTCTAATTGGTACAGTCCGTTCGGACCCACTACGTCCTGGCCGCTGGCATTTTTCAGGATGCCATGCACGTAAATATCACCCATTGGCTGGCCAACTACCGACCGTAGCTGAGCCGCGTTGCCGTCATAATCAGCGTGCAACAGCTCGGTCGAGCCGTTCGCCAGCTTTTCAACTTTGTTTCTGTTCTTGGCTAAGTTCAGCGTCAGGTCCCAGTTCAGGCCGTTGGCGCCTTGCGCCCGGATGGGCGATATATTCAGGGCCATTTCCAGCCCCTGGTTCCGGAGCGTACCAATGTTAGCCAGAATAGTTTTAGCTCCCGCGCTGGAAGCAATCGACAGAGGCAGGATCTGGTCAACAATTTGCGCGTTGTAGTACGCTAAATCAATCCGCAGCCGATCTCTGAAAAAACGGGTGTCCAGACCAAATTCAAACTCGCGTTTCTGCTCAGGGCGAATCTGATCATTGCCGTATTCGCTGCTGATATTCGTATACAGCACAGAATTGCCGCCGGTTTGCTGCACATTCAGGTTACCCTGCGTATAGGCATTGTTCGCCCGGTAGATCGCCGGATAGTTACCCACGATACCAAAAGACGCCCGTAGTTTAGCAAATGTGATAGCCGCCGGTAACCGAATCAGATCGCTGAACACAAACGAGGAGTTTACGGACGGATAAACGAAGGCGTTGTTGCCCGGCGCCAGTGTCGACGTACGGTCCCGGCGGAGCGTACCTTCTACGTAGACGATGTCCTTATAGTTGAAATTCAGCGTACCCAAGTAAGCATCCCGGACCCAGCGTTCGCGGCTGTTAAAAGCGGTATTGTAAGTTGGCGTGTTAACCGAAGCCGAAATGTCGAAGAAATTCTCCGTGCTCAATCCACCATTGGTTGACCGCTGCATCAGCGTGTTTAACTGCCGGTAGCCATTGTAACCCGCCAAAGCCGAAATCGTGATGTCTTCAGTCAACTTTTTGCTGTAGGTAAGCAGCAGATCGCCGTAGAAATTACTGTACAGGTTGTTGCTGAGGCCAAATTCACCGGAGTAGCCAAAAGCCAGTGGTTTTTCAGTGCGTTTCTTGTCCTCAATTCGCTCCGACGTAAAATCGGTTCCCAGGCGGCCTCTCAGGTTCAGATTCGGTACAATTTCCCAGCTCTGCGTAATGCTGGCGATAACCCGGTTGCTGTATTCGTCGTAGGTATTGGCGCGGGTGCTCCACACGTAATCGCCAATATCCGTTTTGAAGCCATTGCGAATGATGTTCTCATTGGGCGTCAGGCTTTGGTTGGTGCCGGTTACAAACTTGTAGCCTAAGCTGGTCTGGTACTTGTTAAAATACCAGTCGGCCGATTCAAACCGGTTCATCATCCCCGTAAAGTTGTTGATCATACGATCCACTTTATACGGCCGGTTGTGCGTGTACTGGTTAATGAAATTGACGATCAGATCCGTCTTCAGCTTTTTGTTGGGACTAAAGCTGGCGTTCAGGTTCATGATGTTCTTTTCATTTTTCGCGCCGTAGCTAATCATGCCATTATCCTGCCGCGTATACGAGAAACGCAGGGCTGTGTTGTCGGTTGCTTTGGAAACCGCCAGATTGATGTTGGCGCTGTTGGCGTTCTGAAACAGATCGGCGTAGCTGTTACCGGAGGGCGAGTAGGGCCGAACTACCCCGTCGAACGCCATCACCGGCTGTCCGTCGAACTTAGGTCCGAAATTTACCGTGGCACCCAGCAACCCCCGCGTATCGCCCACGCCATCGCCATTGGTATCGTAGGATATGAATCCGTTGGCATCCTGCCCGCCATTGGCGTAGTTCAGCATGTAACCCGGTCCTCTGACGTTCTGGTACCGGGGCAGGTACGCAATTTTGTCCACGCTGTAGCTCGCGCTGAAATCGACGCCCAGTCCTTTACGTCCTTTACCGCTCTTGGTGGTCACCAACACGACCCCATTCACGGCTTCCGAACCATAAAGCGCAGCAGCCGAAGCGCCTTTCAGAATCGAGATGTTTTCGATATCGGCCGGGTTCAAGTCCAGCAGGCCATTCCCGCGAATGCGCTGATCGCCCCAGTAATCACCGTTTCGTGCTTCGCCATTCCGAATGGGGATACCATCCATGACAATCAGCGGCTGCGTATTACCGGTAATTGACGACAGACCACGAATGTTAATATTGACGGCGCTGGTTGCCCCACCGGGCGTCGCGTTAATGGTTACACCGGGTGCTTTGCCGTACAGCGCCGTAGCAAAGTTCGTGTTCGCGGTTTTGACCAAGGCCTCACTGTTCACAATCGCCGTCGCGTAGCCCAGTGCCCGTTGTTCCTTGGTAATACCGAGGGCCGTAACAACCACTTCGTTGATCAGAGTGGCATCTTCGTCCAGCGAGATGTCCACGACGGATCGGTTGGCGATGGCAACTTCTTTGGTCTTGTAACCGATGAAGGAGAATACCAATGTACCGTTCCTCCCGGCGGGAAGGCTGTACTTGCCATCGGCATCTGTTGAGGTGCCCGACGAGGTGCCCTTCACAAGAATGGACACGCCGGGCAGCGACTGGCCATCATTACCTGCCGTAACCCTACCCGAGATCGTCTGCGCCAACGCGGGTGTGCTTATCATCAGCATGACAATAAGCCTGAGTAAATTTTGTGCCATAGGGATAGTTGATAAAATGGACTATTGAGGACCTATTGGGAAAGTTTAATAGAAAAATAATGAATTGAATGCAATTTTACTGTTTTATACGAATTTAGTCTGCATTTATTAAAAAAATTTAAAGAGCATCGCCTTTTAGTTACATTAGGCTAAGTCTTGCTATAAACTGAATAACTTTGCCCTATTTAGTACATACCTTACTATATGACCTTCTCATCCACAGCAGAAGTCGATTTTGCCGTCAAAAAATCGGTAGTTGTTTATAAAAAAAATCAAAAGGTAAGGCGTGTTCTTTCGTACCTGTATCAGGAGGGTGCGTGTACACTGGCTCATCTGGCCGAGCTTGTTCACACGAGCGTACCGTCGATCACCGAAGTAGTTGAGCACCTCATCGACGAGCGGTGGGTAACCATTAGTGGTACGGCAACAGGCAATAATGGTCGGCGTCCGGCTCTTTTTGGTTTGAATCCAGACGGCCATTACGTGGTGGTTCTGGACAGCACCACGCACGACACCAGCCTGATGATTGTGAACCCCGTACGGCAAATTGTTTTTCAGCGCACCGTTGATCATCACTTGGAGGATAACACCCGGTACTTAGAGTTTCTGGTTCAGTTCGTGACCGACGCGCTGACCGAGTCGACGCTGGCCCTGACGGACGTTATTGGCGTTGGTCTGTCCATTCCTGGCCTGATCGACAATCGCCGGGGAATTAATCTGTCCTATCCCAATCTTAATCCACCCGATCAGTCATTGATCGATTGGCTGGAACAGCGGCTGGGCCTACCGGTCTATCTGATCAACGATACGAAAGCCACTGCACTGGGCGAGAACCGGTTTGGGGGCGGACAGGGCAAAAAACACGCCTTATCCATCAACATCGACTGGGGCGTTGGGCTGGGCATCATTCTCAACGGTGAAGTTTTCCAGGGAGCGTCAGGCTTCGCGGGTGAGTTGGGCCATATTCAGGTCGACCCCGACGGTGAGTTGTGCTACTGCGGCAAAGTAGGTTGCTTGGACACCATTACGTCGGCTTCGTCGCTGGTCCGGCGGGTGCAGCGGGCGGTGCTGGAGGGCTGCGTGTCGCAGTTGGCCGTTTACCAGGACGACGTGACCCAAATCACCATTAATCAGATTATCGAGGCTGCCCACCAGGGGGATGCGTTTGCCATCGACATGCTCCACGAGACGGGTTATCAACTCGGCAAGGGTCTTTCTATCGCGATCAACCTGTTCAATCCGGAAATTATTATTGTCGACGGTCTATTGGCGCAGGCCGCCATGTTCATTACCAACCCCATTGAGCAGGCTATTAATAAACATTGCCTGAGCGGTTTTCGGAATGATTTGACGGTGGAAGTTACGCAGCTAAACGGCGCAGCCAAATGGCTGGGCACCCACGCGTACGTAATGGAAAACCTCGTTGCGCTCGTCTGATCAGCTCATTAAAAGTTTGCCTGAATAGAGGCCAATGGAACCTGCTGATACCCCTTAAAAACGAAAACCCACCTGTATGCTGTTGAGCAGGGACAGGTGGGAATACCAACGGAATAACCTAATTTCGATGGAATAGTTCAAGTTTCCAACCTGATTGAATGACTTACCCAGATTACGAAGCGGCTCTTTCATCGGCTCGGTTAAACCGTTACGTTATCGCTGTTGGCGGGGATACAAATAAAGCAATCAGACTGTACCGACTCAACATCCAGCTTTCGCAGCTATTCTATGCTTTATTAAGCATTTTCGAGGTATGCCTTCGTAACCGCGTTGATATGCATTATGCCACCCACTTTGCTGATCAGGAATGGCTAAAGAACCAATGTACGGGTACAGGCTTTCTTACTAACTCAGCGTTTAAAGCGGGTGGATTTAAGTCCCGCAAGAACGTGGATAATGCCATTCGCAGCCTTGGTGTAAAATATAACCGTGATCGCTTGATCGCATCTATGACACTTGGGTTTTGGATCAATCTTTTTGCTCCTTTACAGTTCCGCCTGGCTGGTCAGAACATTCATCGCTGTTTTGTGGCTCGCCCGAAGGGCACTCGCCCAAAAGATGTGTATAATCGGCTTGATGAACTATTACGCTTTCGCAATCGCATTGCTCATTCTGAACCGATTTGTTTTAACATGGCTCATCACAAAGACACTTCCTACGCAGAGGCTAATTATCGTCAGTTAATAACCTTAACGCAATGGCTCGGTCTTGACTCAGTTGCTTTGTATCAGGAACTTGACAATGTGCTGGTTACAGTTAGTGAGGTCAACAGTTTGTGAATCGAATGGCCACTGTCATTGCTCAAAAGAATATGGTTGCCCAAAAACGTCATAACCATAAATTAAAAACCTATATGCTTTACCCGCTCACGTTCGAGACCATTTTCAAAGATAAAATCTGGGGTGGCCAGAAGATAAGAACCGTTCTGGGCAAGGATTTCGCCGGAACTGCACCGGCGGACCGGCCGGGCCGTCCCCTGCCTAACTGTGGCGAAACTTGGGAAGTGTCCGATGTTGAAGGCAATGTGTCGGTGGTGAAGGAAGGTAGTTTGCAGGGCAAGTCGCTCCGCGAGCTGGTAGCGCAGTACAAAGGTGATCTGGTCGGAAATCATGTCTACGAGCAGTACGGCGAACGCTTTCCGCTACTCATTAAATTCATCGACGCCAACGACGACCTCTCCATTCAGGTTCACCCGAACGACGAGTTAGCCAAACAACGGGGCGTTGGTTACGGCAAGACCGAGATGTGGTACATCATACAAGCCGATGAAGGGGCAAAACTCAATTCGGGGTTCAACCGCGAGGTGACGAAAGATGAATACGTTAAGGCCGTGGCCGACAACACGATTCAGGACATTCTGAATATCGAACCGGCCCAGGCTGGCGACGTGTTTTTTCTGCCCGCCGGACGCGTACATTACATCGGCAAAGGGTTGTTACTGGCGGAAATTCAGCAAACCTCCGACACCACTTACCGCATTTATGACTTCGACCGGGTAGACGCTACCACCGGCCAAACCCGCGAACTCCACACCGATCTGGCCGTCGACGCCATCGACTACCACCACTACGACGAGTACAAAACGCCCTACGAGCGGAAACTCAACGAAAGCGCCAACGCCGTTGTCAGCGACTATTTCGTAACTAACGTGCTGACTTTTAATCAGGAAGTAGAGCACGACTACACCCACCTCGATTCGTTCGTCGTGCTGATCTGCGTGTCGGGTGGGCTAACCGTCAACGCGCCGGGCGGCTACAGCGTTGTGCTCAAAACGGGTGAATGCGTCCTGATCCCGGCATCGGTGTCTAATGTAACGCTCGTGCCTGATGGCGATATGACGGTGCTGGAAACGTACGTGCCGTAGGTTGTACCCACGGCCGGGGCGTGTAGCCTTCAGCCCGTGTTTGCTGAATACAAAACACGGGCTGAAGCTCGTGGGTATTTTCACTCACTACTTCAGCCGGTTCTCCAGCAGCATAATTCCCGCGCCGGGTTTACGCCAGTAGTTCATCAGATCGACGTGATTAGGCGTAGTAGGCCGGAAAAACGACCCCAGCAAAATGTCATCGTCACCGTCCTGATCGACGTCGCCAGTGGCCATTCGTAGCCAGCGACCCCGGTTTGCTGTGGGAAAGGTGCGGGGCGTAAACGTTAGATTGCCGGTATTCTCAAAGTACACAAACCCACCGTTGGGCCGTTGCGAAAAGTCCGGGAAGTGGGCAATGGCCGCAATGTCGACGTCGCCATCCTGATCGAAATCCCGCACAACCGTTTGCGTAGCGCCGTGCATGGGATAGAACCACGCCTGCTTAAATTTAAAGTTACCATCGTTCAGAAAAACCCGGACTCCATGGTAGGGTTTGAGCACGATTGAATAGTCGGCATTGTCGCCGTTGGTATAAACCAGATCGGAATCGCCGTCCTGATCCATATCAATCAATTCGAGGTAGCTGGAGCCGTAAACGGATGGAAACCGCAGCAGGGTCTCTTTCCGGAACGATCCATTGCGGAGGTTATGATACACGGCCACCTGTTCATCGCCCTGCGTCAGCAATGCCACCACGTCGGGCCAGCCATCACTATCAACGTCGCGCACGATGGACAGCCGGGCACCGGGCACAGCATTGAGTATGTGCTCGCGGTAAGCGTTGCTCGATGCGTCGGTTTGCGGCAAGCGTTCGTGCCAGGTCAGCTTGCCGAGGTAGTGCCCAAACTGACACACCACTACGTCCTCGCGTCCATCGCGGTTCAGGTCGGCCACCGTCGCCTGAACCGGCCGTTGCAGCCCCTTCAATTGGGGTGTTGGCGTTTGGCTGTTTTGTGCCTGATGCGACCAGGTGCCGCTTTGTTTGTCATTCGGATTCAGGACGCCAGCCGTCAGCCAGTCGACGCTTCCGTCGGCGTTGGTGCGTCGGTCGGTGGGCGGGCTGCTCAACCGCAGTGAATCAACCCGTTGCAGCTGCTTATTCAGAGCATACACTTGGCTGCGTCCGTCGCCGACCCAGATACGATTCGTCAGCGAATCGTACGTCAGCAGCGTCACGAAACCGTCTATGGCCTGAACAGACGGCCGCGCTCGAAACAACGGCAACTCGGTTCGCAGGGGAGCATGGGCGGCTTGTGGAAGCGGTTTGTCAGGCGCTTCGGTCGTGTAAAAGTTGACGATTTTCTGCCAGTCGCCGGGGTGGAGCATAGGCGTTTCAGGCAGCGCGTTTGCTTCCAGAACTCGGGTTAATTCGTCTGTATCATTGAAGTTGGTCAGCGCATTCATTCGCTTATCCGACAGGCCCATCCGCAGAGCCATCTGGGGCAGTACCCCATCTTTCCAGCTTGCCTTGTCGAGCAGCGACGGGGCGGGGTACAGGTGGCAACTGCCGCAGTATTGTTGACTAAGCTGTTTTCCGGTAAGTTGGGTAAGCGCGGGAATAGTGGGTACTGTGGCGGAGGTTTCCTCAGAAGATGTCGATTGACAGGCCGTCAGCAACGCTAATCCAAGAAGCACAGTAACCGTCAGGCGTAAAAAATACATGATCGACTCTTTCTACAAATATAACCCCAAAATCACGTTGTTTTGCGTCCCTATTTCACCAGTATCCTATGACCTGTTTTGTTGGGGTTGACGTCGGCACGACCAACGTGAAAGCCCTTGCCCTGCCGCCCAACGACCTGAGCCAGATTATTGCTCACGCGTCGGCTCCCGTCACGACGCTCAATCCCGAACCGGGTTACGCCGAGCAGGACCCGGCCGAAATCTGGTCGGCCTTTGTGCAGGTAATGGCCGAAGTGAGCCGTGAGGTGGTTGCGGGCGGCCACACGATCACGCACGTCGCGTTTAGCACGGCCATGCATAGTTTACTGGCCATGGACGCCGACGGCGATCCACTCGGCAACGCCATTCTCTGGTCCGACAACCGCGCCGAAGCGCAGGCGACGACCCTCCGCACCAATCAGACTGAACTGGGTAAGGTAATCTATGAAGAAACGGGTACGCCCATTCACCCGATGATTCCGCTGTGCAAACTGGCGTGGCTCCGGGAACACGATCCGCGTCTGCTCCGCCGAACGGCCTATTTCGGTTCCATCAAAGAATTCCTGTGGCACAAACTGACGGGTACATTCGAGGTCGATTACTCCATTGCGACCGCTACGGGGCTGTTTGACGCCAACAAGAAACAATGGAGCGAACGGGCTATGGACTACGCAGGTGTCCGGCCGGAGCAATTGGCCTGTCCCGTTCCAACAACGCACCAACGCCCGTACCGCCCGTCGCCAGCGACCGCCGGAACGGGCTTGCCGACGGGCGTGTCGCTGCTGATTGGGGCGTCAGACGGGTGTCTGGCGAACCTCGGCGCGGGCGTCATCAAACCCGGTACGGCCACGCTCACTATCGGCACCAGCGGGGCCATCCGGCAAACCGTCCGCGAACCCCTCCGCGACGAGCAGGGGCGCTTGTTCTGTTATGTTTTAGACGACGATCACTACGTGGTGGGTGGGCCAACCAACAACGGCGGGAATGTGCTGGAATGGGTAAGCGAAAAACTGATCCGGCAGGCTACGGAAGCCGTGCTGACCGACGCCGAACGAGTGCCGCCCGGCTCCGATGGTCTGCTGTTTTTTCCGTACCTACAGGGCGAACGTGCCCCACTTTGGGACGCGACCGTGCGCGGGGCCTACCTGCACGTCGACTGGCAGCATACGCAAGCTCATTTTGCGCGGGCGGCTTTGGAAGGTGTTCTTTTCAACCTGCTCAGCATCAACGAACTTTTGGTGGCGCACACTGGTCCGGCGCGGGTGATTCACGCCAACGGGGGCTTTGCGCAGTCGACGTTCTGGGTGCAGATGCTGGCCGACATTGCCGGTATTCCCGTGCGGCTCAACGCCAGCAACGAAAGTGGCTCGATGGGGGCGATCCTGCTGACGATGAAAGCCGTTGGTTTAGTTCCCTCATTGGACGAAGCCGCCGAACGGGTGGCGTTCGGCGACACCTTCGAGCCGGACCCGGCGCGGCACCGAACCTACATCGACGTAGTTGAAAAGTGGCAGGGGGGAATGGGCCGGTTATATTGAGAAGTTGACCTGCTTTGAATGCACTCCCCGATTCGGTAGATTTGTCAATTGCTGAAAACGCACCCGATTATGCAACTGCCCCTGAATATTCCCCAACTCGACCGCTTCACCGATGAAGAATTAGTCCGGTTCTGTCTGGCTAATCCTGAACTGAAGATTGAGCGCGATGAGAACGGAGATTTATTCATCGATATGTCTCCCACCCACCTTCTGACAAGTACAAATAACAGCGAACTGAACGGTGAATTTGTTATCTGGAACCGCAAAACTAAAGCCGGTAAAGTGGTTGATTCAAACGGCGGTTTTTTTCTGAACGACAAATCCATGAAGGCTCCCGATGTGGCTTGGATTCGGCGCGAACGCTGGGAAGCATTGAGCAAAAAAGAGAAACATTCATTTCCGTATCTCGCTCCTGAGAGTTGGTCAGTGATTCGGACAACCTGAATGCCGTAAAAGCGAAGATGGAGAAGTGGCTCGCCAACGGCGTCCGGCTGGCGTGGCTGGTTTCGCCCGACGAAAAAATCACGTATATCTACCGCCCCGACCAACCCGCCGAAACTAAAACCTTCATCGAAACACTGTCGGGTGAGGATGTATTAGTGGGCTTTGAAACGGTACTGGCGGAGATTTTGGAGGAGTGAGGTTACGTTAAAACTCAATGAGTCGTTGTTGATCCGCAAGCTGCCGTTCAGTTTTTGTGAGCCAACGTAAATTCCTTTTGTTTTCCGTCCTGGCCCAACAAGATGATCCGATAATTATCCGAAGGCAGCACCAAGGCTTTTTTCTCGTCTGCCCGTTTCAACTCAATAACATCTACGGGTATTGCCTGATCGAATGGCTTCGTTCGGCTGCTGGTTTCGCCCGCCCGATAGGCCAGAACGAGACACGGAAAATCAAACGATAACTGCTCTTTCGTCAGAAAGTAAGGTTTCCACCCGCCGTCTCTATACAACCAAGTTGGGCGGCCGTGCCGGTATGTGGTGCGGGGATGAACAACCTGAATATCAGTTTGGGCAGCAGTTGTGGCGGGGTAGGCTTTCCCGGCTGCATTGATGTAGACAGAAGGCTTTTTGACGTTCATCAATTTATACAAAGGCTCCTCTTTTGACGACTCACCCGACTCGGTCCATCGTTGTTGATTGATAGTAAACGGATTGATTCCGGTGAACTCTTTTACCCGACCTGCCATCGCCTTTTCCCAATCACTTTCTAAGGGAGTCTCAATAACGTGAGAATAACCGCAATGAATCAGAATCTTTGCTTTGGGGTCTCGCTTGATTATTGTTTCGATGTGACGGGCTTGAGCAATCTCCCTGGTTTTGCCACTGGCGAACTCTTCCGGAGTAGCGGCTTCGTAGGGAAATAACTGATAGCCAAGTTGAAGAGCTTCCCGAATCAGGTTACTGTATTGAGGTTCTTTCGTGTAATAGCCTGATGCTAAAGTGGGGTATTTGCGCTGATTCAGCAAACTATCTTCGTGGCTCAATGTCTCCGCACCCAGATAGCGGAAACCTGACTGATACAATTCTTTCAGTAGAGTCGATGTGAACACCCGGTGTATGGGAATGTGGTGCGCTTCATTAAGAATAATAATCTGTTCGTTTTTGGCCCGTTGTATGATGTATTCTTTAGCATCTATTGGTTTAAAAGTGAGAAAGTTAAGGCTATCACTGGTTGCCAGGCGTTCCTTTTTTGCGTCTTCCTGATCAAGATAGACTAAAGCTTGCTGATAGTCGCCAATGTACGAGAAGGCGTAAGACGCCATGTAAATTCGACTGTGTGTCGTGTCTTTTTTGTACGAGTCTATAATCTGACTGGTTAGCTGGTACGGAAAAGCAGGTTCGTCGTCAAGCAACTGCCAGCTACTCAGGATTACCAAGGCAAGCAACCATACAACACGGTGGATATTCTTTCTTGGTAGAGCCGGTTTAAAGGATTTCATAAGACGGTAACTTACAAATAGTTTATGGGTTAAATAAGCCGGTGATACAAGGTTATTTCCTGAACAACTCCGCTACCGTCATTGTCAATTCCGGCAGGGCCGGGGCCGCACTCAGCATGTCATCGTCGGTGCAGATGGTGACGGTTTTGGGCGAGGTATAGACGTAGACTTCTTTGGGCGAGGTATAGACGTAAACTTCTTTGTACAAAGGATATACCCACCAAAGGACCCTCACACCGGCCGCGAAGTATTCATGTCGTTTAATCAGACTTTTTATTTCGATATCACTCTCAGATAAGAGTTCAACAACGAAACTGGGGACGACTGATTCGCCAGTGGCCATCAAACGAAGTTGGTCGGCTGTAAAATAGGCTATATCAGGGCGACGCATTTGCTTTTGGGTAGGCCAGACATCCATTTCAGCGCGTAAGCGGTCACCGGTTCTGAATGAATCCGTTTGATAAAACCGATTCTCCATATTAGTCAATAAGTAGTCTTCGTCCTGTCTCATGCCAGTGGTGGGTTCAAGTACGCCGTCGTTGAATTCGTAGACGTAGTTATCGTCCGATTCCCAACGCAGGAAGTCGTCCTTAGTCATAGTTAGGCCAGCGTACTTCGGGACCCCGTATCGCTCGTTACCTATGGTGGCTATCGTTTCCATATTTGTATGCGTCTTTTCACCAAAGATAACCAAAAACGCCGGACGTTTTCGCCCGGCGTTTTGCCCATGACTCCATCAGAAACGCGCTACAACCGGCGAATCTTGACGTTGCGAAACCAGACGGGACTGCCCCAGTCCTGCAAGCCGATGCGACCGGCAAACTGACCTTTGCCGATGGGGGCATCTTTCAACTTACTGGCCGCTACGCGCTGTTTCCAGTCGGGGCTGCTGAGGTCGTGTTCGTGAATGGTAAAGCTGTTCAACGAAACGGTTAGCTTGTTCTTTTTTAGCACGAAATGCACCTGATTCCACGCGCCCACCGGGTTCACTTCCCGCACCCGCGCGTTGGCAACGCTGAAGAAATCGCCCGCCCGGTGTTTGTTTTCGTCGGCCCCCTCATAAATCGCATTGTCGAGCACCTGGAGTTCGAGTCCCGTGTCATATGGATTTTTGTAGGTGGGCGTTTCCTGCACGAAGAAGAAAATGCCGCTGTTGGTTAGCCGCTCCACTTTCCAGTCCGCCTTAAGCTCAAAATCGCCGGAGAACGCGGCATCCGTGACTAAGTCACCCCCGTTTTCCGCTTTGTTGCCCATCCGTTTTGGCACGGACAAATGCAGCGCACCCTGCTCCACGCGCCACGCTGACCCAACGCCCTTGCTGCCGTAGGTGTGCCAGCCTGCCACATCACGACCGTTGAACAGCAGTGACCAGCCCTCTTTTTTCTCTTGGGGCGACAAGGTATTGAGCGCTTGCGCCTGCCCCGATAAGTGGGCGAAACTGAGCAATGATGCGAGTAACAGAAATCGGAAATGCATGGTAATAAAGGAGTTAGTCAGTGAGGTATAGACCATTACATTACTGACTAACGGGCATCAGCCGGAACACGTACCCGGGGTCCTCGACCGATACGTACAGGTAGCCATCCAGCCCCATGTTGATGTTACGGAGTCGGCCGATGTTTTTCAGAATATTCTCCTGGCTAACGATTTTGTTGCCGTCCATCACGCAACGATTTAAATACTGGAATCGGAGTGAGCCAACCATCAGATTGTCTTTCCAGCCGGGGTATTTTGTGCCTTTCACGAAAGCCATGCCGCTGGGTCCGATAGACGGAAGCCAGTAGGTGAGGGGTTGTTCCATGCCTTCTTTGGCCGTCAGGTTGGTGATCGGTTTACCGTCGTAGTTGATGCCGTAGCAGATAACCGGCCAGCCGTAGTTCGCCGACTTTTTGATGATGTTCACCTCATCGCCCCCGCGCGGACCGTGCTCGTGCGTCCAGATGGCGCCCGTGGTGGGGTGCATCGCCATGCCCTGTGGGTTGCGGTGACCGTACGAATAGACGGATGGGTGTGCGCTTTTGTCCTTCACGAACGGGTTGTCGGCCGGAATCCGACCGTCGTCGTGCAGGCGGTGTACTTTGCCGCCATCGCGCTCCAATGACTGCGGGTTTTCCTTCTCGTTGCCCCGGTCGCCCACCGACACGTAGAGGAACCCCTTTTTGTCAAACTCCAGCCGGGAGCCGTAGTGGTGGCGGGTTTTGGCGTAAGGCAGTGCCTCGAAGATGACTTTCTGGTTGGTCAGCGCACCACCCGACAGTTCGGCCCGCATCACGGCCGTGGTCGACAGGGTATCGCCACCTTCGCTCTTGAACGCCGAGTAGGACAGGTACACCAACTGATTTTTGGCAAAATCGGGGTGTAGTTCCACATCTAATAAGCCACCCTGTCCCTGAGCCAGCACCGACGGCCCACCCGACAGTTTGGCTTTCTGCCCGGCTTTATCGACCCGGTACACCTCGCCAGAGCGGTCGGTAATCAGCATACCGCCATCGGGCAGAAAAGCCAGTCCCCACGGCGACTTAAGCCCGCTGGCCACTGTGTCTAATTTAACGGTCATGCCCTCGGAGGTGAACACGTTGGACGTCGGCTTGTTAGCGAACTTATACTGATCGACGTTTTTCAGGCTGACCAGAATCAGGTCGGCCATGTCGTTGGTTTCCTGCTCACTCAGGACCCCTTTCCAGGCGGGCATGCCTAAGTCGACATAGCCGTGCGTAATGCTCTTTACCAGATCACTTTTTTCGGTGCCGTGTTTCCACCTGCGATCCACGAAGGCTTCTACTTTCTCGCCGTGGCACGAGGAGCAATAGTTTTCGTAATTCTCACGGGCCGTTTTGGCCCGGTCCCGGCGGGGAACCGCTGAATTGGCGGCTGGCTTTCGGTCGATAAGGAAACTGCTCAGGCAAAAAACGGCGACGAAGGCCGCGCCGATGGTGTAACGTAGCATAGTGGTTGTATGTGTTTGATGTAGAAACGCGGTATTTGCGATTTTTCTACTGATTGCTCGGAAAGTTGCCTGTCTGTCTTTACCGAGTTTACCCAACCACAACGTAAAAACGCCTGACTCAGTGGCCCGGCGTTTTTACGTTGTATCAACGTTGTACACGATTACGCGCCCATTTCCGATGCTCGACAATTAATCTCACTACGGCTTTTTGGTGCGTTTTTGCAGGTAGTCAATCAACGGCTGAACGTCGTCGGGTAAGCTGGAATCATCGAATGTCAGGCTGACTTTTTTGCGGCCTTTCTTTAGTTCCAACCGGTACTGGTAACCGTCCCGCAGATTGGTATTCATGGACCGGGACGCGTACGACTTCGGGTCCGCCAAAACAGCATCGACCACCTTTTGTAGGTTGGCGGGCAGATCAGTAGTGTCAACCTCCGTGTGCGCTACCTGGGGAAATAAGCCACCCTCGCGTGAATACACCACTTTCATAGGTCAGACTGCCGAAGCGGTTGTTTTACTCACAAACCGACCGACTGAAACGATTGTTTGGCCACGTTTTCTGCATCCGTTGGTATGCTCCCGGCTTTGGCCAATTTCTTAGCCTGCTTCAACAATGCCGTCTTGAAACTCGTGAAGTTCATGGTTGGCTTCAACGTTTTCAGGGTCTCAAACCAGAGCAGAGCGGCTTTGTCGGTTCCCATGGCCGTAGCAGCCAGAAAAAACACTTTGTTTGGAATACCGCTGTTGATGTGTACCCCACCGTTATCAGCCGATCCTTTATAGAGCCTATCCATGTGGTCGGGTTGCGGATCTTTCCCCATTAACTCATTGTCATAGGCGGTGCCGGGAGCTTTCATCGAGCGCAGCGCCTGACCTCGAAGCGTCGGCCCCATGATCTCGTCACCAATGAGCCAGTCGGCGGTGGCTGCGGTTTGCTTCTTGGCTACCTGCTTGATCACCGAGCCGAACACGTCGGCAAAATGTTCGTTGAGTGCTCCCGATTGTCCCTGGTATTTTAATCCAGCGGTGTATTGCACGACCCCGTGCGTAAGCTCGTGAGCGGTTACGTCGAGGGCAATGGCCAAATTCGTGAATACTTCCCCGTCGCCGTCGCCAAATGTCATCTCGTCGCCATCCCAAAAGGCGTTGGCGTAGGCCTTTCCGAAATGCACGTTCAGGATCAGGTCCGCGCCGTGATTGTCCACCGACAGGTACTTGAGCGCCGTCTTGAAGTACTCCCGCACCGAACCGGCGTTTTCGTAAGCGGTGTTCACGACGGAGTCTTGGGAGGCCGCACCTCCTTCCTTACGCACCAGCAGCATCCGCTGATTCTGGGTCGTTTTTGAATCATACACGAAGCGATCCGCGTTCTTATCGGGTGGTGGTATTATCGAATCGGCGGCACTCCGAAGCGCGAGCTGTTCGGCCCGGCGTGTCCGCAATTCCCGGTCAATGCTTTTCGTTTGGGAGGCTACATCAACGCCTGATTTCTTAAGCTGATCCACCACAAAGGGCGGAATAATGTGACAATTGCAACGGTGGTGATTTTTCATGCGACAGTAGAATTGGGGAGGTGGCTGGAGAACCGGAATCAAACAAGCCGGTTCTGCAAAGTTTTCCAATAAATCCCCCAAAGTCAACCCGGACTTTCCCCATTTTACCCCGTATTTCTACCTTTTTTCTGCCCTGCAAGGTCTTTTTGGAGACTTTGCAGGGTTAACCGTCACACCGCCCCCGCTTTGATCGCATCGACCACCGCCGGGTCGAGCAGGGTTGTTGTGTCGCCGAGGTTGCTTGTTTCGCCCTCAGCGATTTTGCGCAGGATTCGGCGCATGATTTTGCCGGAGCGCGTCTTGGGCAAACCCGTCACAAACTGAATTTTGTCGGGTTTGGCAATGGCACCGATAACGCGGCTGACGGTCGCCAGAATGTCGCGCTTAGTCAGGTCCGCGTCGTGGTCTTCGGGCATCTGATCAATGATCACGTAGGCGTAAATGCCCTGCCCTTTGATGTCGTGCGGATAGCCAACAACGGCGCTCTCGACCACGCCCGTGTGCATGTTGATGGCATTTTCGACCTCGGCCGTACCGATGCGGTGCCCCGACACGTTCATCACATCGTCTACCCGGCCCGTGATGCGGTAATAGCCGTCCTCGTCGCGCAGGCAGCCGTCGCCCGTGAAGTACAGGCCTGGATACGTGGCGAAGTAGGTGGTGCGGCAGCGTTCGTGGTCGCCGTAGGTCGTGCGCAGAATACCCGGCCAGGGAAATTTCAGACACAGGTTTCCCGAAACGCCGTTGCCTTCAATCTCCTTGCCGTTTTCATCGACAAGCACCGGTTGAACACCCGGCAGGGGCAGCGTGGCGTAGGTCGGTTTGGTTTTGGTAATGCCCGCCAGCGGTGAGATCAGGCAGCCGCCCGTTTCGGTTTGCCACCACGTATCGACAATCGGGCAGCGGTTTTTGCCAATATTATCATCGTACCAGTGCCAGGCTTCCTCGTTGATCGGCTCCCCCACCGATCCCAGCACCTGCAAACTGCTCAGGTCATGGTCCTTTACGAAGTCGAGTCCAAAACCCATCAGCGACCGGATGGCCGTGGGAGCTGTGTACAGAATGTTGACCTTGTGCTTGTCGGTAATGTCCCAGAAGCGCCCGGCGTCGGGGTAAGTCGGGATGCCCTCGAAGAGCAACGACGTAGCGCCACAGGCCAGTGGGCCGTATACGATGTAGCTGTGTCCGGTGATCCAGCCGATGTCGGCCGTGCAGAAAAACGTCTGGCCAGACTCGTACTGAAATACATTCTGGAACGTGTAAGCGGCATAAACCATGTAGCCCCCACACGTGTGCACCACGCCCTTGGGTTTGCCCGTTGAGCCAGACGTGTATAAAATGAACAGCATGTCTTCGGCGTCCATCTCCTCGGCGGGGCAGTCGGCCGTGACCTGCTTCAGTTCCTGCTCCCACCACACGTCGCGGCCTTTGCGCATCGACACCGGTGTTCGGGTGCGGGTCAGCACAATTACGCGCTCCACGCTTGGACAACCAATCAGCGCATCATCGACCGTGTTTTTCATCGATATTTCCTTATTGCCCCGGTAGGCCCCGTCCGACGTAACGATGAGTTTACACTGCGCGTCGTTGATGCGGTCGGCAATGCTCTGCGCCGAAAATCCGCCAAACACCACCGAATGCACGGCCCCAATGCGGGCGCAGGCCAGCACGGCAATGGCCAGTTCGGGCACCATCGGCATATAAACGCACACGCGGTCGCCCCTCACGACGCCATTGCGTTTGAGCACATTGGCAAACCGGCACACCTGATCGTGGAGCATCCGGTAGGTCAGTGTGGTGCCGGTTTCGTGGGGATCGTTGGGTTCCCAGATGATAGCCGGTTGGTCGCCCCGCTCGGCGAGGTGCCGGTCGAGGCAGTTTTCGGTGATGTTGAGCTTGCCGCCCACGAACCACTTGATGCTGGGTTCCTCGAAATTCCACTGCAGCGTTTTGGTCCAGGGTTTGCGCCACTGAAACTCCTGCGCAATTTCGGCCCAGAAGGATTCGGGGTCTTCAACGCTTTTCTGGTAAGCGGCCTGGTATTCGTCAAGGGTTCGGATGCGCATGATTTTTAAAGAGCGAAAGCGTGAAAGAGCAAAAGAGTGAATAAAAGAGTGTCGCAAATCTATCCGCTCTTTCGCTCATTCACTCATTCACTCGTTGAATACTCGCCGTCCATGGCGTATTTGCCGAACAAAATGAGTCCACCCACAACAATGGGGACCAATACGCACAACACAACGTAGCCGAACACGCGGTCTTCCAGGTTTGCGCTGCCGATTTTGGACCAACTGTCCGTGATGCCGTAGTAAGCGACGTAGACCCCCAGCAGCATCCAGAGAACGCCGAGGTATTTTTTGAGTTGTTGCATGTAGTCTGAGTCAGCCACTGGCTGCCTCGTTTATGATCCGCGAAAGAGCCAGCCAGAGGCTGACTCAGACTGTCAATCCTCCGCCGTGCGGTAATTTTTGTTGTCCAAATAAAGCAGTCCGATCAGGAAGCAAACACCAGCCACGATGATTGGATACCAAAGCCCCTCCAGATATGGTTTCCCGACTGATCCCGGCACAGCTTCGTTGGCTTTGTTAGCCGTGGCCACCAGGGCTGTGGCAATGAACGGGGTCAGCCCGCCGAAAATACCGTTGCCGATGTGGTAGGGCAGCGACATGGACGTGTACCGAATGCGGGTCGGGAACAACTCGACTAAGAAAGCCGCAATTGGGCCGTACACCATCGTCACGTACAACACCTGCACAAACACCAGTAGAATCATCAGAATTAGGTTGTTGGTCGGCATCGTCACCGCTTTCGTCAGCTCCGGTTTGGCCAAAGCCGCGTCAACCGCCAAGCCAGTCTGCTTCGTTATTTCCTTGTACGTCGTGCCGTCGGCGTAGACGTGCGTAGTCGTGGTGGTGATGATTGGATCGCCGTTGGGTTGATTCGTCTGCTTACGGTCGATCCGGCGGGCATCGGTGATCTCTTGTTTCTGGCTCAGGTCGGTCAGCCCATACATGGCGGTGTAGATGGGTCGGTAGGTCAGGATACCCAGCAGCATCCCGGCCAGCATGATGCTTTTGCGCCCAATGCGGTCCGAGAGTCCGCCGAAAACGAGGAAGAACGGCGTAGCCGCCAGCAGCGCTATAGCCACCACGATGTTCGACTGCACGAACTCGACGTTGCAGGCTTTCTGAATGAACGACAGCGCATAGAACTGCCCCGTGTACCAGATCACACCCTGCCCGGCCGTGGCTCCGAACAGGGCCAGCAACACCATTTTTAGGTTCTGCTTCTTGCCGAAGCTTTCTTTCAACGGGTTCTTTGAGAGCGTCCCGGCGGTTTTGAGTTTAGCAAACAACGGCGACTCGGCCATACGCAGTCGAATTACAATCGACACGCCCACCAGCACAATCGACAGAATAAACGGCACCCGCCAGCCCCAGTCGGCAAACACGTCGACGCCCAGTGTTTGCCGCGTAATCAGGATCACGCCCAGCGACACAAACAGCCCCAGCGTGGCCGTTGTCTGGATAAAACTCGTGTAAAATCCCCGTTTGTCTTCGGGCGCGTATTCGGCTACGTAGGTTGCCGCCCCGCCGTACTCGCCCCCCAGCGCCAGTCCCTGAATCAGCCGGAGCAACAAGACCAGCAGCGGTGCCCAGAAGCCAATAGTGGCATAGCCGGGAATTAAACCGATGGCAAACGTGCTGCCCCCCATCAGCACCAGCGTGACTAAGAACGTGTATTTCCGCCCAACCAGGTCACCCAGCCGCCCGAATACCAGTGCCCCGAACGGCCGCACCACGAACCCGGCCGCAAACGTCGCCAGCGTGGACAACAGCGCGGCCGTAGGATTGTCTTTGGGGAAAAACTGCGTCGACAGAATAGCCGCCAACGAGCCGAATATGTAAAAATCGTACCACTCAATCAACGTCCCCACCGACGAGGCCCCGATGACACTAAAGAGCGTACGTTTATCAACGGCTGGTTTGGCTTTTTTTGCGAGCATAAAGCAGAACAGTAAAAAGAGTAGTCATGGAAAAAGGGACAACGTGGGTGCTTTATACCGGTTTAATTCGGGTATTTCGTGTTTAGGTGCATGCGTGTCATAGGTTAAATTCGCACACACTCAAACACTAAACACTTAAAAACCTAACCACGCATACACTTCCCCTACGGCGACAGCCGCTCAACAACCCAATTCTGACCCTCTTTCCGGTAGCGAATCCGATCGTGCAGACGGCTGGGACGGCCTTGCCAGAACTCCAGCATGTCGGGTACTACGCGGAAGCCGCCCCAGTGGGGTGGGCGCGGCACCGGTTGACCCTCAAACTGCGATTCGAGTTCGCGCTGGCGATTCTCCAGCACCTCGCGGCTCTCGACAAGGCTGCTCTGCTGCGACACCCACGCGCCAATCTGACTCCCGCGCGGGCGGCTGTTGAAGTACGCGTCGGACTCGTCGGTGCTCACTTTCTCGACTCGCCCTTCGATGCGGATCTGGCGTTCGAGTTCGGGGTAAAAAAACGTAAGTGCGGCAAATGGGCGCTCGGTGAGCTGGCGCCCTTTGCGGCTTTCGTAATTGGTATAGAACACGAAACCCGCGTCCGACACGTCTTTAAGCAGCACAATCCGCCCATCGGGTCGATTGTCGGCGGTAATGGTGCTGACGTGCATGGCATTGGGTTCGGGCACACCAGCCCCGAGCGCGGCCTCGAACCAGACCTGAAACTGCGCAATGGGATCGGACAAAACGTCAGCTTTGTCCAGGCCATTGAGTGCGTATTCTTTTCGTAAATCACTGATTGCTGAGGGCATCAAGAGGGGTTGGTTACCGGCTTTTCACGGGGCCGACGTACAGGTAAATTCGCATTTTGTCGTACTTTTGCAAAAGTAATCGGTACGTTCCCAACATGGCAAACGAAGAACAGGAAATTAACCAGCAGCCGGACAACGCATCCCCGGTGACCGACGCGCTGGCCGTTAATACACCCGAAGAAACCGCAGGTAGTGAGCCTACAGCCACTGACGCGGTCGAATCGCAATCCGATGAATTAAGCGGAGACGTAACTGCTACGCCCGAATCATTGGTCGAAACATCCGATGTCGAGCCAATGGCCGATCAGCCTGTTGCGGTGACCGATCAGTCGGGGCCAACTGGTGTTGGTGAAGATGCCACAAGCGAATCCGAGCCGGACAGCCCGGACTTGTCAGTGCCCGACGATGTCGCTGCTGAACCGGCGGGCGAACCCGCCGTGACGGCGGTTGACGAAACGGATGAGCCGATGGCTGATACCGATGCGGCCGATACGCACACGGCAGAAGTTACTGAAACCCCTACCGCTGAACCGACTACAGACGAACCCGCTTCGGAAACTGTAGAAACGGATTCTGAAGTTGCGGCCGCGCCGGAGTTGACCGATGAACCGGCGGTTGATGAGACCATTACAGCGCAGTATGCCGACGTAGCCGAGGAGGCTGAAGAGGAAACGCATACTCAGCCCGCCGTCGATTATACGCAGTTCTCGAAGCAGGACTTCGTTTCCCTGCTCGAAACAAAGCTGGCGTCAATTAGTGGTACATCTGTTTCGCCCGGCGATTTCAAAAAAGCTGATCAGACGCTGAAAGAAGTTAAGCCCCTGTTCGATCAGATGAAGCGGGCCGAGCGCGAAATAGCCCTGCAAGCTTATGTAGCGGAGACCGGTTCTGAAGAAGGATTCGAGTATAAAAATGACGATACGGTTCAGCAGTTCGATGACCTCTACAAGCAGATCAAGAGCCAGAAGAATACGTATTTCCAGAATTTAGACAAAGCCAAGGATGGCAACTTCGCGTCTAAGACCGAGTTGCTGACCCGTCTGCGCGTGTTGGTCGAAACCGACGAAAGCAACGCGGGCGATCCCAAAACGAGCTGGAACGAGTTTAAGAAAATTCAGGACGACTGGAAAGCGGCCGGAAACATGAACTCGCCACATAACGCCACTCTGTGGGCCACGTACCACGCGCTCGTTGATCGATACTACAGCAACCGGAATATTTACTTCGAACTGAAAGAACTCGACCGCAAGCGCAACGTCAGCCTGAAAACGGAAGTGATCGAGCGGGTTGAAGCAATGGCGAAGGCATCGGAGGAGACGCCCGTTACGCGGCAGACCATCGACGACGCCAACGCGCTGTTTGAAGAATATAAGCACATTGGCCCGGCTCCCAAAGCCGATCAGGAAGTGCTGTGGGGACGGATGAAAGCGGCCCTCGACGTGCTGTATGACAAACGCCGGGGCCAAACCAACGAGCAGCGGAAGGAGTCAGCGCAGTTGTACGAAGAGAAATCAGCGATCTACGAGGAACTCGTGCCGCTGACCTCTTTCGCATCCAATAGCATCAACGACTGGAACGATAAGACGAAAGCCGTGATGGCATTGCAGGACCGCTGGAACGCCATTAAAGGGCCAATGCCCCGCGAGGAAGGCAAAGAGTTAAGCAAGAAGTTCTGGGCTGCGCTGAAGACGTTCTTTCATAACAAAGGTGAGTTCTTCAAGCAATTGGAAAGCAAGCGCGAAGAGAACCTGCGGGCTAAAGCGGATCTCTGCGAACAGGTCGAAGCGATTCTGGCATCGGGTGAAGAATCGCCCGAAGCGACGCAGACAGTCATTGAGCTTCAGCGTCAGTGGAAAAACATCGGGCAAGTTCCGGAGAAGCAGAAAAACTCCATTTTCGACCGCTTCAAAGCCGCCTGTGATGCGTTTTTCGATAAGAAACGCCTGAAAAATCAGGATACGGAGCGCGAGTTTGAGGGTAATTTAACCCAAAAAATCGCCCTGATCGAGCGCATCGAAGCGGCCGCGAACAGCAACGCTGACCTCTCGCAACTGGACGAGTTCAAAAAGGAGTGGACCAGCATTGGGTTCGTGCCCAAGAAAGATAAAGAATTAACTCAGAAGCGGTACATCAACGCAGTGAATGCGTTGGTGAGTGCCACGGGCAAGATTCCGGCAAAAGACAAGGAGCGGATCATGCTCCAAAGCGAAGCCGAAACGGTCAGAACCGGTGCTGCCCGGTCTGGGGGAGCGCGGAATGGTGGGGGCCGTGACCGAGACAGTCGGCCTGACCGGGGCGGTGACCGCTTCGACCGGGGTGGCGACCGTGGGTTCAGCCGGGATCGGGATGACCGGGGCGACCGCGATTACAACCGGAGTAGCGATACGGGCAACAAGCGCGAAAACGACATTCGTCGGCGCATGACGGCCATTGAGAACGATATTGCCACGTACCGTAACAACATTGAGTTCTTCGCCCGCTCCAAAAACGCCGATCAGCTTCGCGCCGATATTGACAAGAAGATTGCCGATGCGGAAAAGCAGTTGGACGAACTGAAACATCAGTTAAAAGTGGCACAGGCGTAACAAGTACTATACCAATCGATGGCTAACAAAATTGCCATCTGATGGGTAATATCAAGGCTTCACCTTGCAGAAAAGCCGCGAAAGTCTTACTTTTGCATCACGATTCGGAAACGGATTTTGGGTTCTGCCAGTGTCGGATAGCGGTCGATTCCGCCTGATTTGTAATCAGGATGCGCAAGCGCGTCGGGGGTTCGAATCCCTCCACTGGCTCGTTGATTAACAGCCACTTAGCATTTCTGCTGAGTGGCTGTTTTGTTTGGCGTGCAATGTAATGTGCAATGCGTTTGCGTAGATTGTCGACTCAGGGTTCTTTTGTATTCTCACGTTAAAATAGGCAGTAAACTTTCTGTAGCTCTGTTAAAATGGTAGCAGTTGATGAGAGTGACGGGTGTCTGATAAGTAATTTTCAGAAAAACGTTGATGACGGCGGGTTGAAGCAAGAATAGGGAGTGTACCGCAATAGATATAGATGTCACATAAGGAAAGCACTAAGCCATTCTTATTTTTTCCAGATTTTATTGGTCAAGATTTTAGTCATCACCTGATCGCGGTAGTGTCGGCTGATTGGAATGCGAGAAGACTGAATAAAAATTTCGTTGCCTTCAATACTGTCTATTTTATTGAGAGCAACCAGGTAGGATTTATGCACCCGGAGGAAGGAAATACTCGCCAGATTTTGCTCCAGACTCTTTAAATTCAACAGCGTTACGTACTTATTTTTATCGGTAACGATAGTTACGTAATTCTCCAGGCCTTCTACGTACAGAATAGCATCGAAATGAATCTTTTCGTATTTACTGCCGCATTTAACGAAGAAATAATCGTCAACCGTTTCTCCTTTCTGCGGGTCTGGGGAGCCGGATTTGCTGAGGAGCCGATAATAGTCTTTGGCTTTATTAGCGGACTTGGAAAAGCGGTCGAACGTGATGGGTTTTAGCAGATAATCCAGCACATTTAACTGAAAGCCTTCCAGCGCGTAACTGGGAAACGCTGTCGTGATAATGACCATGGGTGGGTTTGGTACGATTTTCAAAAAGTCGATCCCACTCATCTTCGGCATCTGAATATCCAGAAACAACAGATCTACCGGTTGCTGGTCTAACCGGGTGACCAGTTTAAGTGGGTTTTCGCATATGCCAGCCAAGTGCAGGAAATCGACTTCCCGTACGTAACTGGCCAGACCTTCTCTGGCTAATGGCTCGTCATCAATAATTATACAACTGAGCATCGTATAGGACTGTATGGTTAGGCAGGTTGTAGGGCTGGTATCGACACAAAATCGGTGAGCGTTATCTCTAATTGTACATCAAACCGATTCGGCTCCCGTTGAACCGACAGCCGATACTGGTCAGGATACAATAAATCCAGTCGTCGCTGTACGTTTTTCAGGCCAATGCCCCCGTATTCAACAATCGGGTTAGCTCTCCCCGGAGAAGTGCTGTTGGCCACCTTAAAGGCCAGTTGTTTTCCATCCAGTTCCAGTTTTACTGTAATCCAGTTGGGTTGATTGCTGTGTTTGGATACGTGTTTAAACGCATTTTCAACAAAGGTCATCAGGATAAAAGGGGCAATACCCAAATGATCCGTGTAAGCAGGCTCTATTTCCACTGTAATTGCATTGTTGTTATTCTGGCGAAGTTTTTCCAACTCAATAAAATTTTCCAGATAAGCGATCTCCTTACCGAGCGAAATCTGGTAACCATTGCATTCGTAAAGTTGATACCGGAGCAAGTCGGAGAATTTGGCTAATGAATTAGAGGCCATATCCGGGTTTTTATGAATGAGAAAAAAGATGGAGTTGATAGTATTGAACAGGAAATGCGGATTAAATTGATTTTTGAGAAACGTCAGCTCCGTTTCCAGTTTTTCGGTTTCCAGCAATTGCTGACGTTGTCGGGTCTGTATCCAGTTTTTGGTCAATTTAATACTCATCCCCAGCGTCATACTGGCCACTGTCGAGGGCAACGCATTTCCCAAAAACGAATTGAAGCAGGCATATTCACCATACAGATCGTTTATCGTTCGGCCACTCACGTAGGCGCTGAAATAATACCCACCGACCGTGCACAGCGTCGCACAGAACACCGTCAGCAGTAAATAGCTGATGTAAGCGGTAAATCTGTTTTTTTCGAGGTACCTCGGAATGAGAACGTATAGGTTAAAATAGACCGCCAGTGCCTGAAAAATGACGTAGAAACTGTACTTGATTGCATAGGGTAAAATAACAATGGTATGAAAGACTTTAACCGGATTGCCCAACGTAACAATCCACCAGAGGTAATGGTAAAGAAACCAGAACGGAAGGTGATGTAGTTTGTATCTGAAAAACCAGTACTGGTTTAACTGACTATCAGGCAGTGCGATCATGGTCGTTTGGCACGGTTAGCCGGTTTGTAGCTCCTGCGTCTCCAAGTTACATCGATTGCCTGGATTTGGCCTGTTCTGCTACGTGAACGAGTCAAACTAATTGACCAGCTACCGGTTTGGCTGGATAACCGGTATTCCCGCCCTGACAAAGCCGCCTGCTTCCAGTTTCGGGCGGTTTTCGGGTACGTCATCAAGTAGTTTCAACGGGTTATCATTCAGCTTACTGAATCGGTTGCGGTCCTTATTTCTTTGCCTGCGGAGTTTTACCAAAGCAGCTATGAAAACCGTACTCGCCAACCTGATTTTGTTCTGGATGTCCCCAATAGCCTTTGGTCAAGTGTCCGGCCAACTGACCACAATCGCTGGCCACCCCATCCCATTTGCCAGTGTATTGCTCCTGCGGAGTGTGGATTCGTTGTTGGTAAAAGCCACGCTGACGAACGATGCCGGGTTTTACCGATTTGACACCACTGCATCGGGAATGTATCGCCTGCGGGCTGGCAGCTTAGGTTACCAACCCTGGCATTCTCCGGTTTTTGAACTGACCGCTACCCAAAGGGCGAAGGATTTTGGAACCCAGGTTATGAAGGACGATACCAAGCAATTGGGAGAGGTAATCGTGCGGGCCGCAAAACCCCTTTATCAACCAATTACGGAAGGAACGGTAATCAACATCGAAAGCAGTGTATTGTCGAAAGGCAGTTCTGCCCTGCAAATTTTAGAGCGTTCGCCCGGTGTGGTGATCGACTATCGGAATAGCAGCATTGGGCTGAACGGAAAAAATGGGGTGGTGGTCCTGTTGAATGGCAAGCCAATGCGGATGCCTGTAGAGCAGGTTGTTGCGTTGTTGAATGGGATGACTGCCAATGATATTGAGAAAATCGAATTATTGACGACCCCCGGTGCCCGCTACGACGCCGAGGGCAGTGCCGGTATGATCAACATCGTGCTGAAAAAGACGACCAAACCGGGTACCAACGGGTCAATTTCGCTCACGGGCGGGTATGGTGTGGGCGAAAAAGGAACCAGCAGTATCAACCTGGTGCACAACACCAGAACGGTCGGCCTCTACGGCTCCTATTCGTTTTTGCACGACCGAACATACAGTGACCTGTTTATTCACAGCACACAAAACATGCCGGTACTGGGTGGTAAGCTGGACGTTTTGGTTTACGACACCATCAGAGCCGTCCAGAATAATCACGATGTTACCGCCGGGTTCGATCTGAAATTAAATCCAAAAAGCACCGTTGGGGGCAGCATTTCCTGGAACAGGAGTGTCCGGTCGGCCACTGATTTTAACCAGACGGGTTATACGATTCTGCCCGATTCGCTGCTGCTTTTTCGGGGAACGATCAGTGGCAAAAGCCGCTGGCAAAATCTGATCAGCTCCGTTTATGGTGAACGGAAATTCCGGGAAGGCGAACAACTCAACAGCGCTATAGACTACCTGCATTTTACAAATACAAGTCCGTCCGAAGTGCGCAGTACCTTTCTTACCCGAGCCGGTACCCAGGCTGGAAACAACGACAGTCTCTTCGCCCCCCAGCAACGGGGTTTTGCCAACACAACCATCCAGGTTGGGGTGGCTAAGCTGGACTACACCAGGCAACTGGCTCCCCGAACGAAACTGGAAGCCGGTTTGAAAGGTACGTATACCCGAAATTTGAGTGGGGCTGGCATTGAGAGCCTTGTCGATGATGCCTGGGTGAGCAGGAGCGAAACCGCTACCCGTATTGTGATGAGGGAGCGCATTGGGGCGGCCTATGCGTCCGTCACTTCACAAGTAAACCAGTCTACAAACCTTGTTGTCGGTGCCCGGTATGAATACTCCCGCACCAAACTGGATAATTCTGAAACGGAAGAAAACCTTGTCGATCGAAAGCTTGGTGTACTATTTCCCAGTATATTCTTCACCCGGAAACTGACTGAGCATACGGAATTACAGCTATCCTATACGAAGCGAATCAGCCGACCTTCTTTTACGGATCTGGCTTCCTTTGTTCGGTACAGCGATCCTTCGGCTGTTTACGCTGGTAATCCCTTACTGAGGCCCACCATCACGAATAATCTAAAACTGGGGTATACCTACCGGGGCTACTCACTGTCCCTGCTTTTCAGCCGGGACAATCATCCGATTGCCCGTTACCAACTGACCGAAGGCCCGGCCAGGAATCTGTTGTATGTATCCCCGCAAAACCTTGCCTGGCAAAATAATATCACGTTGCAGGTCAGTGTGCCCCTAAAAATCAACAACTGGTGGGACATGAGCTACGGATTTACGGGTGGCATCAGGCAGTTTAAGGCGGAATACACCCCGCAGCCCGTCCAAAAAACGTATTTCGGGTATTCGGTCAATGTCAACCAGTCTATTAAACTCCCCCGAAGTTTTTCGACCGAACTGTCGGGTTGGTACAATTCGGTTTCCTACAACGGAACGATTAACGTAGGCGGCATGGGTGCGCTGAGTGCCGGTATCAAAAAAGAATTAAAAAATAACGGGGGCAGTTTTCAGCTATCCGTGACCGATCTGCTCCGAACGATGCGGATCAACACCTACTACGGAACCATTACGGAGGAGGCTTTTTCAATCAAAAACCACGTCAGTATCAATACCGAATCCAGCCTGTTTCCTATCATGAAATTGACGTATACAAGATCGTTTGGACGTACTCATATAACAAGACAGAGCCGACGGGAGAGCGGCTCTCAGGACGAGCGAAATAGAGTCGATAAAAATTGACGGGAGCTATACTTAATTGCTGTAGCTTGAGCAATCCCCACAAAAAGGCTCGTCAAGCCCTATAAACGGTGAGGCCTTTTTCAATATTGAACTATCTACCCCCACCAGAAAACTCAACCAACAAGCGTGTTGACAGCCACTCCGGCACAATAAAATTTGGGGTATAACGGCATTGTTTACTAACAGATGTAGCCAACAACGCGGCAAATTCAGCCGTAATAGCCTACTTGTCATTTTTGCGACACACATTGATTGGAAATGTACGTTGGTTTGAGCCGCCCAATCAACCACTCATCAATGATAAAGCCAGTTTTCTGCCTGCTCTTCTTAGGGGTGTTTCTGCTCACCCCTTCGCTGTCCGCCCAAACCACTCCCGGTGCCTTCACTGACGAGGTTGACGCGTTTGTGAAAGCCCACGTCGTGAATGACCGCGTGGACTATGCACAACTCAAAAAATCAGATAGCGACCTGACCAGCCTTTATAAGAAGGCGGGCGCGGTCAGTCTGGCAGGCGCATCCGACAAACAAAAGAAGGCATTTTACGTCAACGCCTACAACGTGGTAGTCATTTATCAAGTCGTGCAGGCGTTTCCCCTTAAGTCACCGTTGGACAAGCCTGGTTTCTTCGATCAGATTAAGCATCGGGTTGCCGGGCAGGAGATGACTCTGAATCAGCTCGAAAAAGACAAATTGCTGGCGGCCTACGGCGACGCACGGGTCCATTTCGCTGTGGTCTGCGCGGCCGTTAGTTGTCCACCCTTAGCCAACTTTGCTTACAGCGCCGATAAACTGGATGCTCAATTAGACGAGCGTACCCGGCTCGCGCTCAACAACCCGTCGTTTGTCCGGGTGAACAAGGGGCAGAAAAAGGCCGAACTGTCTAAAATTTTCGACTGGTACAAAAGTGATTTTACGCAGGGTGGACAAACAGCGCTGGGCTTTGTGAATAGCTTTCGGCGCGAGAAAATCCCCGGCGACTACGCGACCGGCTTCTACGAGTACGATTGGACACTCAACGGTCGGTAAGTATTTTCTCCGCTACCGAACCGACTACCGTAGGGTTATCAGTGCCAATGGCCTGAACCGCCCCAAATACATCTTCATCATCGGCAACGGCATCGCGGGTAGCACCCCGTCTGGCAACAATGACGTTCGGGTTACTGCCCGGTAAATAAATGGTCATACGGTCAAAGTGACCAGTTCAATATTGCCCCAGTGTTAACTATTGACGCACTTGTCATGTAAGCGACATCCGCTTTGTTGCTGCCGGATTACTTGCGTACAGAAATTACAATGGTCTGAATTGACGGAGACCTGCGTTGTCTACTCCCTAACTTTCTTCGCAACCCATGCAATCTTCCTGCTACGATGTTATCATCATTGGTACTGGCTCCGGCGGGGGCACCATCGCGCAACAATTAGCCCCTTCCGGCGAGAAAATTCTGATCCTCGAACGGGGTGGTTTTATTCCCAAAGAAAAGGAAAATTGGGATGTGGAGGAGGTCGTAGTCAAAGGCCGTTACCGCGCTGACGAGACTTGGTACGATAAAAATAACGAACCGTTTAAGCCCTTCACACACTATGTTGTCGGTGGCAACAGTAAGATGTATGGAGCCGCCAGTTTTCGGTTGCGGGAAACCGACTTTGAGGAGCGGCACCACGCCACGGGTATCTCCCCCGCCTGGCCGCTGACCTACGCCGATTTTTCGCCCTACTACACCCAGGCTGAGCGGCTCTTCAGTGTGCATGGCGTTCGGGGCAGCGATCCCTTTGAGCCGCCCGTGACTGACCCCTATCCATTTGGGTCTATTCCGGTTGAGCCATTTACCGATGAACTCTACCGGAACGTGCAGAAAACGGGGCTCAAACCGTTTCCGATTCCAATGGCCGTACGCCTGGCGGAAGACAACACCTACTGGCCCGACGCCCCCACGGTGCTGGGCAACTTCGACGGCTTCCCCGACCCAACCGAAGCCAAAGCGGATTCGCACGTTACGGGGGTCCGGGCGGCTTTGCAGTACCCCAACGTAACCCTGCTGACCAATGCCTTTGTCAGCCGACTCGATACCGACGCAACGGGACGACGCGTGACAACGGTGCAGGTTGAGCGCAACGGTCAAACCGAGCTGTACAAGGCAGGTGTAGTCATTCTGGCGGCCGGGGCCATCAACTCGGCGGCTCTGCTGCTGAGGTCCGCCGACCAAAAACACCCCAACGGGCTGGCTAATGGCAGTGGGCAGGTGGGTCGCAACTACATGGCGCACATCAACGGATGCCTGATTGCCTACACGCCCGACAAACTCAACACGTCGTTTTTTCAGAAGTATTTCTGCATCGGTGACTACTACCTGCCGACGGCCGAAAACCCGTACCCGCTGGGCGAAATTCAGTTGATGGGCAAAAACGACCCGGCCACGGTGACTGGCTTGGGAGCACCTTTCTTTCCAGATAAAGACGCGGCCTGGCTGTCGGCGCACAGCATCGACTTCTGGCTCACGGCGGAGGATTTGCCCGACCCCGAAAATCGGGTGACGCTCACCCCCAACGGACAAATTCAACTCATTTACCACCGCGAACAAAACAATGTGGTGGCGTTTGAGCAGTTGAAGCAGAAACTGAAGGACCTCTTCGGGAAGCTGAGCGAGATCGACCCGGCTCTAAAAACCGTGCATTGGGGCGGCTATGATTTAGGCATCAGTGGCGTATCGCACCAGTGCGGCACGTTGCGCTTCGGTACTGACCCAGCCACGTCCGTGCTGGATATCCATTGCAAGGCCCACGAACTCGATAACCTGTACGTCGCCGACGCCAGCTTTTTTCCGTCGTCGGGGGCCTATAACCCTTCTCTAACAACGGCCGCCAACGCCCTGCGGGTTGGCGAACACATACTGACTATTGTTCTTTAACTGCCTCTGTTCACAAAACCACTGGCTTCACTGGTAAGGTACTATGACTGGTAACGAGCCGCTCATCCTCCGGGTGACAACGCTGGAGGATCATCCGGCCGACGAACCCATATTTCTGGCGGGTGACATTAACGACTGGCAGCCGAATGACGAGCGGTTTCGGCTGATAACCGACCCGGCCGATGGTGTGCATACGTTACGGATTCCGGCTCCGCCCAGTCGCATAGTCTACAAATTCACACGGGGGTCATGGGCTTGTGAGGAGAGGAACGCACAGGGTGGGCCGATTGACAACCGAACGTGGGAAGCCCGCTCGGACGGACCGCTGGTGTACGCCCGCATTGCAGGCTGGCGCGACTGGCCCGACCGGATGGCGATTGAATTAGAGGAAGTAAACGTGTATGTCTGGCACGACGCATTGTGGATGCCTTCCCTCCAGCGACACCGGCGCATTTGGGTGTATCTGCCGCCCGATTACGACAAAACCGACCGGCATTACCCGGTACTGTATATGCACGACGCTCAGAATCTGTTTGTCAATGCCGCGTCGCCGTATGAGAAATGGCAAGTGGCCCGGACACTGAACCGGCTCGCTGCCGAAACAAACTGGGGTTGCCTTGTCGTCGGTATTGAACACGGCGAGACGGAGCGACTGGCCGAATACTCGCCCGTGGCTAATCCGCAACACGGCGGGGGTGATGGCGGGGCGTACCTGACATTCCTGCTCGACACGCTGAAACCGCTGACGGATACTACGTTCCGAACGCGGCCCGACGCAGCCAATACGGTCATGGTTGGCAGTTCGATGGGCGGGCTTATTTCGGTCTATGCCGCCCTGCGCCACGGCAACGTGTTTGGCAAGGTGGCTGCGTTCAGTCCGTCGCTGTGGTGGAGCGACGATGTGTACGCGCTGGCCGCTGCCGCCCCGTACAACTTCGTTCACAAACTGGCCCTGCTGGGGGGCGAGCAGGAGAGCGAGACCATGCTGCCCGATTTGCTGGCACTCTACTACACGCTGGTGGACAACGGCTACTACGAGCACAAAATACAGTTCGATTTTTACCGGGATGGTACGCACACCGAGCACTTCTGGGGCCGCGAACTGGAACGGGCAATTCGCTGGCTGTTCAGCGAAGAGCTTGGGCAGATGCCCGATCAACCGGCGGCTGTGCTCGACGAATCCACCCGCGAACTGCGGCTGCTGAAGCCGTTCGTCAGGGCTGATCTGCTGAACGGGTACGGGAAAGTGATTTTTACGCTCGACGGATCGGTGGGTGACCGAATTCCGATTCAACCCCACTGGCGGGGTTTGTTTGCGCTCAAATGTCTGCTGCCCGATCAGCGGATTGAACTTAAAAAAGTAATCCTATGAAACACCTGCTCTTCTTACTAAGTCTGCTCAGTTGGGCGGCATCAGGCCAAGCGCAGGTAGCTCGTCAGGTCCTGCACCCGACAATTACGGTATCGGATTTAGGCCGGGTACTGCCGTTCTACACCCAGACGCTGCCGTTTGAGCTCGTCGGTATCCGCACGGTGGCGTCGGCCCCGCTGACCCGGTTGTTTGCCCTGGCCGATTCGGGGGCCACGGCCCGGATTGCGACGCTGCGGCTCGGCAACGAAACCCTCGAACTGCTCGATTTTGTGCAGTTTACGAGCGGACTGCCCGAAACCGGCCTGCCTATTCCAGCCGATTCGCGTAGCAACGACGGCTGGTTTCAGCACGTGGCCATCGTCGTAAGCGACATGGACAAGGCGTATGGGCAACTGCGGCAGGCTAAAGTCGAGCATGTTTCGTCGTCTCCCCAGACGCTCCCGGCTTACATCACAGCCGCAGCCGGGGTACGGGCTTTCTACTTTCGCGACCCCGACGGCCACGTGCTTGAACTGATTTCGTTTCCACCGGGCAAGGGTAATCCGAAGTGGCGACAGACCAACACCAACCGGGACGCCGGTCGGCTCTTTCTGGGTATCGACCACACCGCCATCGGCAGCGCCGACACCGATTCGTCGCTGGTCTTCTACCGGGATTTGCTGGGACTGAAACTCGGTGGTAGCAGTGAAAATTACGGTCCTGAACAGGAGCACCTGAACCAGGTATTCGGCGCACACCTGCTGATTTCCGGACTAACAACCGGGTCGGGTGTGGGTATTGAACTGCTGGATTACGTAGCCCCACCCGGCGGACGGATGTATCCGGCTAATTCTCGGCCCAACGACCTCTGGCACTGGCATACGGCGGTGCTGGTTAGCGGACTCGACGCGCTACATGCCAGGATCGTTGACAAAAAATACACCCTTTTGACGCCGGGCATTGTGCCACTCGACGGTTTAGGACTGGCCGCCCGACGCGGATTCCTCGTCCGCGACCCCGATGGTCATGCGGTGCTGCTGTGCGAATGAACCAATAATTCCTTCACATACCTAACGATTAATTAATTGATTATGAAAACGACAATGATTGCCTCGCTCGTCCTAAGTTGCCTGCTGGCTCTGCCCTCCCTCGCTCAGGTCCCCCAACGGAGCACCGACAAAAAGCACCTGTTGAACCTCGATAAAGACGGTTACGCCCTGCAGGGCTACGACTGCGTAGCGATGTTTACCATGCCCGACAGCACGATCAAGGGCAAACCCGAATTTGAGTCGATGCACGAAGGCGCGAAGTACCTGTTTACGTCGGCGGCTAACAAAACGCTGTTCGACGCCAGTCCCGCCAAATACGCGCCCCTCTACGGTGGCTTTTGCGCCATCGCCGTGGCGGAGGGCAATCTACGGCCCATTCAAATCTGGACGCACCGGATCACGGACGGGCACCTGACCGTGAACCACAATGCTAAAGCGCTGAAACTGTGGCTGGCAAAGCCCGAAAAAAACCTGAAAACGGCGGAGGAAAAATGGCCGACCGTCAGTCAGAAAGAGCCGAAGTACGACCTTATCAAAAAAGGCGAAACTCAGGAATCAGTAGCCGCAACCTCCTACGAAGGGCCGAAAGAATAAACGTATCTAACCGTATCCCCATTCACGCATGAATCATTTGAAGACACTCCGATCACTTGGCTTTTTCCTGGCCATTATCACGACCGCTCAGGCGCAGGTCAAAACGACCTATTTATTGACGCAGGAAAGCTGCAAAAAAATGGCGGCTACCGCAATCAAATACGCCGTGGACAACGCGGCTCCGGGCGGCAGCGTCGCCATTGTGGACGCGGGTGGGCATCTGCTCTACCTCGAACGCATGGACGGAACCTTTGCACAAGCCGCCGAAGTGTCGTTTCAGAAAGCCCGCACGGCCGCGCTCTTCAAAAAGGAGACCAAAGGATTTGAGGACAACATCAACGGCGGCCGGGTGGCGCTCACGACCGTTGGCCCGGTGATGTTGCAGGGCGGCTTCCCGATTATCTACAAAGGCGAGGTGATTGGAGCCATCGGTGTGAGCGGGGCTAAAACCGCCGACCAGGATACCGAAATCGCCAAAGCCGGGGCCGGTACTAAACTCGAATAACATGAAGAAATGGTCCCTACTATTCCTGCTTCTAACGCCGTGGGGCGGGTTGATGGCGCAGGAAATCCGCGAGCTGGCTTGGGGCAACGCAACGGCCGTGGTCGATTTGCGCACTCCGGCTGGTAGTGAGTTGGTGAAAGCGCGGTGGAAAACGCTCAACGCACAGATTGTTGCGGCTCCGTTCAACGCGCCCGGTCCGTCGGCTACCGATAAAATGCTACTGTATCCGACGGGTAAATCAGTTAGTACGTTTGCGCTCGAACCCCGTTGCGGCACTTCTGCCTTTGAGCAGGCGGCCTGGCAAGACGTGACCGCGACGGACCTCGAAACCCGGCGCGGCAATGGGTTGCTAAGTCACGTCTGGTACCGGGTGCGTGTTACAATGCCCGACAAGGTAGGGACGTTTGCGGTGGCCAGTTCGCGGATAATGTTCGAGTTGGTGGCCGACGATTACAGCGAGGTCTGGATCAACGGCAAACTCCGCAAATCATTCGGGGCGCGGGCCAACGGCGTTATCAACGGCTACAACGCCCGTCAGCGCGTCTGGCTCACCGACAATGCCAAACCCGGCGACACAGTCGATCTGGCCATTTTAGTCACGAACGGACCCGTTGCCGACCTGCCCGATAATTACGTCTGGATCAGGAGCGCGACGCTGGATTTTTACCCGGCCAAACCTACGCCCGACCTCTGGAAGAATCTGGGCCAGGTAACAATGGTGCAGGAGGAACTGAAATCGGTGATTGACCCGGCGGCTAAAATTCAGAAAATTGCCGATGGGTTTCAATTCACGGAAGGCCCCGTTTGGCATCCCGACGGCTACCTGCTGTTCAGCGACCCGAACGCCAACGTCATCTACAAATACGACCCCACGATGGGCAACGTCTCGATCTACATGACCAAGACGGGCTACACGGGTTTCGACATTGGCGACTACCACCAACCCGGATCGAATGGCCTGGCTATTGACCCGACCGGGCACCTCATCGTCTGTCAGCACGGCAACCGGCGGATCATCCGCGACGAAATCAAGGGACCGATGACGGTGCTGTCGGATGGTTACGGCGGTAAGAAACTAAACAGCCCGAATGACTTGGTTATCCATTCAAACGGCGATGTCTATTTCACCGATCCGCCCTACGGCCTGCCAAAAGCCTACGCCGATCCGCGTAAGGAAACGCCCCATTCTGGGGTGTACCGCATTCACAACGGCAAAACCGACTTGCTCACCACCGACCTCGGCGGGCCCAACGGCATTGCCTTCTCGCCGGACGAGAAGTACTTATACGTCTCGAATTGGGACATCCGCGACATTCACAATACCAAAACTTTGTGGCGATACGAAGTGAAACCCGATGGGACGCTGGCGAACGGCAAAGTTTTTTTTGACATGAACCAGACCGACGATGACGAGGCCCTCGATGGCATTAAAGTCGATACCAAAGGCAACGTGTTTGCGTCGGCACCGGGTGGGGTTTGGATCATTTCGCCAATGGGCAAATACCTCGGCAAGATCATCGGCCCCGAACGCCCGGCGAATATGGCCTGGGGTGACGACGGGAAAACGCTTTACCTGACGGCGCATACCGGCTTATACAAAATTGCTACGCTTAACGGCGGGAAACTGGCGAAGTAGCTACTTAGACAAGCCGGGTGCGGGCTTTGGTTAAGCTGATGAACAAGTCAAGGGCCAGAAACTGCTCCAGTTCGATCTGCTCATCGTGGCTGATGACTCCGTCTTTTTTACGAGTAATGAGTGTTTCGACCCACTCCGACATTTGGGGGAGGCTTTCAGGTTGCTGATTTTGTCAGGAGCCATTTGGGCAAGACTGGCGGCCACATCGCTAAATGCTTCGGTAACACTCATGCTGAAGGGGTTGAGAGTACATCAAAGATACCATAAACTACTTATTATTCACTGACGCTTCAGATGTACCAGAAACCAAATCAGCGGCTTGTCGGGCAGACGGCCATCATTACCGGCTCCAGCTCGGGCATCGGCAAAGCGTGTGCCATTGCCTTAGCCAGCGAAGGAGCCAACGTCGTTATCAATTACATTGGCAACCCCGCCGGAGCCGAAGAAGCGGCCGCGTTGATTCGGGCGGATGGCGGTCAGACGCTGCTGGTGCAGGCCGACATTAGCAAAGAAGATGACGTAACGCGACTCTTCGCACAAACGGTCGCGACGTTTGGCACCGTCGATATTCTGGTGAACAATGCGGGCTTACAGAAAGATGCGCTGTTCATTAACATGACACTGGCGCAGTGGCAATACGTGCTGGACGTGAACCTGACGGGCCAGTTCTTGTGCGCCCGCGAAGCCGCCCGTGAGTTTCTGCGCCGGGGACCGCGCCCGGACGTGTCGCAGTCGACCGGCAAGATTATCTGCATGAGTTCAGTCCACGAGTTTATTCCCTGGGCGGGCCACGCTAACTACGCGGCCTCGAAAGGGGGCGTGATGCTGCTGATGAAGTCCATCGCGCAGGAGTTGGGCGAACATAAAATCCGGGTCAACAGCGTCGCACCGGGTGCCATCCGAACGCCCATCAACCGGGGGGCGTGGGAAACGCCACAGGCCCTGAGCCACCTGATGCGGCTGATTCCGTACAAACGAATCGGCGAAACATCGGATATTGGGGCATCCGTCGCGTGGTTAGCCTCCGACGAAGCCGACTATATTCACGGGCATACGCTCGTTGTGGATGGCGGTATGGCGCTGTACCCCGGCTTTGAAGACAACGGTTAATCCTCTTCTACGTGATCATGACTACTCAAAAACCAACCTCTGAACAACAGCGAATCGACACTGGTCAGGCATGGCTCAAGTGGGGGCCTTACCTATCCGAACGGCAGTGGGGCACCGTCCGCGAAGACTACAGCCCGCATGGCACGGCCTGGGATTCTTTTCCGCACGACCACGCCCGCAGCCGGGTGTACCGCTGGGGTGAGGACGGCCTGGCTGGTATCTCCGACGACCGGCAGCGGCTGTGCTTCGCCGTGTCGCTCTGGAATGGCCGTGACCCGATTCTGAAAGAGCGGCTGTTCGGGCTGACCGGCCCGGAAGGCAATCATGGCGAGGACGTAAAGGAACTGTATTATTACCTCGACAGCACACCGACGCACTCGTACATGAAGCACCTGTACAAGTACCCGCAGGCCGAATTTCCCTACGGCGACCTCGCCTACACCAACGGGCAGCGTAGCAAGCACGAACCCGAATACGAACTGCTGGATACGGGCGCTTTCCACGATAACCGGTACTTCGACGTCGTCACCGAATACGCCAAAGCCGATGAAGAAGATATTCTGATCCGCATCACGGTTCACAACCGGGCCACCGAGTCCGCCGATCTGACCCTGCTGCCAACGATCTGGTTTCGCAATGGGTGGTCGTTTGGGCTAACAAAGGAAAAACCGAATTTGGCGTTGGTCGCGCATGAGCCGTTCGGGCACGTTCGGGCACGGCACGAAGAACTGGATGACTATCAGTTTTATTTCCAGCCCGCTCAACGCGCCTTATTTACTGAAAACGAGACAAATACCGAACGGCTGTATAGTTATCCCAACTCGTCTCCCTTCGTGAAGGATGCGTTTCACCGGGCGGTTGTCCATAACGATTTTGACTGGATGGAAGGCCGAACAGCGGGTACGAAGTTCGCACCGATGTACACGCTCACGGTAGCGGGTGGGGATAGCCAGTCGGTTTGTCTGCGCTTAGCAAAAAATTCAGTGAAGGGAAACCCGTTTGGCAAATCGTTTGACAAGGTTTTCGCTAACCGGCAGCGCGAAGCCGACGAGTTTTACAGCCAGTTTGCGGCTGCGCACATCGACCCGGAATTGGCCAACATTCAGCGGCAGGCATTTGCCGGGATGCTGTGGAGCAAGCAATATTACAACATTGACATTCCGCGCTGGTTGGCGGGTGATCCGGGTCAGGTGCCGCCCCCCGCCAGCCGCAAAACGGGTCGTAATCACCAGTGGGAATCGCTCAACAACGAGGATATCATTTCGATGCCCGACAAATGGGAGTACCCCTGGTACGCGGCCTGGGATTTAGCCTTCCACTGCGTACCGCTGGCGATGGTGGACCCCGGTTTCGCCAAAAGCCAGTTGCTGTTGTTTCTGCGCGAATGGTACATGCACCCCAACGGCCAGATACCTGCCTACGAATGGGCGTTCGGCGACGTGAATCCGCCCGTTCATGCCTGGGCCTGCTGGCAGGTGTACCAGATTGAAAAAGAACGCAGGGGCGTTGCCGACGTTGTTTTTCTTAAAAAAGCCTTCCACAAACTGAGCCTGAACTTCACGTGGTGGGTGAATCGCAAAGATGCGCACGGCAAAAACGTGTTCGAGGGTGGGTTTCTGGGGTTGGACAATATCGGCGTGTTCGACCGGAGCGCGGCTATTCCGGGCGGGGGCCATTTGGAGCAGGCCGACGGCACCGCATGGATGGGCATGTACTGTTTGAACATGCTCGAAATTGCGTTGGAAATCACCCGACATGATGCCTCATTCGAGGACATGGCGACTAAGTTTTTCGAGCATTTTGTCTACATCGCCGAATCGCTCAACCGCATCAGCCACGATCCCGACATGTCGGGGTCGTGGGACGAGCAGGAAGGGTTTTTCTACGACGTGCTGGCCCTGCCCGACGGTCGCCATGTGCCGCTCAAGGTGCGTTCGTTGGTGGGGCTTTCGACGCTGTTTGCGGTGCTGCCGCTGGAGATGAACCTATTGGAGAATGCCCCCGACTTTACGTACCGGTTGAAGTGGTTTGCCGAATACCGGGCCAAAATCGTCAACTACCAGGTCGTTGACGCTACTGATCCGCAGCAAATCCTGCTGTCGCTCATTCCGCCCCGACGCTTGCAGCGGCTGTTGCAGGCCATGCTCGATGAGAGCGAGTTTCTGGCACCGGGGGGCATCCGAAGCATCTCCAAAATTCACCAGAACGGGTATCAGGTCGACATTAATGGCGAACAGTTCGGCCTGCGCTACGATCCGGGCGAGTCGTCGACGGGTGCATTCGGGGGTAACTCCAACTGGCGCGGGCCGATCTGGATGCCCATGAATTATTTGCTGGTGCAGGCGCTCCGGCGATACGACCGCTACTACGGCAACACGTTGCAGGTGGAGTACCCAACGGGCAGCGGTCAATGCATGTCATTGGGCCGCGTAGCCGACGAACTGACCGCTCGCTTAATCAGCCTGTTCCGGCCCGATGGCGGAGGCAACCGACCGATTCACGGGGGCGACGAACGATACCGCACCGACCCGCATTTCCGCGACCTGGTGCTGTTCTACGAGTATTTCCACGGCGAAACGGGGCGGGGCGTCGGGGCCAGTCATCAGACGGGGTGGACGGGCGTTGTCGCGCAACTGATTGACCAGACGTACCTTACAACCCCCACGCCTTAACCAAACCGGCCATGTATTACTTCCTCAACAGCGATTTTGAACACCTCGCCGGGCGCGAGTGGTTGGTGACAAACGGCCTCGGCGGCTACGCCAGTAGCACGCTGGCCGGGGCCAATTCCCGGCGCTATCACGGCCTGCTGGTAGCCGCCCGCAACCCGCCCACTGACCGCCAGGTGCTGGTGTCCAAAATCGAAGAAACGCTCTTCACCGAAGGGGACACGTTCGGGTTGTCGAGCAACCAGTACGGCGACGTAGTGCATCCGCAGGGCTGGAAACATTTAGTGTCCTTCGAGCGGATGCCGCTGCCGCGCTGGGTGTTCAAGGCAGGTAATTATACCATCGCCAAAACCGTGTTCATGGTCCAGACGGCCAACACAACCGTCGTGTGCTATCAGAACGTGGGCCATCAGGCCGTTACGCTGCGCCTGAATCCGCTGTTCGTTCACCGCGACTACCACAGTCTGTTTCACCAGAACGACTACTTTAACTACCACCTCGAACGAACCGATCATCGGCTGAAGCTCTACGCCCATTTCGGCGCAGAGCCGCTGTACTGGGCTTTCTCGACCGGCGTTTTCATTGAGAACCGGGCGTGGTTCAACCGGTTCACGTACCGGCAGGAGCAGCAGCGTGGGCTGGATTTTACGGAAGACGCTTATACGGTCGGTTTTGTGGAAGCGCGGCTGGAGCCGGGCGAAGAATGTTTTCTGACGTTCTCGACCGACGAGCGGTTTATGGCTAATCAGCCCGATGAACTGCGGGCCTGGGAAATCAAACGGATTCAGACGCTGCGGGGCGCACCCGCGCGGGCTACCAACGGCGATTCGTTTTTGCAGGATCTCGTCGTGTCGGCCAATCAGTTTATCGTGCAGCGGCAGTCGACGCAAAGTGAAACGATCATTGCCGGTTATCACTGGTTTGCCGACTGGGGCCGCGACACCATGATTGCCTTGCGCGGCCTGTGTATTTCGCTCGGTCAGCAGCAGACGGCGCAGCGGATCTTAGACACGTTTTTTCGGTATCTGGACGATGGGATGCTGCCCAACCGCTTCCCCGACAACAGCCGGGACCCCGTTGAATACAACACCATCGACGCGACGCTCTGGCTGTTCGTGGCGCTCTATGAATATTACCTTCGGTTTGATGATATAGGGTTTATCGAGCAGCATTTCGAGCAGTTGCTCACGATTCTGGATGCCCACCGCGCCGGTACCCGCTACGGGATTCACGTCACCGACGACGGGCTGCTCTACGGTGGTAAAGGCACAGCGCAGCTAACGTGGATGGATGCCCGCGTGGGTGATTACGTGGTGACGCCCCGGCACGGTTGCCCCGTTGAAATCAACGCTTTATGGTACAACGCTCTGCAGATCACCATTTTCTTTGCTAAGCAACTTCGCCGGAAGCCCGATTTTTACGCCCTGCAGCTCAGAAAGTTCGAGGAAAGTTTCGCTCCGCATTTCTGGAACGAGAACGGGTATTTGAACGACGTCGTGATTCCCGGTGGCGCTCCTGATACGAGCATTCGACCTAACCAGATATACGCCCTTAGCCTGCCGTTTCCGCTGCTCAACCCTGACGCCCAGCGCAGGGTACTCGACACGGTCGAAAAGCACCTCTACACGCCCTACGGTTTGCGGACGCTCTCACCCCAGGACCCGGCGTTCGCGGCCGTCTACGGCGGGGATCAGTGGCTGCGCGACACGGCTTATCACCAGGGAACCGTATGGCCGTTTCTGCTGGGTGAATACTGGCAGGCGTTTCTGCGCATTCACGGCCAGTCGGAAGCCGCTAAGACCCGAATGTACACCGAGTTGGCGACGCTGAAGCAGCACTTCTACGAGCACGACTGTCTGTTCGGGATTTCGGAAATATTCGACGGGCTACATCCCAAAGACGGACGTGGCACGGCGAATCAGGCGTGGTCGGTAGGGGCGTTGATTAAACTCCTGTCGGATAACCCCATGCGTTAACTAAGTAACTGATGAAACAGACAATCCGCAAAAAATGGCCAACCTACCTCATCGAAGCCTGGGCGTTGGGTACGTTCATGCTCGTGGCTTGCTTAATCGTGATTGTGGTAGAACACCCGGCCTTTCCGGTGCGGGCTGCGGTGCCATCTCCCCTGCTGCGACGGGCGTTGATTGGTGCGGTGATGGGCCTGACCGCCGTCAGTCTGATCTATTCGCGCTGGGGAAAACGGTCGGGGGCGCACCTGAACCCGGCCGTGACGCTGGCGCAGTGGCGGCTCAACCGCATCGCCCTCGCCGACGCGCTGGGGTACATTGGGGCGCAGTTTGTGGGCGGGTCGCTGGCCGTGGCCGCGCTGCACTATCTGATTCCTTATTTCATGACGCACCCAACGGTGAACCACGTAGCGACGGTGCCCGGTTCGGCGGGTATCTGGGTGGCGCTGGCGTTCGAGTTCGGCATGGCGTTTTGCATGCTGACGATGGTGCTGGCGCTGAGCAACTCCCGGCGGCTGGCCCCCTACACGGGCTATTTTGTGGGCATTTTGGTCGCGCTGTACATTACGTTCGAGGCCCCGTTTTCGGGCATGAGCATCAACCCGGCCCGGACGGTCAGTTCAGCGCTGTCGGCCGGTATCTGGACCGGCTGGTGGATTTACTTCGTGGGGCCAATTGCCGGCATGTCGCTGGCAGGATGGTTGTACCGACGGCGCTACCGACGACGTTACGGCGAGTGCCGGTCAATGGCGATGCACCTGTCGGGTCGGCGGAACGGCTGTCGTACCTACGAAGTGCTTTGGTGGGCCGAAGAAGGGCCTGACCAACAACATGTTGATCATCCGTCAACCAACTGAATCTATGAAAACGGTACTCATCACCGGCGCATCGGGCAATCTGGGCAGGGACGTGGTCGAACACCTGCATCAGCAGGGGTACGCGGTGCTGGCCACGTTCGGCTCCAGCCGCGAAATGGGCATGTTTAACCACCTGCCCCAGGTGAAGACGCAAGTAGTCAACGTACTCGATGCCGACAGCGTGACCGCCTTTCTGGACGAACACGAAGCGGCAAACCTGCGGGCGGCCGTCTTGCTGGTGGGTGGTTTTGCGATGGGTTCCATTCGGGAGACTGATGCCGACTTGCTGCACAAGATGTATCAGCTTAACTTTTTGTCAGCCTTCAACGTGGTGAAGCCGTTGCTGGCGAGGTTTGAGCAGCAGCGGGACGGGCAGTTCATTCTGATTGGTGCGCGTCCGTCGCTTAACCCCGACGAAGGCAAAAACGTGGTCGCCTACGCGCTGAGCAAAACGCTGGTGTTCGCGTTGGCCGAACTTATCAACGCCGAAGGCAAAGCGCATCAGATCACGGCCAGTGTAGTGGTGCCGGGCATTATCGACACGCCCGCTAACCGGAATGCCATGCCTGACGCCGATCCCAGCCGCTGGGTGCCGACCGATAATCTGGCCGAACTGATCGCTTTTCTATTAAGTGATACGGGCCGCATGACTCGCGAAACCGTCGTCAACATCTACAACCACTCCTGAATCGAAAGCCGATGAGTGCTGAACTGTTCGTGTATCTGTTCTACGGTTACCTCGCGCTGGGGGCGGTATTTGGCGTTTATTTCGTCGGCTGGGGAGCCGCCCGCATCGACCCCAACGCCCACGGAATGCACCTCGCGCTGAAAGTCCTGCTCTGGCCCGCATCCGTTGCACTCTGGCCAGTGCTGCTGGTCAAAGTCTGGCGCGGTCAAACTGGATTATCCAAAGAAAACCACTCCAAACCAACGCAGCCATGACGCCATCCCTCCAACGCGCTCACCGTATGATCTGGTTGCTGCTGGTGGTTATGCTGCCGCTGGGCTTCGTGGCGGCTTTGCTGGCGTACCAATCCCCGCAGCAACAGGAGCCGATTACCCTGTCCCCGCCCGCGCCCCTGCCGGTTCTGCTGCGTTCGGTGGCGTCGGACAGCGTTGTCGTCCACCTGCGCCGGGCTGCTCAGGGCGGTGCGCTACAGCTTGACATCGCGCTCGAACAGCCGTTCGAGGTGCCATCGGCAGTGGTGCGCGTCCGACAAGCCGGTGCGTGGCGGGCGGTGGGCCTGTTAGACGCGCCGGGAACGTACCGCTTTCCGCTACCGACCACGGACAGTCACCCGCGTATTGAGATTGTAGACGATCTGCACCAGCGGACCCTACTGACTGTTGAATTCTGACGGGACCCGCACTGAAAACTGTATCCTCAACCCAAAAACAGCCATGAAATCTTATCCCAAAAGAGTGCTGATGATCGACAGCGACACCCACATGGTGGAGTCGATCCGCACGCACCTGCGCCACCTGCCCGCCGACCTGATTGCGACCAACTCCGGTCAGGACGGGCTTATTCTGATGGCCCGGCAACCCGTGGACCTGTGCATCTTAGACAGCCATTCCTCGGACATGTGCGGCTTAGAGGTGTGTCGGCAGATTCGCCAGGTCGATGCGGCCACGCCCATCATGATGCTCACCGCAATGGCTCAGGAAGCGGATAAAGTAAACGGGCTGGAGGCTGGGGCGGACGATTACCTGACCAAGCCGGTTGGCATCGGGGAGTTTATGGCGCGGGTGCGGGCCATGCTGCGCCGGAGCAGTTTGAACCTGTCGGCGGTTCAGACTGCCCCGCCACGGATTGTGCACGGAGCGATGGAGATCGACGTGGCTGCCCGCATCGTGACCATCGACGGCACCCGAATTAATCTGGCACCCAAAGAATTTGATCTGCTGGTGTTGATGGCGAAGACGCCCGGCAAGAGTTACCGGCGCAAGGAGTTGCTTAAACAAGTGTGGCAGTACCAGTTCGATGGCTACGAACACACCCTGACGGCCCACATCAACCGCTTGCGCAACAAGATTGAGCCGAATTTCAGCCAGCCGACGTACATCCTGACGACGTGGGGCGTTGGTTACCGCTTTGCCGACCCCAAATGAGTTGGTAACGGATAGAACCTATTTTTGGATGCGCCAACACCGGTTCAGGCTTGCGCTTCAGCCGCGCTTTTGAGGTCGGTAGCTGTGATCCCTTCAACGGCTAAGCCGTAGCCAACCTGTTCGAGCAGGGCTTTCCGCAACGGCAGCACAAACATGGCCCGCATATGCCGCCGGGTGAGTTCGGGAATAGCCAGCATTGTTTCGGCCACCGCGTAGGCCCGTTGGTGCAGGGCTTCAAGCGTGGGCAGCACTTCGGACACGACGCCGAGGGTGTGCGACTCCTGAGCCGAGAGTTTTTGCTGAGTGTACAGAAAATACTTGGCCCGGTGGTCGCCAATAGCCCGCGTCCAGACGGTTTGTATCCCGTCGCCCGGTACGATGCCGAAGGCAAGGTGCGGGAAATCCTGAAAATAAGCATTTTCGGATGCCAAGATGATGTCGGCGGTCAGGGCATATTCGGAGTGAACAGTGGCCGGGCCGTTGATGGCGGCAATCACCGGTACGCCGATGCTGGTGAGGTTTTGCAGCACTTGCTGGCCTTCCCACCAGGTTTTGTCCCATTCACGCGGGTTGGTGATGTCGCCCAGGCTAGGGCCATCAATCTGGGCAAAAAATTCAGTGCCCGTTCCCGTCAGAATCACGACTTTGTTGTCGCGGTCCTGGGCAATGCGCGAGAAAGCTTCCACAAAATCGTGGTGGTCTTTGCCGGTAAAAACAATCGGGCCGTTGTCGGTCGTGAGCCGAACTTCAAGAATTCCGCTGGTGGTACGACTGAATTTCAGGTGGTCGAATTGGGTGAAATAAGCCGGGCTTTGTCCTTCAGTCAGGAATGATGTGCCGGAGGTGGTGTTGGTTTCCATGTGCGTTGGTTTGTTCTGTTTTGGTTGATTGAGAACAGGACAAAGGTCAGGCGCTAAGCACAACTGCGCCATATCGTTTTGGCCCGGTGTGCTGCCAATTCTTCCCGGTTGTTACATTTAATCGGGAACATCATGCAGGTCGGAAAGGTATTCACAAGCACAAGACGGCACTTTCTGGATAAGGGTAGGAGGGAGTCGGGAAAAATAGATAACTCGTCGGGCAGAACAGTCAGCGCTTAACCAATCAAATGAGCCACCTTCACGGCACCAGTCAGTTTCCCAAATAACCCAGTTATGCTCGCTACCTACCAGGACCCAGCCACGCATGGTACGATTCGATTAGTGAAGTACGAACCTGCGTTTTATCGCCAGTTTTTCGATGAATCCATCATGGCCGGACAAGCCCCGACGGGACGTCGGCAACGGCTGCTGACCGTTGTCTGGAACACAGGAGCCGACCAGACCGTCCGGCTCGATGGCGTGACGTACCCGTTTCCGGCGCAAACCATGCTGCCGCTAATGGTGAATCAAACGTTTCAATTCGACCGGCCCGGTGAACTGATCGCCTGGCAGTTCGACCGGGAATTCTACTGCATCATCGACCACGACAAAGAGGTGTCGTGTTCAGGTTTCTTGTTTTACGGTTCGTCGGAACCCATGTTTTTGCGCTTAACTGACCATGAACAGGCCTCGTTTTTGGCCCTGTTGTCGGTCTTCGACGAAGAGTTTGCGACGGGCGACATTATTCAGGGTGATATGCTCAGGATGTTACTCAAGCGGTTGATTATCAAGCTGACCCGGCTGGCAAAAGTCCAGTATGCAGCGCATTCAATGCCCGGCGCGGGGGTAGAACAGATTCGGCAGTACAGAATGCTGGTTGAGCAAAACTACCGGCAGCACCATCAGGTAGCGTTCTATGCGAACCAACTCAGTAAGTCGCCCAAGACGTTGAGCAATGTTTTTGCGCTGCATCAGCAGGATAGCCCCCTGCAAATTGTCCATGACCGCATTGGACTGGAAGCCAAACGATTATTGCTTTATACCGACAAGTCGACCAAAGAAATTGCCTATGAACTGGGCTTTGAAGAAGTAGCGCACTTTAGCCGCTTTTTTAAAAATCTCTTCAATATGCCCCCGTCAGATTTCAAGACGCAACAGGTTCCAAAACAAGCTAACAGCGCATAAACCGGTCAGACGACTGTCCGGCTGACGGCATCAATGAATGAATTGTAACATTTTTATAACTATCTGATAATGTGATCTTTTTGTGATAACTATCTGCGTTTCTGCACCGTTTTCAAAGAGGATGCCGGGTGGTATCACTACTGTAATCTTACCCCTCTTCAACGCAGAAATTAGTTATGAAAGCAACCCTGACTTACCTCTTTGGCGCCTGCCTCTTAAGCTCAATACTGGCTGGCTGTAATCCCGAAAAAACCGAACAAACTCCGGCGCTGAAGCCCGAGAAAGGAATGGTCGACGAGGCATCGGCTCTGAACGAAGCCAACAGTCTGCTTGCCACGGCGAACGGTTCGGCGGGGGCACGGCAGGGCGTCCGGTTCACGCGTGACCAGAACGTATTCTTTCCCAGTGCGCTGGCCATCAACTTCCAGAGCAACCCGAAAACAGTTACGCTGCCGCTCTATAAAGGCATTGGCCCCAGTGGTAGCCCGACCTATTACATCATCACCGAAGCCGCCAACTTCTACGTAGCCAAAATCCTGGGCGTAAACTTCGCGCCCAAGCTTATTTTTGGCCGCGACACAGACGGTGCCCAGGAGGTGACCATCGACGGCGGGATGATCAAGTTCCGGGGCGACGTCAACTTCAGTCCGCAACGGGTGCTTCAGGCGGGTCCTGACCCCAACACGTTCCCGCCCGCCGTCGCGCAACCCGGTGCCGTGGGCGATGCGGAGTATTCGCCACTGCTCGTGCTGCCCAGCGGCTCGGTCATCAATGCACCCATCGTGGCCAACAGCACGGGGGTACACGACCACTTAGTGAGCATCGACTACGAGAAAGGGACCGTTATCTTTGAATTATTGGACGGATTTCAGGGCGGGGCGCAGTATTATTTTCACTTAGTTACCGAGTCGTCGGATGTGGGCGCGGCCACCATCGAGCGGGGTACGTACACGCCCCGGTTGGGCAACTTACCCACGTTTGGTCAGAGTTTGCCAACCGATGAATCCGCTTTGCTGGGCTTCTCGCCGGTATCCAATGGCGAAACGGGCTTCAATAACCCCAACCGTCAGGGCCTGAACTCAACTATCTTAGACGGTAACCTGGCTGACCCCATCAATATTTTCCCGCTGGACCCCGACAATAACAAGCAGTATAACAACAACTACAGCCCCATGTGGGACGCCCACCTGAACGCCTGGACTCCGCAGGCGATTCAGGCTGGAAAACGGCGACGAATCCGCAGCCTCGAAGACCTCCAGCAGTTAGTGAAGGAAGGGTTGGTAACCAATTTCGCAGGCAATTCGGGTCAGCCCAATGGCTTCGTGGCCGGGCTGAAACCAACGAATGTCATTATCAACTGCCCGGTCATAGCCCAGCCCGTCGGTTCATTGGTGACGCCGTAACCGCACCCGTCTACCGAATGTCAATGAGCGAACCCACTTGGTAACCATTCAATCCCAATCAGCCAGCCGGAATGTCGGTTGGCTGATTGGGATTGAACGGTTACGGCTTTGGGAAAACTGTCCATCCATCAACGACGTTTAGCCATGTTTTGCCGGTACGGGCCCCGGTACTTTTGTCAGGTCAATACCGACAAACAAATTAATCAACACAACGCCATGAGCCAGTTCACGGTACCAACCCGCGACGACGTTTTGCCCAACAATCAAGTCCTTTTTGATAGTCTCAAAGCCGGTTTAGGCTTTGTTCCCAACCTCTACGCAATCATCGCTTACTCGACCAATGGGCTGGGGACGTACCTGCAACTGCAAAACGCAAAAACATCGCTGAGCAAGAAAGAGAAAGAAGTGGTTAACTTAGTCGTCAGTCAGGAAAACGACTGCCGCTACTGCCAGAGCGCCCACACCGTACTGGGGAAAATGAACGGCCTGACCGACGAGCAAATCCTGGACATCCGGCAAGGATCGGCTCCGTTCAACCCCAAAGTAGATGCCCTCGTGCGGCTTACCAAAGAGATTACGGCGCAGAAAGGTCGCCCGTCGGCAGCCGCCTTAGACGCCTTTTTTGCGGCCGGGTACACCAACGAGAGCTTAGTGGACATTATCATTGCCATTGCCGATAAAGTAGTGATGAATTACCTGCATAATATTACCGAGGTGCCCATCGACTTTCCGCTGGCCCCTGAACTCGAAACCGTTTAATTATTCACCCATTCAGCCGGGCAATTTTAGTTTAGTAGTTGCCCGGCCGAATGAGCTTACTTCGATAACCACATGGATACGGACCAAACAGCCGGTACTGACGGGCTTCGGCCACCGCTGCCGCCGTTCACGCTCGAAACAGCCCGGCAAAAAGTGCAGATGGCCGAAGACGCCTGGAACAGCCGCGACCCACAACGGGTGGCACTCGCCTATTCGGAGGATACGGAATGGCGAAACCGAACGGAGTTTCTTAGGGGACGCGACGAGGTCCGGGCGTTTTTAGAACGCAAATGGGCGAAGGAATTAGACTACCGCCTGAAGAAAGAACTGTGGGGATTCCGCGAGAACCGGATGGCCGTGCGCTTTGAATACGAGTGGCACGACGAAGCCGGACAATGGTACCGCAGCTACGGCAACGAACTATGGGAGTTTGACGAAGCCGGGCTGATGCGCAAACGATTCGCCAGCATCAACGACCTGCCGATTGACGCCACCGACCGGCTCCTGTTCGCTATAGAGAAGGCCGCTTAACGAGTCAAACCAAACGAATACGCAGACCATGACGCACCCGGATAACGCAATGATGTCAACGAATCCACTGACGCTGATTGACCCGCAGAATGGCAATCTGGCCCTGAAACTGGTCGATTTCACGGATAATAGTGGGTTCGACCATCTTCAACGCCACAACTATTTCTCGATTATCTGGATCAAACAGGGACAGGCGCTCCTGAAAGCCGACTTCTCGGAGTATGCCATTGATAAGGACACGATGCTGTGCTTTGCGCCCTATCAACCTTTCCTCCTAGCCTCAACCGGTGAACTACTGGGGTCGGCGGTGTATTTTCACCCGGATTTCTTCTGCATTTTCCGGCATCAGGCCGACATTGAAAGTAACGGCGTTCTGTTCAATAACGTCTATCAGCCACCGTACGTACGGGTTGATAGCCCGGCGGCCCTGACGTTCGACAATCTATTAACTCAGATGCGGACCGAGATGCAGCGACCGGCCCTGTCGCAATACGAACTGCTGGTTTCGTACCTGAAGATCCTGCTCATTCAGGCCACCCGCCTGAAAGTTGACCAAACCCCCGAATTACAGGCTGAAGCGGTTCCATCGGACGAGCCATTTGTTCTTCAGCAACTGAAAGGCAGCATTGAAGCCCATTTTCGGTCGAAACACACCCCTGGCGACTATGCCGATCTGTTAAGCCTGACGCCTAAAGCGCTGGGCAAACTCACCAAAAAGCATTTTCAGAAGACGCTCACCGACCTGATTGCCGAGCGCATCGTGGTAGAAGCCAAACGGGAGCTGTACCTGACGGGCAAACCCGTGAAGTCGATTGCCTACGAACTAGGTTTCGGAGACGAGTATCACTTTAGTCGTTTTTTTAAGAACCACACCGACGTCAGCCCGCAACGCTACCGCACTACGGTTGGCTTTGGTCGCCAAACGGCTCTGCTTTCGTAGAAATCAATTGCGATAGCGCGATAAATTCCTTATTTTCAGACCTTGAACCGGCATCTAACCCGCATCGTCCATTTACCATTGACCCTGCATGGCCCTTCAGTATAGTCCCGTTTTATTCAACCGTCAGAAACGGCTCTACGATCTGACCATCGCTGGTTTAGTCGTCGTTTATTTATTCGTCTTCTGCGCATTACAGGTGGTTTTGTTTCCGCCCGTAACAACCGAAACCATCATCATCCGGGCGACGAGTACGCTGGCGTTTTTGATGCTGCACGTTATTCTGATTATCGGCCCGCTCTGTCGGCTCGATCAACGGTTTCTGCCGTTGCTCTACAACCGTCGGCATCTGGGCGTCAGTATGTTCGTGGTGGCGGCCGTTCACAGCGTCTTCAGCGTACTGCAATTTCACACGCGGGGCGATGTTGACCCATTGGTTTCGCTGTTTACGTCGGAGGGGCAGTACGGCAGTTTGGGCCAGTTTCCGTTTCAGCCACTCGGTTTCCTGGCCCTGCTGATTCTGTTCGTGATGGCGGCTACCAGTCACGATTTCTGGCTCAAGAACCTTAGCCCGCACGTCTGGAAAGCCCTGCACATCGGTGTTTACATTGCCTATGGCCTGATCGTGATGCACGTGGCGCTGGGTATTCTGCAACAGGAAACGTCACTGGTGTACGCGGGTTTGCTGGGCGCGGGCCTATTCACGATAACGGGTCTGCATCTGACGGCGGCATTCGTCGGCAACCGGCACGAACTACACCCGACAAATACCGAAACGGACGGCTTTGTGGCTGTCTGTGACGTGGAGGATATTGCCGAAAACCGGGCTAAAACGTTGCTGATCGACGGGCAGAACATCGCTCTGTTTCGGTACGAGGGTAAACTGTCGGCGGTGAGCAATCTGTGCCGCCACCAGAACGGGCCGCTGGGTGAGGGTAAAATTATTGACGGCTGCATCACCTGCCCGTGGCACGGCTACCAGTACCTGCCCGAAAACGGCCATGCGCCCCCGCCCTTTACCGAGAAATTAGAAACGTACGCCGTGCGCTGCGTCGGCACGACAGTCTGGGTTAACCCCCAACCGAATCCACCCGGTACTCCACAACCACCCGCCCTACTCCCCTCAACCGCACTGACCGATGGCAAACCCTGAACCTGATTTTTACATTGGCTGGCAGGACAAAGCCCCGCCCCTTTACGCCAGAGCCGTTCGCTGGGCGATTGGGCTGTTAATTGTGCTGGTACCGGCCGTAGCCGCCTTGCTTGTCTGGCAGCAGCGGGGCTTCTCGGAAGCGGTGTTTGAGTACGGTCAGTTGACCACGCTGGAGGGCCAGTTGATTCGTCAGCCCGTGCCGTTCCTGCGGGTACCGGTAAAAAACGCGGCTCCCGACGCGCCCCTATTCGAGCGAATTTTGCTCATTGGTTACGGTAAGCACGGTGCCGACGCCACCTTACACCAGTGGGAACAGCGGTACGGCTCGTTGGCGGGTAAAACCTTGAAAATTCGGGGAACGCTCATCTACCACGAAGGCCATGCCGCCCTCGAACTGAGCGAAGAAACCGACGCACTCCGAACCGTAGCGACGCCCGCCCAATCGCCAGCGGCTCCGGTTGTTTCATCATTGGGACAAGCCGTTTTACAAGGTGAAATCACCGATCCGAAATGTTTCCTTGGCGTGATGAAACCCGGCGACGGCCGACCGCACCGGTCGTGCGCCGTACGCTGCATTGCGGGCGGCATTCCACCCTTGTTGTGGGTTCGTAACGGCACCGGCCGGGAAAACGGTTACCTGCTCGTCGGGCCGAATGGTGAACCCATTAATGAGCAGATATTAAATGATGTAGGACGCGGGGTACGCGTCGAAGGCCGCTTAGAAAAAGCCGACAACTGGTTGATTCTGTACGTTGATGGACCGGTTGGTGTAGCTCGGCTGCGGGCTGATGTGGTGGCCCAGATTGCCATGTGCAGGTGAATTGTTAAGGTGGTTTATCTGCAAAAACCGGCCAGAGAAGACAGATTAGACATTTGGAATGTGCTTAAATCTACCTAATCAGTTGTATTGAGTGATTAGGTTGTGCAACGACTGACAGCATGTAGCGGATAGTCGCGTCGATAAACAGAAACAGGAGTTTGGTTGTCTAACCCCTGATGGGGACGCTCGTGATTGTAGGCCATCCCCCACAGTCTTACCTGATAACGTCGGTCCTCCGAGTCTGGAAAACGAACGTAGTTAAACAACTCGTCTTTGTCGGTGCGGTTGCTGCGTTCGATGAAGCCATTGCGCCAAGGTATGCCTTTCTCGAGCAGACCATGAATCCGACCACTTTCTTCTGCCGTTTTGGTGAATCGGGTTTTGCCCTCGGGATGAGCGGTGTACTTCATAGTGAAACTCATGGCCTTGTCGGTGAAGGTGATAAAAAAGGGGGGAGGCCATCGATCGACCGCTTGAAGACCTCAGCGATGGTGGCACTTTCATAATCGTCGTGGATTTCCGAATACCTGATGCGAGAAGCCAGATGAATGATGGAAATCTTATATTCGAAGCCGGTTTTCCTGTCAGAGCAGGCAATTGCTGGACATTCCTCTGTGTCCGGTAGCGACCCGTTGCCAAAGGATGGATAGCATAGGCGGAGGTTTGGGCTTGGGCGGCAGGCTTTGGTCCAAAATGAGTCGTACCGTACCGTACTGAAGGCAAAGGGGCCATACTTGGCGCGTAATTTCTGTTCGATGCGAACCGGTCCGTGATGAGGGTGAGCCAGCCGGTAGTCAATGAGCGCCTGACGGTAAGTACCTGTCACGCGCCGGTAGTGGTTTTTTGGGGCACTGGTTTGGTCACGGCCGTTGTCACGTTTGACCCATTTTGGGATGGTTCCGAGGCTGGTATTGAACTTAGCCGCCAATTGGGGGTAGCTGAATTGGCGGGTTGCCTACAATTGTTGAATGTGTTGGCGCTGGCTGGGGGTAAGAGCCGCATTCTTATGAAGTTTCATCAAGTCCATACCTAACAAGATTCAAGCCAATACACAACCTAATCACTCAATACACATAAACCACTACTCAGCGACCTCATCCGGGAGTTGCCACGACCGGATGGTGCAGGTGCCACAGTCGATGGTCATAAGATGGCATCGGGATTGGGGAAACAGCCACCCAACTGTCGACGGTGCCGGTCGATGTGAAACCGCAAAAACTCGAACCGCTGCCGAATGTCCAATGGACCCGAAATGGGATGCGGATGAATGACGGTTTTCAGTTCATCCTCCCTGACCATGCGGCTAAAGGCCAGCAGCAAATGCTGTAAATTCAGGAGTGAAGCGCACCAGAACGCCAGTGAGCCGCCCATGCGCGGGGCGGCAATGGCCGGGACCTGCTCTTTGGGTTGCCAGGTTTCTGCCACAATCGCTTCAATCGAGCGGCCCCGGTTGGTGTGTTCACCGGCCCAGACGGGACGACCGCTACGTTGGGCTTCCACGGCTCGCCACATACCCCAGATGCCGCCCTGCTCGGCCCAGACCAAGTGTTCCGTGATGTCGACGGCGCTCCACACGTCGGGTGCCGGTTTGCGTTGCGCCTGCTCATCCGTCAACCGCAGGGCAAGCTCGACGTAGCGGCCACGGGCGGTGGCAACGTCCTGAAGGAGTGGTTGCAAGGTTGGGGGTACCGAAATAACTTCACTGTAATCGCCCATATGCGTTTAGGGTAGCTCAGTCCGAATAATCAGTCTTAGAGTCTTACGAGTAGTGGTTTAGAGCGTCCAAGATAGGCATTATCCGGAAACCGCCCCTACCAATAACAACAGCGTGAAAAGTCCGGTCAGTAGTCCCCACGCCAGCCAGAAGCGTCGGCCTGCTCGTCGGCGTTCGGCGGGTTCCATGTCGCGCAGGCGTTTTACCTCCCGTTCCGACGCCCGGCCCAGGAAGTAGATACCACCCGCCAAAAAGCCCAAACCGAGTATGAACACGATGGCCGCAAAAAAACCGTAGCCTGAGCAGAGAATACCGCAGGCTAAGCCCGTCGTGAACAACATGAGGGGTAGACTCAGCACAAACAGCAGCGCGAAGCCGGTGCTTCGGCCCCGCTGATTGTCGCTTCTGCCCCCTTTCCGAACCGCTGCAGCGCCTTCGACGGGGCGTAGCGTGTCGGGTCGGACGATGTCGACCCGGCTTTCGATGCGCCGACTGCCCCACACGCCGACCGGTACGTCGTGCGACTGAAAGCGGGGTGCCGTTAATCCACCCAGCAGCCCGAACAGCAGAAAATTACCCAAAAACGCCCCGAACAAACACCAGCGTCTGAAGTGAAAATCAGGTCCACCGCTATGGGCCAGAAGCCGGACGCCCACCGCCAGACAGATCGTTACTGCGACACCCGCGTGCAAGCCAGCCACCGGTAGCGTGTCGAACCAGGTAGCACCCAGCACGAAGCCATTGAAACCATTGATAACTTCGCACAGAGTAATCAGTGCAATGGCGAGCGGTGCGTGTCGACTGGCCCATTGAGAAAGGTTTTTCATCGGGGTTGGTGGGTTATATTGATGTTGACGAAACATCTGGGGTCTAAGCTAAGGCCGGTTGTACTGCTTCGTACAGCTTATCACAAACATAGTGCTTACTCAGTGGGCAGTGGCGGGCCGAGGATTTCCATTCCATGTGCCCGGAAATGTTTTTGCGATTCTTCGGCCGTCGGACGACGTTGCCGCTTGCCAGATTCAATGAAGAAAGCCTCCATCTGGCCAGCGGGTTGAAAAATGATGGTCAGTTTACCAACGCCTTCCGACACGTGGGCTAACGTATGCGGAACGCCCCGCGGCCCCAATATGCAATCGCCCGCTTTCAGCCGAAACGTTTCGTCACCGATCCGGAACACGAATTCACCTTCCAAAATATGAAACCATTCATCCACGGCATGGTGAACATGAAGCGGTGGCCCGCCCTTTCCGGTAACCGTTGACTCGAAAATGCACAGGTCCCCATTGGTGTCTTTCCCCGACAGTTTCAGAAGATTGGGTTGGCGATTCGGCGAGCAGGGGAGCCGCCAGGCTGGATTTCAAAAAGATGCGACGTTTCATAGCTGTTTTATCAAAAATAATGTCATCGCCCGCAGACGAGATCAGGCAGCCAGCCTATGTCGTACCGGCAGCGGTCCAATACGGCCGGTAGTAATGCGTAAACTAAAGGGTTATCTTCTGAATGGTGCCGTCGAAGGTCTGAGCGACATAGTAGGTGTTGGGGCCGCTTCGTTTGATTGAGTTGGGGTAGTTCAACCCCCGCAGCAGGAACGTATTGCCCTGCGCCGTTGACCGCACAATCGTCCCGGAATTGTCCGTAAAGCCCTGACCCGTCCAGGTGCCATACTCCAGGACAATGGGTTGCCCGGTAGCGTCCAGTTCAATATCCGTCAGCGTCGACAAGCCGGTCTGGTAAACTGACACGGTGCCGTCGAGCTGAACCTGGTAGATGGGCGCTTGTCCGGTCGGAAACGGAAAGCCCGTAAAGCTGCTGACCAGGAATTTCTGACCGTCGAACACAATCCCCGTCGGTACCGCTTCCAATGTATCGGTTCCCCTGGCTGGGTTACTGGTAATAATCGGAGGAAGCGTGGCAAATACACTCAGGGTCTGGGTGGAGGAGGCCTTTCGGCGGATAACGGCATTGGCTGCGGCATCCACAATGAACAGGTCTCCCTCCGGGCCAATCGTCAGATTAAACAAATCGGTCTCATCGGTATCGTTGGCAAACGGGTAAGCTTTGACAAAGTCGCCCACGGCCTCATAGGCGAGCGATTGAGCCAACACGGGCGGGTTACCCGGCTGAAATTGATTGATGTCGAACCGATACAGCCGACCTTCGACACCGTGCAGTAGATACAGCGTAGTTCCCTGAAGCAGCAGGTGATTGAGACCAAAAACCGCGCCTTCCGGACTAACCTGGGAGACAAAACCGGTCACTACCGGCCAGACCTCACCTTGTGGGGTTATCATCGACAACTGGCCATCATTGGCCGTGCCGCTCCCCGCCTGGGTAACCCAGACTTGTCCCTTCGCGTCCGTTTCCACACCCAAAGGCGCGACCAGACCGCTGGCGAACGGGCTAATCTGGGATTGGGGCGGGTCCCGATGGTCCTCACAACCCGTAGTTCCGATCAGGGTCGCCAGCAATAGGGAGAGGGGTGCACACAGCCGAACAAACCGAATGCGGACAAATAATGGGCAGATGAGAGTTTTCATGAGAATTGACGTTTGAGGGATATTGAATCGGAGTAAGTCGGGCTTGCCTTATTTCTTAGCGGTCGGTGACGACTGCGCCAAGGCCAGCTTCACCGCTTCGTAGAGGTTGACGATGCCGCCCGTTTTCGACAGGGAGGCAAAATCCACTAATTGACGGATACCCGGTTTGTAGACCATCGTATGGAGTGGAGCTGCCGATTGCATGATAATCCGTTTGATATCCTGGGGAGTGAGTTGCGGAAAATACGATTTCAATACGGCCGCTATACCCGCGACCACGGGAGCGGCCATGCTGGTACCACTGTTCGGGTCGTAGCCATTGCCCGGTACGGTCGAGGTGATGGCCACGCCGGGGGCAAACACGTGTTTTCATGAGGATGGATTAGTCGATGAATGTCATTTCGAGGAAACAGCAGTTGATTGAACAGGTGGCTTTCCAGCGGGCTGCTGCTGGGTGACGCAGTGCATTCCGCCCGACGAATAGTTGTATTTTATGGGGTTAATGGGCACTAATTTCCGGTCTGGAAAGTGTTTTTTGAACAATGCCAGCACCTCGGCATCACGCTTTTTGTCCGCGTCCGGCATACCCGGTTGCCAGTAGGCTGGTAGCAGAATCACCCCGTTGGTGATGACATAATTCAGGTAGCTGGTAGTGGGCACGAGGTAGAGTATTGTGCCCGATTTGACGTTAGGACGGGCCAATTTTATATTTTTGTAGAACGGGTTGCTTTCGGTCACCACTCGCTTTCGGTAGTCGATTTGCGGGTGAAGGGCTTACCATCCTGGTCGGTGGCCTGCTGTAGGATTTTCAGGTTCCCGACCATTCGATCATGGGTAATCCGCTTCACGGGGTCTGTGCCAATCTCGTCTTCATCAATCCAACCCAATAGAATCGTGCTGGCATTAGCAAAGCGGCAGAACTCATCCACGTGCCCCCCCGTGCCTCGTACTGAGTACAGCACCGAATCGCCCAGCAACCCCAGCCGGTCATCATCGGCGGTGCCTTTTTTGAGCCAAATAATCTTTTTCACCCCCAGTACCCGCTTCAAATCATGCTCGATGGCTTCTTTAGACAAATGCGGATTGCGTTGCAGTGTGACGGATTCAACCTGGGGCAGGGTGCCTTTGCCGTTCACCTCGATGGCCCCGCCTTCCATGAAAACGCTGGAGGTGATAATCGGCAGTTTCAGCCGCCGGGCGATGTCGCGGTCGATGCCGTCGTGTTGGCGGGCGCGTTCGGTTAGCGAGTCCGGGTGCCCGCCGTAATTGCTGTACCGGAAATCGACGACGGCCAACTGACCTTCGGCGTTGCGAACGAACACCGGTCCCGGATCGCGGTACCAATAGTCCGTCGGGTCCTGTTTGATGATCGTGATTCGGCTGGTGTCGATGCCAAACTGAGTAAACCAGCCTTTTCCTTCCCGAAACAGGGTATCTTTTTCCAGCATCAGATTCACCCGGACGAACGGAGATAGCGCCCGAACCATCTCAATCGTCGTGGTGTCGTGCCGCTTGTGCGTATCCTCGGTGCGGAGGCCCATCCAAACCGCATCCTGCGGCTCCCACTCGGCAGGCATGGTGTACGTTGAGCGGGTCTGTGCCTGACTCAGCGTCGAGACAAGGCAAATGAGCAGGGTGGTAATCAATAGCTTACTAATGTGTATTGCTGAAATTTTCCTGCGTACTACCATCAGAAATGATTCGTGCATGGCGAAGTCGGTCGGGCTCTGAGGTAACGACCCAGATCGGCGTAGCTCAGGTATTCGACAAACTCGTTCATCATACGCGTACCGGAGCGATAGAACGTCAGCAGCCGATACGTGAAAAGACGCGACAGGCGAAGGATATGTCATGACAGTTGATGAAAGAGGAAGGCAACTAAGAACGGTCAGGAATCAGTCTTTTACGGGCTTATCGCCCGGTAACCTGCCTTTAATCCACTTAATCTGACCATTATGATTGCTCTCGTGCTCCGCGACGTGGAACCATTTGCAATAATTATTCGTCGGTTGGTTGCCAAAGAACTTGGGGTCTACCGTCATCAGCCAGGCATCGTCACGCTGTTTGAATTCCTGCTTCGTCTTATTGCGCACCTCGCTCAGCGCGTTCAGGTAATAATCCAGATTGTTACCTTTAATCTGCTGGCGGGCTGTATCACCCAGTTCACGGGCAACCTCCCACTGCTTTTTCTCCGCTTCGTTAAGATCGTTGCGTCCCTCAAACGTGTTTAGCTGATACAAAAATTCAATAGCGGCTAAGTGCATCAGCATGGCCCCGATGGAGTTAGCTTTAGGGTCGTGCAGGTAATCCAGATCAGTCTGCGATAACCCCCGCAACGACCGCAGTACGGTAGCCCGCATCCAGTTCATCATCGACAGTAGTGTACCAATCTGGGGGGCGTAGCCTTCCATCGGCCCGACGATGTTGAGACCGGTCACGGGCGCGGTTGGTTGGGTGGCCCAGCCTGTTTGCGGCAACAGGCTCAGGCCAGTGACTAAGCCGGTAGCCGTTGTGAGAAACCCCCGGCGGTCAACCGGGTGGGATGCGTTCAGCTTCATGATGATTAGGAGTAAGGGTTTAGGCAATCACTTGACCGGGATGGCTACTTTCTTGAAGGGCTTGTCGATCCAGGCGGCTTTACGATCCCGGCAATCATCGGTAATGGGCCTGAGTATCATAGTGTCATTTTTTAGCGCAAACTGAAGCGTTCCAATTCCCTGCGTGTCGCACGGGCTGTTGCCGCTCGTCTTTCTCAGCGTGAGCGTATCGGCTTTTGCTGTGTATACCATCGTTTCCCCCAGGTACATATCAGGGTAGATGTACATGTAGGCACTGTCGGCCTTGAAATGCAGAATAATGGTGGCTTCATCCGGCACATTGGCCTGACCCTGCCAGGCGGTGTTCGCCAGCGAATTTTGCGCGTGAACACCAGACAAGGATGCCGCTCCACCGAGGAGCAAAAACAGAATGAATGATTTCATGAGATTAGATGAATTGATTAACAGATAAGGTTTTACGCAGACAAAGATCAGGCGTCTCTACGCCAAAGTATTGGAAAAAACGGCCATTTAGGACCGCTTGCTCAATTCCTATTCGTAAAGGGCATCGTGCAGACCGGCGGCCTCGCTTTCGTAGATCCGGGGCGATGAACCGGTAAAATGCCTGAACTCATTAATTAGGTGGGCCTGATCGTAGTACCCGGTTGAGGATAGAATGGCTGTCCAGTTCAGCCTGGTTTGCTGCTCCAGCCGGCGCCGGGTATGGATGAAGCGCTGCATCCTGATGTAATACTTGGGCGAGACGCCCACCACTTCGCTAAAGCGCCGACGAAAGGTTCGTTCGGAGGTATTGAGCTGATGGGCCAGCTGTTGCAGGTTTACCCGAGCGGGCTGACGCTGCATGTAGTCAACGGCCGCTTCAATACGGCCATCAGTGCGCAGTTGATTGGCCCGATTGGCCTGGGCCAGTCGCCGGAGCAAAAACCCCTCCAGCAGGGCAAACCGCTGGGCTGTGGAACGAACTTCGCGCATCTGGTCGGTCAACTCCCGGACTTCCGTAGTAATCACCGCCGTCAGGTCCAGACTCTGGTCAGTAATTTCATGAACGGGCAGCTGCCATAGGGTTTGCAGGCCGGTAGGCGTAAAATCGATGACGATGCCCAGTGTTGGCCCACTGAAATACTTTGTGTAGGGTGTGCTAAACATACCAAACACGGTACTTTCGTAAATATTCATGGGGCTGCTCGTCTGCTGGTAGCATTGAAAGGGGCTTTCCAGACAGAAAACGAAGTGCGACCGACCCGTGCAGCTAAAGGGTACCGCGATGGTTTGGCCGGGCGGTAGATTGTGCCTTATTTCCCAAAAACATCTGATGTAGGGCGTTAAAGCCTGGCAGGGAAGGTATTGCTGTATGCGCATGACAGATGAACAGGCCATTTACTACCATTGATGTTCTCTAAAATATTTACTACGATTAGCGTGAAGTCCGGTAATACACCGTGGCATCGTCGGTTTCCAGATGTGTCATACCTAATCGCTCCATCACCCGCACCGACGCCAGGTTGGGTGGGTCGGTAGCGGCAATAATCTCGGTGAAGCCCACCGTATCAAATCCGTAGTTGAGTCCGGCGCGGGCAGCTTCGGTGGCTAATCCCTTGCTCCACCAGGCGGGCAGTAACCCGTACATCAGTTGTAGGGGGTGTTTGAGGTGTTCGAACCGCCAGTAGCCGCAAAAGCCGATGATGGGCCGTTGACCAGTTTCCCGAACGGCCCATAAACCGTAGCCGAGGTCACGGAACATGACGGTGCTCTTCTCGACCACGTCAAGTGTCCAGCTCTGTTCCACAATCATGTCGTCCATGAGGTAACGCCGGACGTCCGGGTCGACAAATAAGGTGTGTAGTTCGGCCCGATCAGCTTCGGCAAAAGGCGTCAGCGTCAGCCGGTCGGTCTGGAGGGTGAATGGGGTCATTTTGTTGAGCGGAGTGTACTGACAGTCGAGTTAATTACTGAGCTGCCCCGCCCGAATCCGGGCCGATACCATCCGAAGCTCGGCGCGGTTGGTTCGGGCAATGCAGCTTTCGACGGGGCGTTTCGGCTGCCAGTGCAGTGGGGCGGAATGAATAAGCCGTAACTCCGGCTGAACGGGTTTCCGTAATGGATAGCGCAGGATGAGCAGCAGGCTGCTGAATAGCAAAGCGATTGCGGATAGCAGGCCCGCAACTAATAAGCCATAATAAGCAAAGTTGTCGACTAATTGGCCCGTCTGATTACCGAACTGGTCGACCAATTGCTGCACTTCCGGCGGCACCGTCGGGGCGATCTTTTGAGTGAACTGGTTGACTACGTAAAGGCTGGATAAGGTGTTCATGATTGAAAAAGATTTGCGTTTCAGGGTTGTTCGTTAGTCGTGAAAAAGGAGTGCGCTGGCTACAGATTTTTTATTATTTGTTCATCCGTTAAAAATCAGTCATCCGTCAGCGGGTGCAGAACGCTCGCCGACGAATGACTGATTAACCCCGCCAGCCGGGGTGCTTAGTCAGAGTCTGGCAGTACCAACTGCTCCGAAGGTGCATCAACCGAATTGTTGGGTCACTGATGCAGGCGTCAGGCGTAAAGAGAAAATGCCGACATGGACATACGTAGTTTGGTAAGGGCAGACAATAGTCGGGTTTTACGCAGCGTATCCGTATCAGATTTGGGGCAGGTTGTCCCACTTTTGGGGTAAGCGGGCCGCCAATGGGAAAAATAATGGAGGAGGGCAGGTTTTGCTGGTCGTTCGGTTACGGCTTCTGCGGGCCTTTCGCCAGTAGAAAGCGTTTATCCGTCAGGGAGCGCAGGAAACTTTCTAAGTCCAGCTTTTCCTGTATCGTTAATCCCAGCGGTTTGGCTAACAGCGGGTCGCGGTTGAGCGCGTTGGGTACGACTTTGTCCGGGTCATCGTAATAATCAATGACCTGAGCGAGCGTTTTAAACATCCCGTTGTGCATGTAGGGGGCCGTCAGGGCTATGTTGCGCAGGGGGCCAATCTTGAATTTACCCACATCAGCGGCCCGTTTGGTAACAACCGCCCGGCCACTGTCGGCCAGCGTCGTGCCGTTGAACAGGCCGATGTTGCGGAAGTCCGAATTATTGAAGTTGGCTCCGAAGTGACACTGTACGCAGTTGGCTTTGCCGTTGAACAGGGCAAAACCCCGCTTGGCCGACTCACTCACGGCGGCTTCGTTGTCGTTCATCCGCCAGTCGTCCAACGGCGACTCATTCGTTTCGAGCGTTCGCTGAAACTCGGCGAGTGCCGTTGCCAGGTTGCTTTTGCTGGGTAATTCGCCAAACACGCGCCCGAACTCAGTCCGGTACGTCCGGCTCTGGTTCAGGCGTTTGAGGGCAACGTCGATGGGCAAGTCCATTTCGTCGGGATTGACGATGGGAATCAGCGCCTGTTCTTCCAGCGTTTTGGCCCGCCCGTCCCAAAAGAAACTGGCCTGCAACAGCACGTTCATGGCCGAGGGTGTATTGCGTTTTCCCGTACGGCCAAATACCCCCAAACTGAGCGCCGACGAATCGGCAAAGGCAAACTCTTCCCGGTGGCAACTGGCGCAGCTAATCGTGCGGTTGCGCGACAGAATCGGGTCGAAAAACAGGCGTTTGCCTAAGGCGGCTTTGTCGGTCGGTTCGTCCGTCACGAACGTTGCACCGATCCCGACAAAGGCCATAATTGCGGTCAGAAAGCAGGCATACGTTTTCATGGCTTGGCTGGATTGACTGCACCGGCGGACCATCGGCCCGCCGTAAAGTTGTGCATGTCACGGTTGCGCGGTTTGCAGGTATCCTGAACCGTGACGAACCGGACCGAATCAGGGGCGAAAAAGCCGAGTTTGTAGGTGCCGTAGTAAGCCGGGTTGCAACCAGGGTCGGCAAGCGCGAAGGTATCCTGCCGGATAGTATACTGCCCGCTGGTGAATAATTTACCGTTGACGAAGATGTCGAATGTATTGTCGGCCCGGAAGGCAAGCAACGCTGTGGCACCCCTTACCTTTTGTTGCCAGCGTCCCACCAGCGAACCGGGTGGATTAACAAATGAGACAGCGACTGAGGCAAGGAGAATGATCGGAAATAGAAAGGTTTTTTTCATGGTAGTTGTGTTGTGATTGATTAGTCGTGAACGAACGCTTTGATGTCAACTTATGGCTTAGCTGCTTTTAACCGGCCCGCCGTGAAGTTATGGAAAGCACCGTTGCGAGGCCTGCACGTATCGGCAAGGGTCGTAAACCGGACCGAGTCCGGCGCGTAAAAGCTCAGTTTGTAGGTGCCGTAATAAGCAGCGTTGCAGGCAGGATCAGATAGCGCGAAGGTGTCCTGCCGAACTGTGTACTGACCACTGACAAAAGTTTTGCCATTGACGAAAATATCGTACGTGTTGTCGGCTCGAAAGACAAGCAACGCGGTTGCTCCTTTAAACATTTGCTGCCAGCGTCCCACCAGCAGATTGGGCGGGTTAGTAAATGACAGGGCGACTAAGGCGAGGAGACCAAGCGGAAAGGGTGAGGCTTTTTTCATGACCGTGATTGGTTAATGGTTTGAGATACGTTCCGTTTGCTACCTATTCTTCAGATGAAAAAGTGGGGTCGGAAACGATGGACAAAACAAGCCGATGCCCTCCAAACTGATGTTTGCGCACGTTACAAATGCGTTTGAAAACGTTGCATGGCAAACGTTGCCCGGCCGGAACGCAACCCGCCTTCTTTCGCGCAGCCACAAACCGAATCTTGGACGTAGAAACGTAGCGGATACGTACCAGAGTGGTTCACGTTAAAATACAACTTCAGCCAACTGAATTCACGTGGTCGGTTAACTCGATTCGGCGTCGGTACGCAGGCCTGCCAGCTAACCGGAATCTCTTTCGCAACTTCATCAGTCCAGATGCCGGAGACGCGGGTGGCCGTCCGTTGCACGACTCAGGCAACGCTCACCGCAACACGCGGGCCGCGATGTCGGTAAAGGCGGCTGTCTGGTTCTCCCGATCCTTCGTCGTAACCCCGTCCCGCAGTTGCAGCCGGGTGTAGACGTGCAGGTCTGAGTCGATTAGTTGAACGGTAACGGGCTGACCATCGACCGTTTTAACACCTTTGTAGATCAGGACCGCGCTGACCGGATCGGCCGATGAATCCTTCTTCGACTTGTACACCTTCAGGGCGCAGTTCCGGGGCAGCCTTACGCCCTTCTCCAGATTTTTACGCACAACGGTGAGCAGGCTTTGCAGTTCCTGCAACGTCTCCTGGGGCCGAAACCGGTAGTACACTTTGTCTTCCTCCGCCGACTGATCCGTTTCGATGTAGCCCAGCATGGGGCCGAGCAACTTGACCAATGATAATGATTTATAGGACGGAATCACGATGGGGTCGACCAGCAGCAGGTTGCGCGGGGCGGTCCGGTTCGCGAAATACCCGGAAGCCATTAACTCCAGCAATAGGGCTCCACTGGTCGAAGACCCCAACAGACTGATGTTCTGATAGCCCGCGCTGACAAGCGCGTCGTACTCGGCGACGATGGCGGCCTGCCAGTCCCGCCAGGTCGACTTTTTGAACTCTTCGTAATTGCGGCCGTGCCCGCCGAGCAGCACCTGCGATAGCCGGAAATCGGTGCGGCCGTTGGCCCAGGTACGAAACTCGTCCCACTCAAATGTAGTGGCGCTGTAGCCGTGACAGGCAATGATAATGGGTCGGCGGGCCTGCTCCGGCGTCGGGTTAGGAGTGGCTCTGGAGACGAGGTACTTTTCCGGGTTATAGAGCGACGGGTCGAACAGTGTCCCTCCATCGAGCATGTCCGGCGTAATATCGGGTTCCGACGAGCAGGCCAATCCCAGGCTGACGATGGTTAGTAGCGTTATCAGGGTTTTCATGTCAGTTTCTTGATTTTCTCAATACGTTCCAGGTGAGGCTCGTTTGCACAAAGACGGGGTATAGTGTGCCCGGCCCCGATGTTCCGTCACCCGAAAAGACGTTGTAGCCAACGGACGCATTGATTTTGAGCGGAAAATTGGGACAAAAACACAAACCCAGTTCAGGCGACGCCAGCAGCGATGAGTGGGGCAGTTCATTGAACAGGACGTCGCCATAATCAGCAATGAAATAACCGACGTTCGCCCTGACGACTGGACGAATCAGCCATTTCGGTCGGAAATAATACGACGCCGACACGAACACGTTATCCTGCCTGATGGCGTTGGAATTCAGCGCCGTACCCAGCCGCGAGGTGACGTAACTCAGTCCGAAATACAGCCGCTGCTTAGCCAGTTTCTGGTTGGTGTACTGCGCCGTCACGCCATTCTCAGTGTAGAAACTGACCGACTTCTGTAGTCGGACGCCCACGTCGAGTACGCTGGACCGCGAACCGGTAGCCTGGTGGGCCTGCCCGAACGAAGGCGGGAGGGTCAGTCCGGCAAGCAAAAAGGTGACGGTCAACAAGGCTTTTTGCCTGAGTTTTTCCTTCTGAAACGGTGCCTGATTTGTTTGCACTGGATTTATGGAGATAAAGTGGATGGTTAACTACAGATGTAGCCGGACATGCCCGCCCGGTGTTAGTCGGGAGAGCCGGACTGCCATACTCATTTCGTCATATCGACCGATGTGCTGAACACGATATGTGCCTCGGCCCGGTCGCGGTACAGGTTAATGTTATTCGGAAATTTGGTGAAGGTGATGGGATTCCTGATCTCGACGTACTGAACCGGTGCAACAATGGTGGCTCCGCTGCCGGTCGTGTAATTTAGTTGCAGCGTAAACGCGACCCGTTTGGGCCGGATGCCCGGCTCCGGTAAATTAGGAGCGACGTTAACGGTTTTAACAACCTTTACTTCGCCCGGTGATATTGGACTGGTAACCGTTGACGTACCGATCTGGTAGAAGCCTGCCAACGGTTTAGGACCTGGAAGAGGGCTTGGCTTGGGCGAGAAGCTGGGGGTGTTGATGCGCTTGAAATCGAGCGATACGTTGTAGAAGTACGATTCACCACCCGACGACGGAATCATTTTGACTGCCTTACTTCTGGGCAGCTTGACGCTCGTACTCGTGGGCGTGATCTTACCGACTATTTCGTTGTTTTTGCCCAGAATGAACATCGTCACAATCTGAAACTCGCAGGGAAATGGCCGATTCTGACCATTGCTCATTTTGCAGAGAATCGGCACAGGCGGGGCCGCAGTGGGGACGGTAATTGGGGTGAAATTCAGGCTACACAGAGCCGCGAGAATGGAGAAGAGCAGGATTGTTTTCATGAGACAGGATTGATTTAGAAAGTAGTTGCCATTCGAATTAGTCGTCTGTTTTGCCGGGCGGGAAATGGCCCTGTTATACTCCCTGGGTAGCCGGGTTGTGAATTAGGGCCGATGCGGCCAACGGTATCAGGAGGATGAGGGAAAGGACGGGTAGCGCATTTTTGAGCAGTGGTGAATTATAGTGGAGAGGAAGTAGATATGGATTGATAAAGCCGGGTGAACTTAGAAGGCGTAGCCCAAACTAACCCCGGCGCGCCAGTCCATCTTCAGGTAGTCGTTGGTTGATCGGGTCGTTACTGTGCCATCGCTCTCCAACCGACGGTAACGGCTAAGAACGGCTGGCATCCCACCAAATCCGTGAAAAATCTCGACCACAAACCCCCGGCGGCTCACCCACTGGTAGCCAATTGTTACGCCGAAGCCAACCGATTTTATGGTTTCTTTCTCAAAAACATCCGGGTTGATACGCACATGGTCGTTTACCCGCAGCGACCGGGCCTTTAGGTACGGATTGACGAAAAAGCCGGTTGGGTGGCCCTTTGCCGTTAGGTTGACCAGTCGGGCGGTGTAAAATTTACCCTCAACGGTAGCGTTTATGAACGTCTGCTCGTTAAACGTACCACGGGGTAGCTTCAACGCCCGCGCACTGAGCCGAAGCGCGAACCGGCGCGTCAGGGCGCGTTCGTAGAACACCGAGACTGGAGCCAGCAGGTTCGTTTTCAGTACGTTCGGGCGGCTCCATAATCGGGTGGTGTCCTGCGCCAATCCGCCAACCGGCCCGGCGAGGGAAAGCAGGATAAGGCCAAAAATCAGCCGTCTGGCGTGGCTGTGTTGAATGGCGGTCAGGGTGTTTTTCATTGACGGGCGATAAACGGTTTCTGATGTCAGAACTGGTACGTTTTTCCGACGACTGTCAGGTTACTCATGCGGCCCTGCTCCGGCACGACGTACGCCGGTCGGGGTATGGTTATTAAGTCAGGTGGCAGGCCAATGGACTGGTCAGACAGCAGCAGTCGGAGCGAATTACCCACCGGTATATCAAGCGTTAACTGAACTTTTTTGCTGACGGGCAGACCAAAAAGCAACAGGTCGATTGCCGGACCGCTGGTGGTTTGCTGCGCCTTGACGGACACCGACTCGCCATTCACGCGAACGGCCCGGACGTTGCCCGCCTGACCGGGGAACAGCATAAGGTCCAGATGAGCGGCTCCGCGGGGCGACCAGAGTTCGAGGGTCAGCCGCCGACCTGAGCCGGTTGTCCTGTCGGAGATAATTCTGGCGACGGGCGGAAGATCCGGCAGGGAAGGGGCCGGGTTTTTGAGGTACGTTCGCCCATCGGCAGGCTGGGTCTGCGGGTGAATTTCCGTCAGTTTGCCCGTCGTTGGTTTCGGAAAGAACTGCCGGTTCCAGTCATCGGTCTCTAAGAGTCCAAATGAGGCCCAGACGGCCCGTTTCGTATCAGCATTCATAAAATACGAAACGTGGCTGTGCAGGGGCTGCCCGGCGGTCGGGGCTTCGTTTCGGATGGCCGTCACGGCAAAAATCCCACCAAGAAGCAAGGCCAGCAGGGGTAGCACGGCCACCCTTTGCCACCGTAGTCCGCTGAACCTGAGTCCGGCCTCAATCAGCAGCCAGAGTGGCAGCAGTACGAGGAGAGTCAGGCTCAACAGCAGCATTGGTACAACCGACAGCAGCAGGTCGAACGTAACGAACAGCGACTGCACTATGGGCAGGATGACAAACAACGTCGGCAGGGCGGCTATTAACAGGAGCAGGGCATACATGGGCCGTGCTTCGTTCTGTCGGCTCGTTTGCCACAGCACCACCAGCAGCCCAATCAACGCGCCGAGCAGGGGGAACAGCAGCAGATACACCCCCGCCGGGAGCAGAATAAACAACGTGAGCGTCAGCCCGTACACCAACCCGCAGGCTCCCATAATCAGCGACAGCGGTCTCAGCCAGCGCAGCGCCAGCCGAACCAGCAGCCCAAACAGCCCCCCCGTCAGCAACGCATAGGCCACGAAAAACTGCGCCGAGCCGTAGGTGCCGTTGATGAACGTATGCGTTAGGGGCAAGGCCCGCGTAATGCCCAGATTGACGAGCAGACAAAAGCCGCCAATCAGCAGAAGCATCCCAAAGGACAGCGCCATTCCGCCGATTACCTGCCCGGCCGTTAACTTCTTCTGCCGAAAGCCAACGACAAACGCAGCTATGAACGCCCCCGTCAGCAGGACCATCCAGAGCCAGTTCAGAACCATTGGATAGGAGACTAACCAGTGGCCCGCCCCGTTGAAAAATACCTTGTCTGGTGCTCTGACTGCGTCGAGCGGGGCGTTGCCGACGTGCCGGGCCAGGGCCAGCAGGTTCTCGCCCTGGTGCTGAACGCTGTTCGGGTTGAGGTTGTCGGGTGAGTCGGTTAGTTTGTGGTAGTGGACAAAGCCGTCGATAAAGGCCGCGTTGACGCCCGCATAACCCGCGTCGCGGAAAACGGTAAAATCGGTACTGTTGGGTAACTGTTTGTAGATCTCGTAAGCGAGCGACGAAGCCATTGGGTGCGGAACGGCCCGCGCTACCTGCTCGACGACCCAGCCATTTTGGGGGTTGGTTTCGAAAATCTGGCTGGGTCCGCTGTTGCCCCGCGCTTCGAGGTTAATAACGAAACCTACGTCCTTCGCCCACGGATGGCGCAGAAACGCCGACGCCCCAAACAGCCCGTATTCCTCCCCGTCGGTGAAAAGCAGGATAACGTCGTGTTGCAGGGACGGCCCCTGCCGCATGGCCCGCACCGCTTCCAGAATGGCCGCTACGCCCGCGCCGTCGTCGGCCGCGCCGAGCGCGTTGGGTTGCGAGTCGTAGTGCGCCACCAGCAGCAGCGCCTTTCGTGGCCTGGCCTTTCCTGGCTGAGCATTGCCCGGTTGCTTTCCCCGGAGCCGGGCCATGACGTTATAGGTATACCCGACCCGCGAAGCCAGCCCCAGCATCGCGCCGGATGGGCTTGGCGATTGAGGGTTGGTCGGCTGACCCACAACCGTCGCTTCCTGCACCTGCGGGTCAAGCCCAAGCGAACGGAGCGTATTGATCAGGTAGGTCCGCACGCGGGCGTGGCCGGGTGTGCCCATTGCATGGGGTTCGCGGGCGATCTGTCGAATGTGCTGCATAGCCCGCTCCGCCGAAAACTCGGTTGGCGGAGCCATGGCAGGTTTCGCCTGCGGTGGCCGGGTCAGGTAAACGCTCCACCACGACAGGGCGATTAAGGCCAGCAGGAGAAGTAACGAAAGGCGTGGTGTAAGCGTGGGGAGCATTCGGTTGAAGTAAAAGGTCAATGGTCATTCCAATCACTGCTTAACTGACAAAGCGGTGACTATTTATCGCCCCGCAGGTCGCTTTTTACCGATGGGTTAGGCCGCGCCCGCGTAGTGGTTTCGATGAACAACAGCCCGTCGTAGAGCTTGCTTATTGGGGCAGTTCTCTGAAACATACTGGCTTCGTATTCCGGCTTGAAATACCAGCCAACGCCCCCCCACACAGGCTGCGGAGTCGTCAGCCAATGGCGAACATCCCCGTTTTGTTGCCCCGCCCGAAAATCAATTACAAACTTGTCTATGCCGGTCTGGGCCAAATACCAGTCTGCCGAGCCAGCCGGTGCTGGTTTGACCGTGAACTGCCGCATAACCCGTTTGGCTGATACGTCTACAGTACCCGACGCCTGAAATGATCCCTGATTATAGACAAGGCCAAGTGCATAATAGTCTGGACCATAGGATTTTCGCAGATACGCACCAATGGGCACGAACGAACCATTGTCGTCCGTGGCAATGTGGCTGTTATGCGCCCACACCACCACCCGCGTACTGGCTGGTTGCTGATTGACCAATCGGGTGAAGTTCTCGGCCATGTAGCGGTCGCGGATGGCCGGTCCCTGCCGGGAGTCGGCTGGTATGGCCATGTCGATGAACTGCACCAGCATCCGGGCGTACTCGTGCATCTGCTCATAGTCGGCTTCGGACGATTTAGCCACCAGCGCGGTCCGGTTCGACTCTAAAAAGGTGTACAGGTCGTTGTAGGGAATTTTCAGCAAGTTTAGTTTTGCTCCGGCTGCTTTGCCCGCGTCGGTCTGCTGTTGCGTGAAGGCTGTGCTGAATAAATTCTCTTCGTCAATCGCCAGCAGTGAGTCCGTCCGGGTCGCCCGGTCAGGGGCAGTTTGTCTCAAGTAAGCCCGCAGCCGTTCTTTGCCAGGCTTGTTCACCTGCATATCAAAGCCAATGAATTTAACCCGTTTTCCGGCCGTAACACCTGCGTTGTAGGCCCGTGCCCAATCGAGCATGGCCCGCACTTCTTCCGTGTTCCAAACCGCGAAGCCCTGCCCGTCGAGGGCTTTGGTGCCGTCGTCCATCCGGCCCATCACGTAGTCGTTGATGACTTGCAGGGCCGAATAGCTCCCTTCGAGGGCAAACACGCGGTAGCCCATCTCACACACCAGAAATTCCAGCAGCCGGTGCTTGACCTGAAAAAACTCGCGGGTGCCGTGCGTGGCTTCCCCCAGACCGACGAAGCGCACGTCTCTGAGCGTTTTCTTGAGTGGCTGTAAATCGGCAAAGCCGTTGCCCGCTTCCACCGTTTTCAACGGAATAGCATTGGTTTTCAGCCAGCTAATCACGGCCTGTTGTTTGCGGAGCGCTTCGGCCACCCGTGCTGCATAAGCTTCGGGAGAGAGCACGGCGTTAACGCGGACTTCGTAGCGGCCCGGCCTGGCGTCTTTTTCGAGCGAGCTAACGTCAATCCGGTACGTTCCGGTGGCTTTAGCTTCGAGTCCGATGAGTTCGTCGCCCTGATCGCCGTTGGGCGAGTCAATTTCGGCCACGGTTAAACTACTGGGGCCAACCACACGCACCATCACATCAATGCCGCGCTGGTTGACGGCGGCATCCAGAAACTGTCCTTCGGTAAGCGCGACGGTGTAGCGGTGGGTTTCCCCGGCTTTCAGTTCGCGCTCAATAGGATTGCCTGGTTCAAGGCGTTGGGCTTCGACGGGAGTGATTGTTGAGGAGACCGGTTGTTGAGCAACTGCCGGACGCGCCCACACACCGGCAATCATGGCCAAAAGCGCGTACAGATAAGTGGTTAATCGTCGCATGGCTGTCGGGGGGGTAGGTTATTTTTGAGCATTGACCGACAGTTGTAACGTGCGCCATGCTTCGGCCCGGTCACGGTAATGGTGCAGCTTCGACAACTTGCCGAACGTAATCGGGTTCTCAATCTGAATTAGTTGAATCGGTGCCACCACGGATTTATTCAACTTTTCGTAGTTCAATTGCAGCGTAAACGCGACCCGGTTGGGCCGGATGCCGGGCGGAGGCAGGTTGGGGCTGACCTTGATTGCACTGTTGATCGGGCTGGTTTCGCCCGGCGAAATTGGGTCCTGAACGGTAGACTTGCTCAACGTATAAGCCGGGGTCGAAGCCGAAGGCAAGGGCGTGTTGATCCGCGTAAAATCGACCGAGACGTTATAAAAAAACGCGACACCGTTTGAGCCGATGTCCTTGCTGCTGACAGCCTTACTTGCGGGCAGCACGATGGACGGCCCACCGACGAAAGCATTGTCCGTACTCTTGGCCAGCACCTCGTTGTTCTTGCCCAAAAAAAAGACCGTGTTGATCCTGAACTCACAGGGAACCGGCCGGTCTTTGCCATCGAGCATTTTGCAGGCGGTGGCTGTAGGGGCTGGATTGGCCGGGTTGGCAGCCGGGCGCGTCCCGACCAGCAGGGCCATGATCGAAAGAAGAGCAAGCGTTTTCATGGAAAGCAGGGTTTAGTTTAGAAAAATGGAAGTTGAACAGGAGAGTACGCAACTTACTATCTTACCGTGATCGGGCTAATTCATTGGATTCTCACCGGGTAACTCCTTACCGGGTAAAATACACTTTCTTGATTTTGCCGTTTTCAATTTTGTAGATGGCCACGGCCTCCGTCGGGGCTTTATCGGCCGCAAACGTGACGCGCTCGTGGTCGATGACGGTGTTGTTTACCACCATCCGGTTCACTAATTCACAGTGAAGCACGGGCGTTCGGGTAAACATCCCGGCGTATTGTTTCCGCATGGCGTCTTTGCCTTTACCAATGAGCTTTTCGGGCATATCATAAAGTTCCACGTCGTCGGCGTAGGGTTCCAGAAAGGCGTCGATGTCGCGGGCGTTGTAGGCGTTCAGTTGCCGCTGCGCGAGGTCGGCGGGCGTGTCGGGCAGCAGTTGCGCCGGGGTCATGACGAAGCCCCGGTTAATAATCGTCTCGATGCGGGTCAGCGTACTCAGGTCGGCCAGCGGGTTTTGCGGCAGCACCAGCACGTTGGCCTGTTTGCCTTCGACCAGACTCCCAATCCGGTTTTCCTTACCCAAAATCCGGGCTGCGTTGATCGTCGATGCCCGCAGCAGGTCGGCGTTGGTCAGGCCCGCGGTTTGCATTGCCCGTAACTCATCCATGTACGACGTACCGTGGAAGGTGCCGGGGTTGCCCGCGTCGGTGCCCGTCACGACGTTCACGCCTGCTTTCCAGACCCGACTCAGGTTGGCCCGCACGATGGAATCGCTGCGGCTGCGTTGTTTCTGGAAGGCCGCGCTGGTCAGAAATCCGCTGAATCGTTTCTGCATGGCGGGTTCGGGCAGGTGCTTCATATCGTACAAAGTACCCAGCACGTAGGGGTTGGCCCGCGTCAGCTCGTAGGCCGTCAGCTTGCGGCTATCTGTGAAAAAGCCGTCGTAGCCACTGGGGACAACCATCGTGGGACAATAGCTGACGTTTCGGCTTTTCATCAGCGCAATCAATTCGTCGTCTACCAAACCATCTTCGGGGCTGTGTACTAAATAGTCCGCGCCGAATTTCACGCCTAATTTGGCGGCCAGCAGTTCCTGGGTGTGAATGGCCACTTTTAGCCCGTGTTTGTGGCTTTCGTCAATGGCCGCTTTCACCATCGCCTGCGTTTCTTCGCTCCCGCCCACGCCCCGCACGATGTACCAGATTTTGATGAAATCGGGCTTGTAAGGCAACTGCTTTTGCACCTGTTCGCGGGCTTCGTCGGGCGTGTTGGCTTTGATAATCGGCGAATCATCAATCTTAAACTCGTCGGGCTGGTAGGTTGAAATCAGCGGGCCGGTCAGCAGAATCTGGGGGCTGGTGTATTGCTGGTTGAAGCGGTCGCGGTACGGAAACTGATACATCGGCCCGCCCACGTCGATGACCGTCGTGATACCGCAGGCTAAATACCGGCGCAGCAAATCGCTCATGTTGTCGCGCAACCACTGCCGCTCGGTCTCGTAAGGCCGGTATTTGGTCAGGTTAAACCCATCGGGCCGGGTATAAAGACCACCCGACTGAAACAGATGAATGTGGCTGTCGATGAGGCCCGGCAGCAACCATTTACCCCGCGCATCCACGATGGTCGCTCCGGCTGGCACAGCTAAATTCTTGCCAATCTTCCGAATTAGTCCGTTCTCGATCAGCATACTCACGCTCTCACGCACCCGGCCCGTTTCCACGTCGATCAGGTTGCCATTGGCCAGCAGCACCGGCCCCGGTGGAGCAATTGACAAGGAGTCACGGGCATCGGGTCGCCGTGCCGAGATACCCGTGGGCGACTGACTAAACGCGGCTGCGGACACGAGCAGGGCTGACCCAATGAGCAAACGGGCCGGGAGGGAATGCAATTTCATTTGATAAACTGAGAGATACGTTGATCGTAATACCTAATGGCCAGTGCATGCTTCCTGACTACCCTCAGGGCCGGGTTTTGGGTTTGGGTATATGTCGGCCCAAAAAGTCGTTGACAATGTCGAAAAAATTTTCGGGTTGCTCCAGATTCGGGAAGTGACCGCAGAAGTTAATGCCCTGCACCTCGGCTTGGGGCAGCGTTTGCTTATACGGGTAAAAGGTGGCGGCACCAATGGCATCCTGCCAGCCGAAAACAAGCAGCACGGGACCTTTGTAGGCCGATAACGTGCTATCGAGGTTGAAGCGGGAGCGAAACAGATCGCTCCACATCAGGTCGCCCATTTTCTGATTCATCACCCCTTTGCTAACCTGCAGGCCGTACTGGTCAATTTTTTTGGTGTTGTAGAAGTAGGGCATACGGCCCAGCCGACGGCGTTCCAGTGCCGCCCGCTGCCGGTCGCGCTGAACGTTGACCGAATCAGACCAATACTTCAGGCTATCGGCGAAGGGTGCCCGTCGCAGCTTCATATTGGCTTCGGTAATAAAATAGCGTTGTACGTTTGCTTCGCCAGCTCCCACCAAAAGCAGCGAATTCACCCGGTCGGGATGCTTAGCCGCGTAGGCTGATGCCAGCATACCCCCCCACGAATGACCGTACAAGTTCAGCTTATCCACGCCTAATCGCTTACGCAGTTGGTCGAGATCGTCGATGGCCGTAGCGAGATTGATGGTTGTCTTGTCGAGGGGCCTGGTCCACGAGCGGCCCGTACCGCGCTGCTCGAACAGAACGGTCCGGTAGGTTTTGCCGAGGTTTTCAGCTACGTCCGATTCCTGAAAGGCACTGATGCCCGGCCCGCCACTCAGGATGACGATGGGCGTACCGGTGCCGTAGGCGTGGTAGTACAGCATGGCGTTGCTCAGCGCTATCGAATCGGTTGTGACGGGAGTAGTCTGGGCCGTTGCGGAAAGGGCCACGAGCAGCAGCGTGAATAGGAGGAAAACTGGTTTCATTCGGTTTTATGGAAGTATGTTGGTTGATACGCTGGGATTACTCCGTTTTAGGGTTCCTCAGGACGGGTATCCGGCGGATGTCGCCCGTCCGGAGCCGGTTAATATGGGCAGTCAGCATGGGCTTCAGGGTCTCCTCCAGACAGTAGGTACGGGCCAGTTCAAAGGATCGGATGGCTTTCTGGCGGTCACCACGCCGGACGTACAGGTTGCCCAAATCCCAATGAACCGAAAACACGTTTGGGTATAGCGCGATACCGGCTGCCAGATACCGTACCGCTACGGTCGAGTCAATCTTGCCGGGGCCATACAGAGCGCGGTAACCCTTACCCATCATCCAGTAAGCCCGGTCGTGGGGCAGGTAGAAGCGCCCCCGATACACCAGCAGATTGCCCAGGCGGGCCACTGGTTTGGCCCGGCGAAACACGGCTAACTGGTCTTCTTTGTCGTAAAGATTAGGCACCAGGGCCGTCGTGGGCATAAAGAACGTTCCCGCTAAGTAGCTCGACACATAACGAATGCTGTCTTTATCGGGAAACTCGTTTACCCAGTGCAGTTTGTAGCGTTCCTTTTCGGCGCGTCGCATTCCGTACCAGATAAACGGCACCTCACCCGTCGGTTCGAGGTGTTTTTTGTAGTACCCAATAAGCTCACCTGACCGCTGGCATAAATCAACGCCCTCGTCGTCGAAATACCGGTAGCTGTTGGTCGACCCACCCGCCAGTTCATTAAAATACTCCCAGGGGCGCACCACCGGACCGGCCATCGCTAAACCCGCAACACCCGCCAGCGCAATTGGAACCCTGAACCACACCGACCCACTCGCCCAGGCGGTTGTTACGGCCAGCGCACCCAACACAGCCAGCAGGGGCAGCAACGATAGGGCGTGACGTACCCCGCCGTAGGTCGACCCGGTGGCTAAGGCCAGCCAGAATAGTCCCGCCAGCAGGCCCAGCCCAGCCAGTGGCAACGCCGACGAGCGGGGTAATTTTCGTAGCAACAGCAGGACAAGTCCGGTCAGGGTGAGCAGCAACAGCCCGATGGGGAGTTTGACGGACCAGATACCGGGCGCGTAATAGAAAGGAGCACGGCCCAGATACGCGGTGCCGAACGCAAAAGCGGTACCCGCCCGGCCCTCAACGCCCGCCCGGAAGGTGTCAGCCAGCCCCCAGAGGTACGACGCGGGCAGCAGATGGTCGTCGGCCAGTCCATGCAGCAGCGTTTTGGGTATCTCCGAGCGGATGTCGTCGATTTTGGTGGCCAGCGGGCGGTTAAAAAACTCACCCACTGCCGGGCTGTCCCGGTATCGGAACCCGTAGAAACCCCACAATACGATCACCGCGCCCATCAGCACACCGGCCACCAGTCCCAGCCGCCGGGCGCGTCCAGTCAGCCTGCCCCGCCCAGTTACCGCCAGCACCGTGCCCAGCAGACCCACGCCCACTACCGTAATGATGGCCGAGTGTTTGGCCGCCAACGCCAGGCCCAGACAACCAGCTACTACCAACAAATCGACCCATCGCCAGGATCGAAATGCAACCACGGCCGCCAGCATGGCCGCCCCCGATGCCAGCGCAACGGGCAGGTCGGTCATGACCACGGGCAGGTGAGCCGCCACAGTGGGGTCGATGACTAAGTAGGCCAGCGTCAGCAAGGCCACGGTTGGCCCCAGCGTTTGGCGAAGCAGCGCGGTGAACAGGAGTAACAGCAACTCGTTGAGTGCAAACATCGCCCACCTTGCCTGCTGCTGCACGGCTACCGGGTCGTTTTTCTGGTAAACGTCTTCTTCGGCAAACTTGCGCTCCTCGCGTTTGTCGGCTAAGGGTTTGAACGGAGCCAGTTTGTAGCCGTTGGCCAGCACCACCACGCCCACTGCTAATTTGGTCAGCGGTGGGTGTTCGGGGTTAATGCGAAACGAGCCGGTTTTGGCATACGACGCCCCGGCCATGATGTGATAGGCTTCGTCCAGCGTAAAGCCGTCGAGCCGCGTCGCCCAGTTTGAGCGACCAATACTTCCCCCTACCAACAATAGCGAGAGTCCCCAGAAAACGAGTTGTTTTGCCCGACGTTGGGAAGGACGAGCTGCTACGGGAATGGCCGGGTCGATTTGTGTGGAGACTGACATGGAATGAATGGAATAGCGGGTTCGTTTCCACCAAACAAGAGTCGGATTTTTATTGCCGGGAGGAACACACGTTTGGGGCAATTTGTATCAATTTTGGGGCAATGTGGGGACACGTTTGAGCAAACGGTCAACTGCTGAAAGTGACCGTACTCACGGGGTTGGGCAATAGAAGCCGGTAAACGACCGGGTCTGTTGACCCCAGCCGCGCAGGAAAGTACGACCGAACACCTCATGCAGTCGGCCGGGCCGTTGGGGGCTGTTTCACCTGGGTCCCGGCTTATGCGTCGGCGAATTGGGCGAAATAGCTATGATGTAGAAGCCAGTAACCATAGTTGACCCGGCGGGCGGAAAATCCCCCGGCCGTTCATTGGCTGATGGCTCGCTGTTGAGCCGGGCTGGTTGGGGGGAGACAGTCCAATTTGAACTGTTGCGAATCGGTGGGGGGAGGGTATCAAAAACGGTAGCGACCGTGTGTAAAACAGTTACCTCACCGTTTGGTTGACGTATCCGTTCCTCAACCACGGCAAATGCGCCGGTAGAAACCGGTTGAGCGGTGGCCTGACCAATGCCCGCCATCAGCAGGCCGATAAGGAGCCATTTCGGCAGGAGGGGACGGGTTGAGCCGTTTAGAAACTGGCTGGTCATTAGCCAGGCGGCCGCAATCAGAGCCAGACTAATGGCCGTTACGAAGACCGTTAGCGCCATAGAAAGCACTGTCGTTGATAGCCGTTGCATTGACGTACTTGGTTAAGGTTGAAAAAGGGTGTGGATAAGATGGTCAGCGTTCATCAATGCAACTCCCGAAGTATTAACAAAAACGGCCCTATTCCAATCATTTAGTCGAAATAGGACCCGTTAGTGGAAACTGCCTGTTTGGTTGTACTCACCCGCAACAGCAACACCCCACTGGGATCGCCTGTGTACTGGGTCAGAAGCACAAATTCCCGCCCGTCACAGAATGAGCAGGAATTCGAGCTGGATAGGCAGTGGCGGGAAGCTATCGACGGGGTATCAGAACTTCCGACGATGGCTGCTCAACGATAACGACCGGCGGATCAGCGACCAGCGTATCGGGAATGACGGCCGGTCCAATTGGCCCGTAAGCCGATTTAGGTTTTACCGGCTCCGTTGACTCGCAGGACGACAGGCCGATAAATAGGGTGAGCAGCAGGGCTGCGGTGACCAGAGGCCGGGTGATTGTTGCTGTGTTCGGTTTCATGGCATTCGACGCTTAGTTGGTTGTTTACTATGTGGATAATACGGCTGAGTCGATGCCCGCTGTGAAATAAGAAACGTCGGTTGAGCGAACGGTAAATCAAAAAATACGACCTGTCTGCGAACCCACGATTAGGTTTGCACTACATTCGCCCTATTACCTCACACCACCGTTTCGTTCGACCGTTTAGTAGCTACTCCGCATGAAGACACTACTTAAGCGTTTGGCCCGGTTCGCCTTTCGACAATTACCGGGCAGTTGGCGCTACGCGATGCGTCGTAACCGGTACGGTACGTTTGAGAGGTCAGCGCAATTTCAGCGCGTGCGCCGGGATTTGTGCCGAATACCCCTGACGGAGCAGGCGTTCATCGACGTCTTCTGGAAAGCATTACCTATTGGCCGGGGACCAGCCGCTTCGGTTGTTGTGCAGGACCAGGAAATACTGCGATTCGATTGCTTTGGTCCAGGGGGTGGGCATTTACACGCGTCTCTTTTTGAGAATCGCCAGCTTCGGAATTCCGTTTGTGGTTTCCGGAGAACGTGGTCACTGAGCAGATTGAGCGTTCCGTTTTTGAGCTGACCCACAACCTGTACTATTACACGCAGCGCAGCCCTTATGCTGAGGTGCGAACGTTCCGGGCCGACCAGGTGCTCGTTCAATGCGCGGGCGAACAGATGCGGGTGAAAATGAACGAGTATATCTTAGTCAGCGAAACTCATTGATGCTATTTCCTCTACGTTTGAAACTGTGTAGTTATGAATCACAACCTGAATTTGCCCGTCTCTCAATTAACCGCCGGGGCGCTTCTTGACGGCGTTGAATTGAGACGACTGAACGAAATTTCCGATCAACGGGGGTCATTTACCGAGACGTTTGCCCGGCAATGGGGAGTCGGTATTGCACCCGCCCAGTGGAGTTTGGTGCGTTCGGAGCCTCGTGTGCTGCGGGGGCTGCACATCCACCAACGGCACGATGAGTATTTCTGCCTGATTCAGGGCCATTGCTTAGTGGGCCTGTACGACGCCCGTCAGGACTCACCAACGGCTGGGCAGTATGCGCTCTACGAACTGTTTAGCACTCAGCTACAGGCGCTCATTTTCCCGGCTGGCCTGCTGCACGGCTGGTATTTTTACACGCCGTCGATCCACCTGCAGGCAGTTTCTGAAAGCTACTGCGACTATGCGGACGACGACAATTTAGGGTGCCGCTGGAACGACCCGGCCCTGCGCATTCCGTGGGGTATCAGCGAACCGATTTTGTCGGAACGGTCGGCTCGTTTTCCTCCCCTTTCGGAACTGCTGACCAGTTTAGCCAACGCCGAAGTTTCCCGATAAACCAACCGGGCAGCTCTGTCAGTCGCCGACCTTTGACCAATACCCAGCTCTCCCGGAACCGGTTACGCTCATACATGATATTGGCTATCGCCTGATTGACAGCCGGTTGCAGGTCATTCGGGGAACGAAGCAGGGCGTCCCAGCGGGTCAGTTCCTCAAAGCGCCGGTGGGTCGGCCAACCCGGGTGATCGTCCCGCTTAAAATACAGCAGCGTGGGTTGCCAGGCTACTTCGACCCGGCAGTTCGGCTGCGCCAGCATCTGCTCCCACATGTACAAGTCGGTTGGGCGGTTGGCAGGCGTTGTTCGCCAGCCGTGGGGCAACGTGCGGTAAAAATCGAGCCGGTGACCAGCCGCCGACAGAATGCCCCTAACCGTTTGCCGGGGTGCCACGGGCAGATACGGCAACGCCAACTGCTGATCGCGCCGGACGAAATAATAGTTGGTGGTTACCAAAGATGCCGTTTTGAGGTGGTGAGCCAGTGTTTCGAGGTGATGGAGCAACCACAAATCACGGTCGCAGAGGTAAGCAACAAAATAACCCCGCGCCTGCCGGAGTGCCTCATGCCGGTAGACCTCGCCCCGGCGGGGATGTTTCTGATGATCAAAGAACCGGATGCGGGCATCCCCGCGCACCAACTCCCCAATAACGGCGCGGGTCTCGGCATCGACGCCATCGCCGATAATGAACAGCTCAAACGCCTGTAAAGTCTGCCGCTGGACGCTGGCTACCGAAAGCGGGAGCAGCAGCCCCCGGTCGGCGGTGGTGGGTAAAATGATGGTGGCCTGAACGGTTGCGTCCATGTGGTAAACAGGCGTTAAGTCAGGCGCTCAATCTCGTCCAGCAGGCGCATCAGTTCGATGCCTTCCTGGAGTGGGCTGATGGGTTCGGGGCCTCCCCGAAGGTACTCGATAAACGCCCGTAACTCAAGCCGCAACGGGGGTGTCGGATCGAAGAAACGCCGTTCGTGCTGCCATTGGCTCGTTGGTGTCCGGTCAGAACCGTACCAGATGTCGACCGCATTCGTTCGCTCGTCGGTTAGCACGGCCACCCCGCTTGTTCCGTGGAGACGCACCTCCCGGCGCTTATCCGCGTAACGTGTCGATACGTCGATTACGCAGCCGGGCTTATCGCCCAGCAACACCGTCAGGCCCCGAATCTGCCCATTGTGTCGTTCGGCTATTGCTGCTTTGGGCGCGGGAACTTGCCCCAGAATGTGCAGAATAATAGACAGATCATGCGGCATGAGCGTTCGGAGGGTATCCGTATCGGTGCGCGGGCTTGTCCAGTTGGTCCGCGTGGTTTTCACCGACAGCAATTCCCCCAATTCGCCCGATTGCCCAATCGTTTTTAACAAATCAATGCCGGGATGATACCGCCAGATGTGCATCAGAAACGTGGGGGGCAGCGCTAAACGACCAATGGCTAAGGCGTCGGAGTAGGTAGTAGTCAGTGGTTTTTCGATAAATAGGGGCTTGCCGAATGGGGCAACCTGTTCCAGTACGGCGCGGTGCGTGGAGGCCGGGGTCGCCACGATCAGACCATTGAGCGGATGGAGGGCATCGAGTGAGTAGGTTACGGCCGCAGCGCCCAGCAGCCGGGCTTTTTCGCACTGGTCCGGGTTGGTGTCGCAGACGGTTACGGTTACTGACAGATCGGTCAGATTCTGTAAGATGAGCTGACCCCACCGGCCACAGCCAATCAAACCAATGTGCATACGCGTATCAGGGGCGTCATACGTTGTTGTCGGCAGAAATAAGTAGCCAGCCGACGTTTATTATTCAGCTTTGGATACGCTACAACGACTTCGCCAGGGTCTTTGCGGCTCCGTCGGCCAGCAGCGCCCGAAGATTAATCACCACCGCATCGGCAAAACCCGGTAGCGCGTTCAGGTCGGTTTGCCAAAGCGTCAGGTCCGACAGAACGCTCGTTACGAATGTGCTGATGGTGTCTGGCTTGCTAACTTTCACCACCTTCCAGTCGCCGTAGAAATAAGCCGCCCGTTCGTCGCGGATGGGATAGGTAAGCACCCCACTGCCCACCTTGACTTCACCAAAAAACTGGCCTTTCTCTTCCCGAACGGCTTTCATGAACAGCAGATACGCGGCAAAGCCCAGGGCCATGTGTTTCGGTACAGCGTTGAACTGAGCGTAGTATCGTTGAATCGTGGCTACGTTGCGCGACTGCATCTTGGCCGTTTCCTGAAGCGAAATATTCAGCAGCAGGTGGTCGAGGTGGGGGTTTCGGAAGCGGTCGAGCACGTCGTGGGCAAACTGCGCCACGGCCGCTTTGTCCATCCCCGGAATACCGTAGTCAGGCACCGTCGGCACGATCTCATCGAGCATCAGCGATTCGACAAACCGGCTCATGTCGGGGTGTTTCATCTCGTCGGCAACGGTTTCCAGACCCAGCAAATAGCCCAGCGGCATGGTGAGGGTGTGGGTGCCGTTCAGCACGCGAAGTTTGCGCTCCCGGTAAAAATTAATGTCCTCATCAATGATAATCTGGGGCGTCGAGGCATCGGCGAAGGAAAGCGTTTTCCGGACGCGGTCGTCGCCCTCAATGGCCCACAGGTGGTACGGTTCGGTGAAGGTGAGCAGTTCGTCTTCGTAGCCGGTTTGGACCTGTAGCGCCTGCCGGGCTTCGTCGGTGGGGCGCGTGACGATGCGGTCCACGAGCGAGTTGCAGAACCGGACGTGAAACTTCAGCCACTTGGTAAACAGCTTACCCAGCTCGTTGAACGTGGCTAATTTCTCGACGGCTTCGCGGAGTTTAAGCCCGTTGTCGGTCACGAGTTCGGTCGGGACCACCACTAAACCTTTGGCCCGTGAGCCACCCACGCTGCGGAATCGCTCGTACAAAAAAGCCGTCAGCTTAGCCGGAAACGACTGCGGTGGCCGCTGAAAAATACCTTCTTCCACGTAGTTCAGCCCGACTTCAGTGGTGTTGGAAATAATGATCTGTAAATTCGGATTGCGGGCAATGCGCAGCACCTCGTCCCATTGGGTTTGTGCAGCCAGCACCCGGCTCACCGCCGAAATGATGGTTGTCTCGGACACGTCCTGCCCCTTTTGCACCCCCCGAACGGCCACCGTGTAGAGATTGTCCTGCTCCGTAAACTCATCCGTCTGGCTGTCGGTCGATTTCACGACTACGATAGAGCCGTTGAACCGCCCTTCGGCGTTGGCCTTCTGAACCAGATAATCAGGTAGGCCGCGCAGCAGCACACCCGTGCCAAATTGCAGAATTCGTTCGGGAAAAACAGGGGCGGGGTGGGTTGTGCGGTTCAGTCGGGACATCTTCAGTTGGTCAGTCAATCAGTTGATCATTCAATCAGTTGGTTAATCGGTGAGTAGCTGGCGCAAGCACTAACCAACTGATTGACTATTTTTTATTTCGGCAATAATACGAACAACATCGCGAACCGTAGTTTCAATTTTATCAAAAGCGTGGTCGGTTAGTACCGCTTTCGGGAAAAGCTGCGACCCCATGCCAACGGCTACCGCCCCGGCCCCGAACCACTTGGCTAAGCTCTCGCGGTTCGGCTCTACGCCCCCCGTCACCATAGCACTGGCAAAGGGCAGCGGTCCACTCAGGCTTTTGATGAAGCCCGGTCCCAACACCTCACCCGGAAATACTTTCACAATTTCGACGCCCCATTCGTGGGCCGTGGTGATTTCGGTGAGCGTAGCGCAGCCGGGCATGTACGCTACTTTCCGGCGATTGCAGACGCGAGCCACCTCGTCGCTGAAGGTCGGTGCGACAATGAAATCGGCACCAAGCTGTAGATACAGCGCGGCCGTTGGCGCGTCCAGAATTGTCCCCGCACCGAGGGCCAGATCGGGAAAGTCGCGGGCGCAGAGTCGGCTCAGGTCGGCAAACCGCTCGTGGGCAAAGTCGCCCCGGTTGGTGAACTCGAAGGCCCGGACGCCCGCCCGGTAACACGCGCTCAGCACACCCGCGCACACCTCAGCGTCGGGATGGTAGAAAACGGGCACCAGCGGTACGTCTCGAATGGTTTGGTAAACGGAAAGGCGGGGAATGCGGGCCATAAAGTCAGTTAGTGAGTTAATGAATCAGTGAGTTAATGGGTCAGTGAGTCGATGAGTCAAACAGATACTAATTGACTCATCGACTTACTGACTCATTAACTCACCAACTGTTTTGTCATCGTTTCAATTTGCCTGATCCATCGCCCCGCTCCAGCGTTTCGACTTCGGCTACGGTGGCCAGATTCACGTCGCCGGGGATGGTGTGCTTCAGCGCCGAGGCTGCCGCGCCAAACTCAACGGCCCGCTGTGGATCGTTGAAGGTGAGCAGGCCGTAGATTAGCCCGGCCATATACGCGTCGCCCGTGCCAATGCGGTCCACAATCGGCTGAATGTCGTACACCCTCGATTTGTAAACCGCTTCGCCGTCGAACAGCTTGGCCGACAGCTGGTTGTGCGATGCGCTGATTGAACTACGCTTGGTATCGGTTACGTAGCGAACACGCGGAAACCGTTCCATGAGTGCCTGTCCGGCTTCGGTAAAGGTACTGCCCACAACGCCATAAAGTTCCGAGAACAGCGCCTTACTGCCCAGCACGAGGGTGCAGCCTTCGGTGAGCGCGGGCATAATTTCCTGCGGAGTTCGGCCGTACTGCCACAAATTCGAGCGGTATACGATGTCGCCCGAAACGGGAATACCTAAGCGGTTGGCCGTTTGAATGCCCGCCAGCAAGCAGTCGGCGGCCCCCTGCGACAGGGCGGGGGTGATGCCGGTCCAGTGAAACCACGAGGCTGGTGTTCCCGTTGGTCCGGTCAGCGCCGACTCCCAGTCGAGCTCGTCGGGCCGGATGCGGGCGAACGCCGAGTCGACCCGGTCGTAGATGATTTGGCTGGCCCGGCTTCCGGCACCCGTTTCCAGAAAATAAAGGCCCATTCGTCCATCGCCAAACCGAACCGATCCCGTATCGACGCCGTACCGACGCAGGTAGCCCGCAGCCGCCCGGCCAATGGCATGGTCAGGAAAGCGTGTGACGTGGGTGGCCGATAACCCGAACTGCGCCAGTGACACGGCTACATTGGCTTCGGTGCCGCCAAAATGCATGGTCAGCGCGTCGGCTTGTGCAAACCGGTCGACACCCGGTGGGCTAAGCCGGAGCATGACTTCGCCGAAAGTGATGATGTTCATGCGGAGTCAGACAACCGGTTCGTTAATAAGTTCTTCGGTCTTTATCGGTTCCAGCCGGGGCAGAATCAGGTGAATGATTCCCAAGGCAATCAGGTAGGCGCAACTGGCAATAATAAACATCGGCAGGTAACCAAACGCCGTGATGATCCGCCCGGCCAGCAGCGCCAGCAAGATACCGCCAACGGCTCCGAACATACCGCCAATGCCCGTTACGGACGCGACCACGTTTTTGGGGAACAAATCTGACGCAAAGGTGTACATATTGGCCGACCAGCCCTGATGCGCGGCCGTTGCCAGGGCAATCAGGGCAATCGCCACCGTGAGGCTGCTGGTTTGGGCCGCAAAGAAAATTGGAACTACGCACAGCGCACAAATAAGCATGGTCGTTTTGCGGGCACGGTTGGCTGACCAGCCCCGGTTCATGAATTGGGTTGTGAGCCAGCCGAAGAAAATGCTGCCCGCGTCGGAGACGACGTAAATAATCAGGAAGGGAATACCGAAACTTTTGAGGTCGAGCTTCTGGTCGAGGGCGTCGTTGGAATTGAAAAAATCGGGTAACCACGACATGTAAAACCACCAGATCGGGTCGGCCATGAACTTGCCGACGGCAAACGCCCACGTTTGTTTATAGCCCAGCAAACGGCCCCACGATACTTTTATGGGCGCTATCTTCTCGTCGTCACTGCGAATGTACGCCAGTTCGTCGGACGAAAGTTTGGGGTTTTGCTCCGGTTTGCTGTAGGTAAACCACCACAGTGCCAGCAGCCCGAACCCCAGCACGCCCGTCACCAAAAACGAACTGCGCCACCCAAAGTTGAGAATCAGGTACGGCACGGCGAGGGCCGTCAGGATAATGCCGACGTTGGCCCCGGCGTTGAACAAACCGTTGGCGAAGGATCGTTCGCGCCGGGGAAACCACTCGGACACGGTCTTGATGGACGAGGGGAAATTGGCGGCTTCGCCCAGGCCCAGCAACGCCCGCGCCCACCGCAGTCCGGCAATGTTGCCCACAAAAGCAGTCAGCATACCGGCGAAGCTCCAGACAATGATGCCGATGGAAAAGCCGCGTTTGGTGCCAATCCGGTCAATGAGCCAGCCCGCAATCAGAAAACCAATGGCATAGGCGAATTTAAAGGCCGCGTCAACATCGCCGTACAACACTTTGAAGCGGTCGGTCGCTTCTTTGGTCAGCACAGCGTCGGGAGACAGATCGAGCATTTCTTTGCGAAATACTTCGTCGGTCATCGTAAACGAAAGGACCTGCCGATCCACGTAATTGATGGTCGTGGCAATGAACAGTAACGCGACGATTCGCCACCGAAAGCGGCCGGATGTGGTAATGGTTTGCAAAACACGAGGAGCTTAGTTGGGGAGAAAAGCGGAGGAGTGCGCTTTTTTACCTGAACGTACCCATGGGCTTCAGCCCGTGTCTGCTTTTTTTAAACAAAAAATACGGGGAGTTACAAAACAAAATACGGGCTTCAGTCCGTGATACCTTTCATGCTTGAACAAACATGGCGCTGGTTTGGCGATTCGCCCGGCCCTAAAGATCCCGTATCGCTCGCCGACGTGAAGCAGGCCGGAGCCACCGGCGTCGTCACGGCACTCCATCACATCAAAAATGGGGAGGTGTGGCCGTTGGCTGAGGTCATCAGTCGGAAGTTACAAATTGAACAGGCTGGGCTGACGTGGTCGGTGGTGGAAAGTATTCCGGTGCACGAAGGTATCAAAACCCGCACCGGCGACTACCGGCGTTACATCGAGAACTACAAGGAGTCCATCGTCAATCTGGCGCAGGCGGGTATCGACACGGTCTGTTACAACTTTATGCCCGTACTCGACTGGACCCGCACCGACCTCGACTTTCCCATGCCCGACGGCTCCACTGGCCTGCGCTTCGACGCGACCGAGTTTGCCGCCTTTGAGTTGTACATCCTCCAACGGCCCGGTGCCGAATACCTGTACACCGACGAGCAGCAGCGCCGGGCACGCACCCGGCTCGACGCCATGACCGACGCGCAGGTTAAGCGCCTGACCCGCACCATCATTGCAGGCTTGCCCGGCTCTGAAGAAAGTTACACCGTTGAGCAGTTTCGCGAAGCGTTGGCAACCTACGCCGACGTGGGCGACCCGGAACTGCGCCAGAACCTGTACTCGTTTTTGCGCGAAATTGTGCCCGTAGTGGAGTCAGTGGGCGTTCGGCTGGCCATCCACCCCGACGATCCGCCGTATCCAATTCTGGGACTGCCGCGCGTGGTCAGTACCGAAGCCGATGCCCGTGCGCTGCTAACGGCGGTCGATTCACCTGCCAATGGGCTGTGTTTCTGCACCGGCTCGTACGGCGTCCGGCCCGACAACGACCTGATTGGCATGGTCGAACGACTGGGACCCAGCATTCACTTTATTCACCTGCGCAGCACTGAGCGGTCGGCTGACGGCAGTTTTCAGGAAGCCAACCACCTCGAAGGCGACGTGCCAATGGTGGGCGTGATGCGGGCACTGCTGACCGAGCAACGGCGCAGGCAGGAAGCGGGGCGGACGGATTTGCGAATGCCGTTCCGGTCGGACCACGGCCACCGGATGCTCGACGACCTGACCTCGGGTAAGCGAACGAATCCCGGCTACACGGCCATTGGTCGGCTGCGCGGATTGGCTGAGTTGCGCGGGCTGATGCTGGGCCTGTCGTAACAGGATATTCGGGCAGTGTCTCAATCGCAATTTTCACTGTGGGCGTTGTCAATGCACGATTTCCCAAAGACCTGGATAAACCGCAGCAAAGCCGCTTGGAGTTAGAACGATGGTTGCGTGGTAATCGACGGTAGGGGAGTTATAATCGTATTCGAATTCGGAAATTCGCCGATATTCCTGCGGTAGCCGCTGGAGTTTTTCGTCACCAGCCTCCAGCCAGACAACATCAAAGTGGGCAGCCTCGTTGACGGCCAGGGAGGTACGTTTAAGCTGCAAGATGTTGGTTGCCGGGGTGAAACCCAGGTCCAGGTCAACCACCCCTGCCATCCCATAATTAGTTCCGTTCAAGGTCCAGCCCTCTGGTGAGCGGACAATGTGGGCGTCAACCGGGCGTTCGCCGATGAATCCGGTAATATGCCCCTCGATGGTTGACCAGTCAGGTTCTAAGGCCAGGACGTAGCGCAACGCTGCTGGCCCCCGTGAATCCAGAAACACAGACTGCCCGAAGAGTTCATAACCGCGTGCTGTTTGGCTCACGCTGGCCGCATCGTGACCCGGTACGTCCAGGCGACGCCAGAAAGCCGTAATAACCGAAGTCATCAGCGAATTTTTCGAATGGTCAGGATTTAGTTTAGTGTTGGTGCAGCCTTCAAAATCTGCTTTTTAGAAAGATGAATGCCCGGTGCAAAGGTAATTATGGGGCGGACAGAATGGCCAAACCAGCCTAAATTTCAACGTGAGACACTATCGATATTCGGGCTTTTACGGTTCTCCTCTTAAATTTCCTTAAATTGGGCCGTTTCCTGGTCGGAACGATTATTTTTGTCTCAACAACACGAACCCCTGAATGGCTCGTACGAAAAAGAAAGTAGGTACGTATCCCAGCGGCATGATTTTGTTTAGCCTGACGCTGGCTCTGTTTTTAATTGGTTTTTGCGGCCTGCTGGCCATCCAGTCGAAACGATTAGTAACGTTCATCCGCGAGAACTACGAGATGCGGGCTTTTCTGGATAAAGATCTCAATCCGGCGAAGATCAAGACCCTGCAACGGACCATCGCTGAGCGGCCTTATATCCTGAAAACGGGCGGGGAACCGCAGGTTAGTCTGGTTACGAAAGATGTAGCGGCTAAGGAGTTTATTGCGGAGACGAAAGAAGATTTTTCGAAGTTTCTCGGCGAAAATCCACTCCGCGACAGTTATAGAATTAAGCTCAACGAAGAATACTTTGATGAGACTAAACTACAGGGAGTAAAAGAAGATTTAGAGCAAATCGACGGGGTATTCGAGGTCGTTTATCAGGAAAATTTGGTGGACAGCATTAACCGGAACATTACCCGGATTTACATGGTGATGTCGGCGTTTGCAGTGGTTCTGCTCATCATTATCGTTGTGCTGATGAACAATACGATCCGGCTGGCGCTTCACTCACAGCGCTTACTGATTCGGAGTATGCAGTTGGTAGGAGCCACGAACGGATTTATTACGAGGCCGTTTCTGGGCCGGGGCATTATGCAGGGTTTGCTGGCGGGCGTTATTGCCGTGGTCATGTTGCTGATTGCACTGCAGGTTGCCACTCACAACCTGCCCGAGTTGGCGGCATTTCAGGAACCGGAGAAAATAGCGATGCTGTTGGCGGGCATTCTGGCATTAGGTGTTCTGATTGGCTTTATCAGCACCTTCCAGGCCGTTCACCGCTATTTAGGATTGACATTGGATGAACTTTATTAATAAATAACGTACCGCACGGGCGATCCCGAATGCATAGTGAGCAATGATATGGTGAAGTGCTGCCAGTTGAAGGCCATTTTCCATTCTACACTGTTCACTATCCATTAACCTTTAAGAAAATGGCAAAGGACAAACAGTATGGCGGCCCGGCGACGCTGACCCGCGAAGAACCCGCCAAAAAGACGACGGTTGTGGCAGCACCAACGGCACCCGTTACCAGGCCCGCACCGACCCGGCCATTGATGACCGAACCAACGCGCCGGGCCGATTCGGCGGCTGCGCTGCCTTTTGGTCGGCGCAACTACACGCTCATGCTGATTGGCATTGGCGTTATCCTGCTGGGCTTTTTTATTATGAGCCTCGACAAAGAAGAATTTGGATTCGGATTCTTGGGCCTGACGCTCGGTCCCCTCGTGGTGATGAGCGGCTTTGTGCTCGAATTTTTTGCCATTCTGGCTCGCCCAGCAAGAGCGTAGGCGATTTTTGTAGTGTTTATGTGTTTGCGTGTTTACGTTTGTAATTAATTACAGACGCGAACACGCAAACACTTTTTACACCTGAATGGACCTTATTCACGCCATTGCGCTGGCCATTATCGAAGGATTGACCGAATTCCTGCCGGTTTCTTCAACGGGCCACATGATTATTTACTCCTCGCTGGCGGGCATCGCCGGGAATGAATTCACCAAACTCTACACCGTCAACGTTCAGTTCGGCTGCATTCTGTCGGTGCTGGTGCTTTACCACCGCCGGTTCTTAGTCGACACCCGCACCGATGATTTTGAGGCCCCGGTTTGGGTCCGGCGCTTACCACAAAAGACGCAGCGGTTCGTCGATTTCTACGCCAAAATCCTGATTGCTTTTCTGCCAGCCGCCGTCATTGGCTTTCTGCTGAACGATTTCATCGACTCGCTGCTCGAAAACGTTGTTGTCGTAGCCATTACGCTGTTGGTGGGCGGTGTCGTGCTGGTGTTTATCGACCGGATCGTGAAGAGGTTACCCAAAGACGGCGACGTAACCGCCCCCGATGCGCTTCGTATCGGTTTCTTTCAGTGCATCGCCATGATTCCAGGCGTGTCGCGGTCGGCGGCCACGATCATCGGCGGCATGTATCAGGGGCTGACCCGCACCCAGGCGGCTGAGTTCTCGTTTTTTCTGGCCGTGCCGACCATGGCGGCTGCGTCGGGCTACAAACTCCTCAAAACCTACAAACTGCTGCAACCCGCCGATTACCAGACGCTGCTCATTGGCAACGCCATCGCGTTTTTGGTTGGCTTGCTGGCCATCCGTGCCTTCGTCGGTTTTCTGACTAAGTATGGCTTCAGAGCGTTCGGTTACTACCGCATTGCGTTGGGCCTGCTGCTGCTGGGACTGACGGCCGCCGGGGTGAAATTAGATGTATTGTAGCGGTTGTTTGCGCGTAACTTTGATTGGCTAACCGACCGTTTGCTATGCCGTACAGCGATTTCACGTTAGAGAAAATTCAGGAACGGTTCGGTATCAATAACCGGTTGCAGTCGCTTTTTGACGACATAACGCCCGTTGTCGCCAGCGAACGGCTTATCGCTGATCTTGACGAAACGCACGAGATTTTGCTGCGAAGTGAAAAGGCAAAGTCAGAGTGGATCGTCGTGCCGGTCCTTAAGGAAATTAAACGGCGCAATAATCCATTCCTCACGATCCACTCCGGCGAGAACTTAGACGCCGATGTAGCGGCTGGGCTTGATGGTGAGTGTGACTTTATTCTGGCTAAGGACACCTGTTCCTACAGCATCAATTTTCCGGTCATTCAGGTTGTCGAAGCAAAGAAGCAGGATTTCGACATTGGCATTTCACAATGCGCGGCTCAGTTGATTGGCGCCGACCTGTTCAATAAGAAACGTGGTGTCGTTCTCGATAAAATCTACGGCTGCGTAACAACCGGAGCCAACTGGCAATTTCTGGTTTATGAGGCCAATACGATTTACATCGATCCGAAGCTATACGCGGTGACTGATGTCGATCAGGTACTGGGCGTCTTTCAGTACATCGTTGATTATTACAAAACGACTTTAGATTAATTGTCTGCTCCAACGACTCCACCGGTACAAGATCCCGGCCAACTCATTCTAATCGACAAGCCGCTGACGTGGACCTCATTCGACGTAGCCAACAAGCTGAAATACGCCTGTAAGTTCAAGAAGATTGGTCATGCCGGTACGCTCGATCCGCTCGCCACGGGCCTGCTCATTCTGTGCACGGGCAAGATGACTAAGCAAATCGACCAGTATCAGGCGCAGGAGAAAGAATATACGGGTACGCTCGTACTGGGAAAAACCACGCCCTCCGTTGATCTCGAAACCGAATTTGATGGGGAGTTCGACACGGGTGGTATCACCCCCGAACAGATTAACCAGGCTGCCCGGCAGTTGACCGGCGACATCACCCAAATACCGCCCATTTATTCCGCCGTGCGGGTCAATGGGGAACGGCTGTACGAAAAAGCACGTCGCGGTGAGACCGCCGATTCGGTCGATGGTGGCATCAAAAGTAGGCTGGTAACCGTGTCCGTGTTTGAGATTGATACCAGCCGTTTCCCCGCGGTAGATTTCCGCATCGTGTGTTCCAAAGGCACGTACATTCGCAGTTTAGTGCGTGACCTGGGCTTACTGCTCAACAATGGAGCGTACATGAGCGCCCTGCGCCGGACCCGCATTGGCGACTTCCGGGTTGCCGATGCGTACACACTTGACAATTTTATTGCCAAATGCCGTGACAGTCGGGGTCTGGATGCTGACCCCCAAGTGACCGCATCAGATACAACACTATGATCGTTCATCGTGGTCTCGACGACCTCCAGCCCCTGCCTAACGCCGTTGTCACCAGCGGTACCTTCGACGGTGTTCACCGGGGCCACCAAACCATTTTGGCCCGACTCACCGAAGTGGCTGACGCCAGCAGTGGCCAATCGGTGCTGATTACGTACTGGCCGCACCCGCGCACCGTCGTCTCCAACGACAGTCAGAACCTGAAGCTGCTGACCACACTCGACGAAAAAATTGACCTGCTCGATCAGGCGGGTGTTGATCATTTAGTCGTCATTCCGTTTACGCGCTCGTTTTCGCAGTTATCGTCGGAGGAGTACATTTGGCAGATTCTGATCGAAAAAATAGGAACGAAAAAATTGGTCATCGGCTACGACCACCGCTTCGGCCGCGACCGGGAAGGCGGGTTTGAATACATCAAAGCCCACCAGGGCGAATACGGGTTCGAGGTGGAAGAGATACCCCGGCACGATGTTGAAGCGGTTGGGGTCAGCTCGTCCAAGATTCGCACTGCCCTGACGGAGGGTATTATTCAAACGGCCAATCGGTTTCTGGGTCGGCCGTATAGCCTGACGGGTACCATTGTGAAGGGTCGGCAATTGGGCCGCACGATTGGCTTTCCAACGGCTAATATGCAGGTCGACGATGCGAATAAGCTCGTGCCGGCCAACGGCGTTTACGCAGTCGATGTGCTGTATGCCGGGCAAACCCTGGCCGGGATGCTGAATATTGGGTTTCGACCCACTGTGGCCGGTACGAACCAGACCATCGAAACGTATATTTTCGACTTCGACAAGGACATTTACGGTGAACATCTGACCCTCCGGTTCCGGGAGTTTTTGCGCTCTGAACAGAAGTTTGACGGCTTGCCCGCGTTGGTTGCTCAGTTGAAGCAGGATGAAGAAACGGCGCGGTCGGTGCTGGCGGGTTAATTACCGCCCAATGTGCAGACCCGCTACGTAGCCCGTTGTCCAGGCACTTTGAAAGTTAAAACCGCCCGTGATGCCGTCAACGTCCAGCACTTCACCCGCGAAAAACAAGCCCGGCTGAATTATGCTTTCGAGCGTTTGCGGGTGCAGTCCACCCAGCGCCACCCCGCCACAGGTTACGAACTCATCTTTAAATGTGCTTTTACCCACCACGTCAAACTGACTGTTTGTTAGGCGGTTGGCTAATCGATTCAGCGGTTTGGCGGGCAGGTCGGCCCAGCGTTGTTCGTCGGCGATGCCGGATTCCTGCACCATGGCCTGCCATAACCGCGACGGCAATCCAAACGGATTCTGCGACGATACCTGTTTGCGGCCGTTCTGCTGCCGGAAGTCCTGCAACCCTGCCCGCAGCGTGTTGTCGTTGAATGTGGGCACCCAGTTCACCCGCAACGTGAAGCGATAGTCAACATCGGCCAGTTCGCGGGCTGCCCAGGCCGACAGCCGAAGCACGGCGGGTCCGCTGAATCCCCAGTGTGTCAGCAGCAACGGCCCGCGCTGTTCCTGCTTCGTACCCACAACGTAGACACTGGCATCGGGCACCGATACGCCCGCCAGGGGCAGCAATGGACTGTTAGGGACGTTGAATGTGAACAGCGACGGCACCGGCGACAGCAGCGGCTCGGCCTGACCGGGCAGCCAGCCATAGGAGGGAAGCTGAGGATAACCACCCGTAGCGACCAGAACGCGGTCGGCCCGCAAGGTGCTGCCGTCCAGCATAGAGAGTTGCCAGCCCGTGTGGTCGGGTTGCTGAATTAGGGTGCTGACTCCGCAACTGGTCCGTATTTCGATACCAAGCCGCCGGGCGGTGCTGAGCAGGCAGTCCACGATGGTTTCGGAGGTGTTGGTAGCTGGAAACATCCGGCCGTCAGCTTCGGTTTTGAGCGCGACGCCCCGGCCTTCAAACCAGCGTACCGTGGTAGCCGCGTCGAACTGGTCCAGGAGTGCCCGAAGCGGCTTTTCGCCCCGTGGGTAGTGCTTCGCCAACTGCCGGTTGTCGAAACAGGCGTGGGTCACGTTGCAGCGTCCCCCGCCCGAAATACGGACTTTGTTGAGTACGGTGCGGGTTTTTTCGAGAATCGTGACGGTGGCATCCGGGAAGGTTTCGGCCGCCGTGATGGCACCGAAAAAACCGGCCGCTCCCCCCCCAATAACGATAATGTTTACTGATGACATGAGGTAAAAACAGCGGTTTTGGGTTTGTAGTTCGTGATTTGTAGTTAGCTGACGCGTAAGCTGGATGCCGGTCCGCCGGGACTGACCGCACCGGCGGGGAACCGCAACTACAAACCACAAACTACAAACCTAAAACTCCTTTCGTAACTTTACCCCTATGCGTTTCACTCCACGAGTCAATACAGAAAAATACCATCGCCGGGGATTTCGGCTGCGTGGCAACACGCTGGTGCTGCTGTTCATCTTTTTCCTGATCGGTCTATTTCTGCATTATGGGGGCCGTACGCAGCCCGTTGTGGCGTTCTGGGACGATATTCGTCAGCTTGTTGGGCTGGGACGGGACCGGCCCGGTCAGAAAGCAGACAACCCCTACAAAGCGCCCGAACCTACGGGGGCGGAAGACGTAGCGACTGATAACCGGAACGATAACCCCACCGATGCGGAGGGCGAAGCGTCCGATGACCGACCGTCCGGTTCGGCCAGCGACAACGCCGGACCGACGCCCTCGATCAGCACCACCCGGAAAGTCTTTTTTGACTTCGAGAAGCAGGCTAACTTTAGTTTGCCCGCCACCAGCTCATCCGACGAAATCGTCCGGCATGAAGGCTACGCGCTCCGCTTCCGGGACGCTTACAAGCAGGCTGACTGGGTGGCGTATCCGCTGTTGCCCGAGGAGATAAACGGCGATACCGACCGCGAAGGCTCCCGATTCGTCCCTGACCCGGCCGTGTCGACCGGCTCGGCTCTTTCGTCCGATTATACCCGATCCGGCTACGACCGGGGTCATTTGGCTCCGGCGGGCGATTTTAAGTTTTCCCGCCGGATGATGCAGGAAACGTTTTTTATGAGTAACATCAGCCCGCAGGCTCCGCAGTTTAACCGGGGCATCTGGAAAGAACTGGAAGAACTGGTCCGGCGGTGGGCGTTGCGCGACAATGGCCTGTACGTGGTGACGGGTCCCGTGCTGAAGCCCGGTTTGCCGACTATTGGCCGCGTCACGGAAGTAAGCGTCCCGGGTAAGTTTTACAAGGTGATCTTGTACTGCAATAAGCCCGACATTCGGATGATCGGTTTTCTGCTCGACAACGAACCGAGCGACAACTCGCTGAAGCAGTTTGTGGTGCCGGTGGACCAGATTGAGCAACTGACCGGCATCGACTTCTTCCCTAAAATCCCCGACAATCTGGAACGGGAACTGGAAAGCAAGGGGCGGGGTGAGATGGTGGCGGAGTGGTATTCAAATTAATGGATGAGTTTGTGGAGCAACTTGTCACCTTAGTTCGGATGGCTCAGATCTGCCTGATCGGTTTACGAGTACATGCACAACCCTAAACTTCGTTAATCGCCCATGCGCCTGTCTCTTCTTTTGCTCTTGTATGCTGGCCTGACCGTTTCGGCCACGGCTCAGCCCAAAACGCCCACCAGCAAGTTCGCATCTGGACAAACTGGCGAGCATAGCCTTTCCATTTTAGGCGGGCTTTGCCATAGTAAGTGGAACCGTTCTTAACTAAGTTTGTCGAGCGGCAGGCAGGGCAGTTATGTTGTTGAAACATGGCACGTAGCCATGAGTTTGGCGACCTAAAACTACGGCCCGACTGCGGCCTTTGCTGATTATCATTACTTTCTGAGGACTACCTAAACATTGATGTCACCTGAGAAAAACGCTACTCAATATTCATCAGAAGCGTAACGACGGGGGGTGAACTAATTTCTTGCCCATACGAAGCATGTCGGAACTCTACATCGATAATCACTACATTTAACTGTATGTGGATTTGTATGAGGCAACATTTATTGCTTGTTCTTTTCGTCCAACTGGTCTTTCTTCCCCACCATACGGTTATATACTTCCTCGAAATCAGCGTTCTTGCTTCGTTTATAATGTTCGTCGTGGTAGCGGTAGAGTTTGTCTAAAAGCTGCACCAGCAGGGCTTTTTCGCCCGCCGTCAGCGAGCCAAAGGCCACGTCGAGTAACTGCTCCATTGCCGGAAAGACTTGGTAAATCATCGCTAAGCCAGCCGGCGTGATTCGTAACCGCTTCGACCGGCGGTCATGCTCATCGGGAAATTCATCAATCAGGCCCAGCCGGACCAGCCGGTTGATGATCTCGATACCCGACGCGAACTCGGATACCATCTCATAAATCAGTTCGCTCTTCTTGGGCGTACCCATCTGCACTAAGGCCAGCAGGTACACCGGGTCATCGACTCCGCTGAAGCGGAACGGCTGCATGGCCTTCTTCGAGTAAAAGTCAATGTAGCCCGCCATCCGCCCCACTAACTCGCCCAGCCTGATTTCGGGCCGGGGCATAAAAACCGCGTCGCCCGCCGGTTTGACGTAATGCTCCACAGCCGGGACCGGATGCGTGTCAACAGCCAATGCATCTCCCTCCCCCGACTGCGATAGAGTTGAGTCTGTGCGTTCGGTCAGGTAATGCAGGCAAAACCCGGCGATGTCGGCGTTGGGTGTGGCCGTGCTGTAGGCAGCCCAGGCGTTTACCAGCACTACCAATTGTTCTTCTCCCTGCTCCATTTTACTGTGGTTTGATACTGTTAAACCAAGTAATAAAAATTTTTATTACAAGAATTGATCTTTTTTCTTTCAGTTATAAAACGTTTACTCAATTTTCGTAGTAATATTGTCGTATAAATGAATGGAAAGATATGGTAGCACAACTTAAGGGTACTGATAAGGAATACAAAACAGGCGACCAGACCATAGTCGCGTTACAACCAACTACGCTTCAGCTCAACACGGGCGAATTGCTGCTCATTATCGGGCCGTCGGGGTCGGGCAAAACCACCCTGCTCTCGTTGCTGGGGTGCGTGATTTACCCCACTCACGGCGACTTGTGGGTGGACGGGCAACACGTTAACCAGCTCAAACCGAATGCGCTGGCCAAGCTTCGGCTCGGCACCATCGGGTTTGTGTTCCAGAATTTCAACCTGCTGGCTCCGCTCACCGCCGAAGAAAACGTGATGGTGCCGTTGCAACTTCAGGGCGTAAGCGGCTCCGAAGCCCGCGAACGTACCCGGCAGGCGCTGAAAACGGTGGGCATGACCGACCGGCGCAAGAACCTGGCCCGGCAATTATCGGGTGGCCAGCAGCAGCGCATCGCTATCGCCCGCGCCCTCGTCACTAACCCTAAACTCATCCTTTGCGACGAACCCACGGCTTCGCTCGACAAAGATTCGCTCGGTATCGTGATGCAGGAATTACGCACCCTGGCCGACGGCGGCAAGTCGGTGGCGGTCGTCACCCACGACCCGCGCCTGAAGCAATATGCCCACCGAATCGTGGAAGTCGATAACGGAGTCGTAAAAGAATTGGCCGAATTCACCGAATAAAAATCCTTACAATCATGCTAATGAACAAACAATCAACCCGCGCCACCGCCCACACGGCTGCACTCTCTTTCAGCCAGCCCTGGCAATTCAGCCGGGTTGCTCTGGCGGTCGCTCTGTGGGCCTGCACGGTCGCCCTGGCGGCCTGCGACAGCGAAGAAAATTCGTCGGACACCACGCAGAGCGACACGGTTCGAACGGTGCAAACGCCCAGGCACGTTGACGAGGTGCTGGGCATCGCTGTGATCGAACCGGCGGCCCGCATCAGCCAACTCTCCGCCGAAACGGGCGGGTTAGTCCGGCGCATCCACGTCGAAGTGGGGCAGCAGGTCCGGCGGGGGCAGGTCATGCTGGAATTAGACAACGCGGTCGAGTCGGCGCAACTGCGACAGGCGGGCGTAAAAATCAGTACGCAGCGGAACGCGGTCGAATCGGCCCGGCAATCGGTACAGACGCTCCGGGTGCAGTGGCAAAAAGCCGACGCCGACTTAAAACGCAACCAGACGCTCTTCGCCGGAAACGCCCTGACCCGCAAGGACTTAGACAATTCGCAGTACCAGGTCGATAACCTCAGCCAACAGATTCGCCAGGCTGAAGCCCAGGTCCGTCAGGCCGAGGGGCAAATCCGCTCGCTCCGCACCGACGTGCAGTACGCCAGCACGGTATCGGGCCTGAAAAGGGTGAAGGCCCCCGCCAACGGGACGCTGTTGAGTTTGGACGCGAAGGTGGGCCAGTACCTGAGCAGCAACCAGTCCGTCGGCGATTTTGCCCCCGCCGGTCCGCTCGTGGCAGTGACCGAGATTGATGAACTCTTCGCCCTGCGCGTGAAAGTCGGTCAGAAAGCGTACGTCCGCCCGCAGGGGAGCCGCGACCGCCTGACGACCGGCACGGTTGTACTGGCCTCGCCCTACCTCCGCAGGAAATCGCTCTTTGCCGACAATACGGCCAACCTCGAAGACCGGCGCGTTCGCGAAGTCCGGGTGCAGTTAGACGATCCGGGCCAGGTCATCATCGGGGCGCGGCTGGAGTGTATAATCAACGTGAAATAGCCATGGTACGAACAGCCGTCAAATTCATCCGCTACGACGGGTCCAAATCGCTGGGCGCGTTGGCGGGCATCCTCATCTCGGTGTTTCTTGTCGGGCAGCAGGCGGGAATTTTCATCTTCCTGGTCGACTCGATGGCCAGCCTCGTTGATAACAACCGGGAGTACATCTGGGTTACCGACGAAACGACCACCAACGCTAACCAGCTCAGTCTGCTGGACGTGCGGAAGGGCTACGAAATTGGGTCGTTGCCGGGTGTGGAGCGAGCCTATCCGGTGGTGGTGGCTAATGCCGGAGCCAAATTTACCAATGGCACCACGGGCGGCTTTGCGCTCATCGGCTCCGCAGCCCCGGCCTTCGTAGGTGGTCCGTGGGGCCTGTTCAACACCCGGCCCGACGCCATGATCCCGGACGGGGCCATCATCACCGATTTCTACGATGCCAACGCGCTGGGCGGTCTGAAATCAGGCGATTACTTCGAAGTCAATGGTAAGAAAGTCTACAACGCCGGACTGACCCGGGGTGCCCGTTCCTTCACCGGGGGACTGCTCGCCTTCTCGACCATCGAACGCGCCCGCTACCTCGCGGGCGTACCCACCGACAAGGTCAGTTTCTACCTTGTCAAGCCGAAAGTCGGAGTTTCGGAAGCCACCGTGATCGGGCAGATCAACCGGAGCATTAACGGCGTGCGGGCCTGGAATGCCGAAGCTCTCTCGAAAACGACCGTGCAGACGGTGCTGGCTACTAACGGCATCGCGGCCTCGTTCGGAAGCCTGATCGGATTCGCCATTATTTCGGGCTTGGTCATTATCGGCCTGACGCTCTATTCGGCGGCCATCGACCGCATCAAGGATTACGGCACGCTTAAAGCCATCGGCGCGACCAACGGCTACGTCAGCCGCCTGATTCTGACTCAGGCGCTGCTGTTTGCCATCCTGGGTTATGCGGTGGGTCGGCTGCTGGTGGAAGGGTTTCGGCTGGGCATCGCTCAATCGGGTACGTTGTTTTTCTTCCCACTCTGGTTCGAGGGTGCCCTGTTCATCGTCACGCTCGTCATCTCGCTCGGTGGCAGCGTCTTCGCCATCCGCCGGATCAACTCACTCGAACCGGCCTCGGTGTTCAGGGGATAAAGTATCCCGTCCCCCAAAGGGGGCTTAAATCAAAATCAGTAATCGCCTACAAAGATGAACGCATTCCGAAAAACTCAGTATTGGTTTACGCTGGCCGCGCTGGTCTATCCGTTTTGCGGTCGGGCGGCTTTTGGTCAGTCCATCACCCTCCCGCAGGCGTTGCAACAGGCGCAGGCGAACCGGCTGGAACTGACCAACCAGCAGCTACAAACCGAGATTGTGGCCAGTGACGAAGCCCGCCGACGCGCCCGATGGCAACCGCAGGTAAGCGCCGGGGCCGATTTTCGCTGGAATACCCAGATTCAGCGCAACATCATCCGCAACGCGCCCTTTGCCAATGGCGAAGACGTGACGCTGCTGTTCGGTACGCCCGTCACGAACGTGCTAAGCGTGCAGGCCGAGCAGAAAATCTACGACGCGCAAAGCCGCGTGGAGCGGAGCATCAACATATTGAGCGTTGAGGGTCAGCGGGTGGCACTCGAAAAGCTGAAGGTGGACGTGCGCCAGCAGGTGACGCAGGCGTATTATGGGGCGGTGTATAACCGGGAGAAGCAACGGCTGTCAGACCGTGCCCGTGAGCGGGCGCGTGGGTATCTGGAACAGGCCCGGACGCGGCTGAAGGCGGGTACGCTGCCCAAAACCGAACTCGACCGCTTCGCCCTGGACCTGAGCAACGCCGAACTCACCCACCGCAACGACGAGCGCGAATACACCCTGAGTCTGGAACATCTGCGCTACCGAGTCTCTGGCAACGGTCCCGTGGCACCCGCCGATTCGCTGGCCGCGCTGCTCGGGCCGACCGACCCGACCGCTGAGAGCGTGGACAACCGGCCCGAACTGAAGCAGGAAGATCTGACGAGGCAACTGAACGAGCTGAACCAACGGCGCGAAGGGGCACGGCTGGCTCCGGTCGTCGCGGCCTACGGTGCGTACTTCGCCCAGCAGTTTGCCGATACGTTCAACCCGTTTGAGTCAGGTACGTGGTTTCCCTACAATTACGTGGGCGTTCGGGTCAGCGTCCCTCTCTTCGATGGGCGGCAGGTACGGCTGAACCGGCAGGATTACGTCCGGCGGGCGCAGATGAGTCAGAACACCGTCCGGCGGTTGCAGGCCGATTTCGACTACGAACGACAATCGGCCCGCAGCACCTTAGCCCAGGCCCGCGAGACACTGGCCGAAACCGGGAAGAACATCGTCCAGGCGCAGCAGATTCTGGCCGTTGACCGCGTCCGGTTCGACGCAGGTACGTTGCTGCTGGCTGATTTTCGGGCCAGTGAATACAGTCTGCAACAGGCCGAGACCAATTACCTCCGCGCCGTGTACGACGTGCTGCTGGGTCAGTTGGCCCTCCAAAAAGCAACCGGAACGTTATAGCCAGCCGACCGATGACCAATCCCGTACGCTCACCGGCCCCGATTATTTCCCCAATATCGTCTCACCCGTTACTGAATCCACTGGCATCCCCCACCAAAACCCCGGACACCCTGGCTCCCAAAAGTGCCAGCGACTGGCGCGAGTGGCTGAGCAGACACCACGCCGACCGGCAGAGCGTGTGGCTCATGATTTTCCGCAAGCACGGCCAAACGCCCAGTCTGACCCACGACGAAGCGTTGGACGAAGCGCTGTGTTTTGGCTGGATCGACAGTGCCATCCGCAAAGGTGACGATGAGCATCACCGGCAACTCTTCTCCCAGCGCAAACCCAAAAGTAATTGGAGCCGTGTCAACAAAGAAAAAGTGGCGAAGCTCACAGCGGCTGGCCGGATGACCGAAGCGGGGCAGGCGATGGTGGATTTAGCCAAGAAAACGGGTACCTGGACGGCCTTAGACGAGGTAGAAAAAGGCACCATTCCGCCCGATTTGGACGAAGCGTTCAAGGCCAATGCTACCGCGAAAAACTATTTCGAAGGGTTCCCGCCCTCGGCCCGGCGGGGCATTCTGGAATGGCTGCTCAACGCTAAAACCGAAATGACCCGCACGAAGCGTATCACCGAGATCGTGGCGAAGGCGGCAAAAAACGAGCGGGCCAATTTTCCCGATAAGAAAAAGTGAGGCAGTACGTCCGGCCCGAAAAGTAAGTATCAGTGCCGATAACGTGGGTACGTTGCCGGAAAATCAAGTGTCAACTTTTTAAATCAATCAACCGTATGAAAACGCTTTTTGGCAACCCTCGTGTCCAGTGGTGGCACGGCGCTTTATTTCTGCTGGGCGTCAACGCGCTGGAATGGGCTTTGTCACCCCGGCGCACGAAAAACCAGCCCGACATTGGTGATTATTACGGCAAGCTGAAAAAGCCGCCCCTCTCGCCCCCCGACTGGGTTTTTCCGGTGGTGTGGCTGGGCATCAATTCAGTGCTGGTGGGTGGCAACGTCCGGCTGCTGAATGCGCCCGATTCACTGCCGCACAAGCGCGAACTGCTCCGCCTGCAGGGGGCCAACTGGCTGCTGTTTGCCACCTACAGTTTTGCCTACGCCCGCCTGCAAAGCCCGATTCTGAGCGCGGTCTGGACTAACGCCGGTGCCGTGATTGCCTGGCGGAGTCTGTATCTGGCCGCAAAAGGTGACCGGAAGATTGCCTTCTCGCTGATACCGCTGACGCTCTGGGAAACCTACGCCAGCTACCTGACCGCCTACCAGGCCCTGACCAACCGGGATGACTTGTTCGATACGCCCCCGCTGCTGGCCGCCCCTGACAACGCGAAGTCCGACGCCCCCGCCGGAGAAGCCCCTGAAACACCGGTGGTCAAGGCCATCTTGGAATAACGTTTCCGAGTAAATAATCAACTGCTTTGACGATCTGACTTAAATCAATTTCTTATGCAACCACACACTGGCGACCTGGTCCAATTCCGGTCCGCGACTCGCGCCGATCTGTCGTTCGTAGCCTGGTGCAACCGCCAGGCTACGTCGCCCGCCCCCGATTTTTGCTACTGGGATCCGCTGCTGGCCCACACGTCAACCGACACCGATCAGTTTTTACAAACTGTATACACCCACGACGCGCTGGCTTGGGGCCGGGTCGAGGACTTCGTGGTGGGTGAAGCCGATGGGCGGTTAATCGCCGGATGTTCTGGCTTCGTCATGAGCCAGACCGACTACCGTCCCCTGCGCCTGTCGCAGTGGCCCGCCGTTGTTGCCGCTTTAGCGTGGACCGCCGAGCAGTCGACTACGTTCATGACCCAGTATGCGGGTGTATGGCCCAACCCCCACGACGAAACTCTGAAACCATCGGGCGAGTGGACCATCGAGTGCGTGGCTGTGCATCCCGACTACCAGGGGCAAGGTATCGGCAAACAGCTACTGGAAGCGGCACTGGTGGCCGGTCGGCAACAGGGGCATTCGTCGGCGGGCATCTCGGTCACGATTGGCAACCAGCCCGCCGAGGCCCTCTACAAAGCCGTGGGCTTCGAGCCGTACATCACCTACTGGGGGGTCTACTCCGGTGGGGCATATCCGGGAAGTCATAAATACCGGAAGAAACTGTGAGGAGCGAATTTGTTTCTGTCTCATAGGCTCAACAAACCCAGGGGGGTAGCCTGGGTACTTGTGCGGAAAAGTACGGCAGCGGCTGACCGCAAAATTCGTCATTCGGCCATTGCATCTTTCGAGCGATATGCGCCAAATTCTACCCTTATTTAGTGCTTATCGGCAACCGTGCATACTGGGTTCGATCTGGTCTGCTCAGGCCGTCGCTACTTTGGTGTCTGGTCGGGCTGGATTAGCAGCCGGTGACGTACCGGGCAAGCCGGACAAGCGGGCGTAGTTGGCCTGTAGGTAAAGCAACGCGTCTTCTACCGCCTGGGCAGGTAGTTTGGGTTTAAAGCCTAAATCACGCCGGGCCTGGCTGATGTCGAAGTCCTGCTTTACGCCGTATAGCATGGAAACCAGGTTTGTTCGCAGTAGTGGGGCTTTGCCCGTGAAGCGGCTGCTTAGTTCCATCACGAACGCCATTACGTAAAGCAGTGCCCTGGGCACTGCGGGCGGTAGTTTAAGACCCAGATCAGGAAACAACTTCATCGTTAGGGCCGTCGTTTCGCGCAGGGTCATACTTTTCTCGTTGGCCAGAATGTAACGACGACCGTTAATACCCTGCTGGGCAGCCGCGTAACAACCGGCTGCCACGTCTTTGACATCCACCCAGTTGATGGTGAACGAAGTTTCGATGGGTATCTGCTTATCATAAACCGACTTGAGAATGGCGAACGACTCATTCAGGACAAAGGCTTCGCTCCCAATCATCGCCGACGGAAGCACGCTGACCAGGTCCAGCTTGTATTCCTTCGCCAATTGGAAGGCCAGTTGCTCGGAGTCGTTTTTAGACTTGTAGTACACGCTACGCCGGTCGGGGTTGAAGCCGTAACTTTCTTTCGTAGGCATGGTGCTGTAGTTGAGGGCCGCGACCGAGCTGACGTAAACCACTTTCTGAACCCCCGCTTCAGCGGCCGCTTCCAAAATGTTGCGCGTCCCCTGCATATTCACGTCGTAAATCTCTTTTTCCTCGTCTTTTGCCCACAGTTTGAAAACCGCGCCCACGGCATAAAGCGTTGTTACGCCTTTCATTGCCCGCACAAGCGATGGTTTGTCAACGAGGTCGGCCGCTACGACCTCACAGTCGAGATCGGCGAATGGTTCGCGATTTTTGGTATTACGAACCGAGGCCCGGACGCGCTCTCCCTGAGCGAGTAGATGACGAACCAAATTATTGCCTAAGTGGCCGTTGGCTCCGGTGACTAACGAAAGCGGCTGACCGCTTAGCTGTTGCGTGATCATTGTCGTATTGATTAATTGACACGACAAAGGTCAGCCCTGCTCCGCTGCGCTCACTTGACATAGGTTAGGAAATGATCTGCCGCCGAATACGACTAAGCGATTCGGGTTTGATACCAATGAACGATGCGATGTATTGCAGCGGCACGTTCTGGACAATGTCGGGTTGGTGGTGCAGAAGTTTCAGGTAGCGCTGCTCGGCGGTGAGCGTCACCAAATCTTTAGCGCGCTGCTCATTATAGCTGACCGACTGTTCAAAAATCAATCGACTAAACTCGGCAACGTGCTGGCTTTGCAAATAGAGTTGGTCGAGGTTAGGGCGGCTGATGGCCAGCAGTTGGCAATCGGTCAGGCACTCGACGCAGGTGGTGGACGGTGATTGATGAATGAAACTATCGAAGGCCGTAATAAACCCCGGCTGGCAGTTCAGATGGGAGGTAACTTCGTTGCCGTTGTCTTCGGTCGAGAACACGCGCACATAGCCCTGGTTGATGAAATAAAGCTGCCGCGCCACCTGTCCCGGCTCAACTAAACGCGTGTGCTGGACCACCGCAATGGGCTTGAAAAAAGCTTCCAGCAAAACCCGGTCGGCTTCCGTGACGGTCACTAAGCTCCGCATCAGGGTTAAGAGTTTGTCGTGCTTCATGTTGTTTTCGTATTTGCTGGGGCGTGATGACCCGGAGTGCTCTAAATAGCAACAGCCGTTTCTTCTTTACGTTCAACTACGCTGCATGATGCGCCCGGCTACACCGGGGAGCCAGCGGTGCAGAGTTAGCAGTGCCTTCGCCCGGCCAATCCGCATTTCAGGCCGGTTGGTTTGCCAGCCCCTCATAAATTCATCCACGAGCGCGCCCGGCGAAATCTTGCCAGATCCGCGCCCCGCCGTCATGGGCGTATCGACTAAGGGAGGTATCACTTCCATCACCTGTACGCCCGGTAACTGATAGCGTAGTGCCTGGGTAAAAATATGAATACCTGCTTTGGTCGCATCATACACCGGAGCCGACGCTTTCGGCACGAACCCCAACGCCGACGACACGTTCACAATGGCGGGGTCAGCGTTGGTTTTCAGCAAGGGTAGCAGGAGCGTAATCAGTTTGATCGGAGCCATCAGATTCGCCTTGATTTCATACTCGACCTTGTACAGAGCATCCGGCTCCGTATCGAATTGGTAGTTGTATTGCACCGATGCGTTGTTTATCAGCACGTTGAGCCGGGGATGGTTCTGTTTGAGGTAATGCACCAGTTCGTGGAGGTCTTAAGGTCGGCTCAGATCACCCCCGAACGTATGCAGGGCAGGCAGTTCGGTCTGAGCCTGCCGGAGTTTCTCCGCATCGCGCCCTGTAATGATGACTTCGTTGCCCAACCCGGCAAATCGCCGTGCCATCGCCAGGCCGATACCCGACGAACCGCCGGTGATGAGGATGCAGTTTCCTGTCGTTTTCATGAGCGTTGTTTGATAAAGCCGTAAGCCAATCCGGCTGGATTGGCTTACGGCTACTGGCTACTTGATTAGTTAGTGGCAATCGTTTCGACTTCGATCAAGCAACCGGGCGCGGTGGCCAGCATGGGCAGGGGTACGATGCTACTGGCGGGGAACACTTTTGCGCCCCACTCTTTACCCGCTACTTCGATGAGAATTTTCTTCTTTTCGGGGTTGAACAACCCGGTCGGGTTGATGAAAGTGTTCTTTTGTTGCTGAAGAACACGGCAGCGGCCGGCCGCCGGAGTTTGGGCATTAGCGATGGTGGCAGTCATGGCCAGAGCGATTAAATTGATGATTAGTTTTTTCATGGTGATCCCGCCGGGGCGGTGTTTTTAAACTACGTTGATTACTGAGACAAAGGAACAGGAGCAGCAACCCCGCTCCATTTACATAGGTAAAGAAAGGCGGGTGGCCCAGGTCTGTTTCTCAAACAGATACGGATTCTCCAGTACGATATCCGCCCGGTGGCGCGGTATCCGGCTCGTATCGTGGCCCGGAAACAGCACCAGCTCAGGCTGGGCGATGAGTAAGGCCCGGAGCTGATTCCGTACCTGTGCCGCCCGTGACCCGTCCGTCGAAACGCGCTCCACATCATCCGACCGCAGCCAGTCCCAGTGTACTACGGCATCGCCAGCCAGCAACACCGGACCGCTATCGAGGTTGACCCACGCCATCAGGTCTTCGGCGGAGTGGCCCCCGCCCCGAATCAGGCGAATGGTGCCATCGCCCAGTAGATCGTACAGATTTCCGATGGCCGACTGAACATGTTTGGCGGTTTCTGCCCGTTGAATGGCCTGTAAATGAGCCGGTAATTTTGTCGCGTCGGCGTTGGTCGCCAACACGATGCGGGCTTGCGGGAAGGCACTCAGATTGCCTACATGATCGTCGTGCAGATGCGACAGGATAACCTGCTTCACCTTCGCCGGGTCCAGGCCCACGCGCTTCATCTGCCGGTCGAGGGTCTGATTCGGTTCGCCCCGGCTCTCGAAGAGCACTGACATTGGGAAGGGTAGTGCCGCTTCGCCCCGGCTGGCCACGTCCGACGACAGCCCCGCGTCGAACACGATCAGACCCGCCGTTGGGTGCTCGATGACAAAAGCGGGGGCGGGCCGCCAGGTCGGATTGCCCGGTGCCAACGCCCGCGACATGCGGTTATAGCCCGTATTGAACATGTGCAGACGAACCCCCGTTTTTAGCTGATACGGAATCGGCGCAAAACTTTTGATTTCGGGTCCGGCCAGTCGTTGGGGCTGGTAGGCAAACAGGATGCTGAGCAGCAGCATCGTACCGATGAGTGCGCCCGCCACCAGACCAATGCCTTTTACCAGCCGGGTAACGGGTGCCGCACTGACGGGTTGGCGGTTAACGAGCAGTAACAACGTGGTGGCCACCGCCAGTATCGGCCCGTGCGGGATGTACTGAAACACCAGCGTGAACACGACCGCCAGCGGAACCACCAGAAACGGCAGCGCGGCAGCAATCCGGGACCGACCAGCAGAACGACGAATCCGAAAAGCAAGAATCGTGACCAGCCCCAGCGAACCCAGCAATGCGGGAACTTCGAGGTTCCAGAACAGCAACTCGCGGGCGGCTTTGGTCAGGTACTCGCCCCACCAGTACACCCCCGCATCGGCCAATGCGCCAAGGGTCAGCGTACCCAGCAGGCCGGTTTTAAGCCAACTTTGCGTAATGGTTCGTGTGAAAATAGTGGCCACCAATAAGCCGATATAGACCAGAATAAAGAAGTGACCGGCCTGAAAATACAACAGTGGCGGCTGACCCAGGCCGGAGGCAGCTACGTTGCCGAGCCAGTTCGGTGACAGCCATTGGGTGAGCAGCACCGAAGCCGGTGGCCCGCTGGGGCCGTTCCAGATACGGGATTGAAGCGGTAGCAGGAATGCCGCAATCAGAACGGCAAGCCCGGCACTGTAGCGGGCAATGGTATCCCGGAGTGAGGGAGCAGGGGATTGGGCCCGTTCGAGTTGCCGAACGGGCCCAATGAGTTGATTCGTTTCCATAACTGATACGTGTTTTGCGTTGATTAACAAGACAAAGGTCACGTACCCGCGAACGCCGGGCATTTACATAGGTAAAGAAGTGGGGTTGCCCCGATTGGCTACCGTCCGGCCATGCTCCGCCGAATGCGGCTGAGTTGAGTAGGCGTTACGCCGAGGTAGGACGCAATGTGGTACTGCGGAATAAGCGGCTCTAAGTGGCCATAATCGCGCTGAAACTGCTCGTGCCGCTGACCTGCATCGGGGTAGTTAGCACATCTCGGGTAAATCCGCCACGGACTGCCATTGGCTGGTCAATATCACTGATTTTTTGTTTATTCATGCATTGGCAAATTACACGTCAATTGGTGGCTGCGATGGGCCGTGGATACTCCGGCCACCGTATTGCCAGGAATCGTCGCGTTCTTTCTTGATCAGACCGGCAAAAGCTTGTTCGCCGTTTGGGTCGGGCGTGAAATTTTTCTCGGCTTCCTGCGCCATCGATGTTAATTTTTTCAGGGCTTGCTGCCGGTCCGTTTCGCCCAGCTTTGCCCGCTCGACCGACGTTTTTAGCGTCTGAATGGTCTCGTCGTACACCGTGGTCGGGACGGCAAATGGGCGACCACCTTTGCCGCCGTGGGCGAACGAAAACCGGGCCGGGTCCGAAAACCGCGACAGGGTACCGTGAATTACTTCGCTCACCAACGCCAGCGATTGCAGCGTTCGGGGACCCAGTCCTTGCAACAGCAGCAGATTCTCGAAATCGGCCGGGGCTTTCTCCTGCGCTAACCACAGGATGGACCCCAACCGTTTCAAATCCACGTCTTTCGCCCGCACGTCTTTGTGAGTCGGCATCACTAACTGTTTGATCTCGCGGATCATCCGTTCCGGTTCTTCGCCCACAATTTGCAGCATTGCCGCCTGCGACGGTTTGGCTTCCTTCGCCACCAAGTTCAGAATCGTGCCCTGCGACGTGCCGCAAACGGCGGCATGGGGTTCGTCCACAAACGAATGCAGGGCTTCCGAATGCCAGTGATACCGCCGGGCCTGGGCCAATTCGCCTTCCGTATTCATACCCTGCTGCACCACCGACCAGTTGCCCGACCGGCTGACCACGAAGCTGTGCAGGTACAACTGAAACCCATCCTGAACGGCGGTGTTGTCCACTTTCGCGCTTAAACGGCTGCACCGGGCCAAGTAGTTGCCATCCAAACCTGTTTTATCGCCCACGGCCACCAGTTCGTTCGGGGTTTGCAGCGAGTGTTTGCCCTTGCCGCCACAAACGTACAGCCCCAACTCGTGCGAACGTGGGTTGAGCGAGCGTTTGAGTGCTCCCATGACGGCGGTCGTTACCCCCGACGAATTCCAGTCCATGCCCAGCACGGCCCCGAAACTCTGAAACCAAAACGGGTCGGACAGCCGCCGGAGAAACTCGTCGTGTCCTTTCTCGACCAGAATGGCTTCGGCAATGGCCCCGCCGAGCGTGGTCATGCGGTCGAAGAGCCACCCGGGAATGGGGCCGCTGTAGAGGGGTATGTCGGCCGTGCCGGATTTTTTCATGATGAAGGAGCGATTGATTCGGGTGTTACGGGCGGTTCAGGTTGCGGGCCAGATCGAGGCAGTGCCGATGCCGGAAGCAGCTTACCGCATGGTCGTTGATCAAGCCCGCCGTTTGCATCAGGCCGTAGCAGGTGGCGGGTCCCATCAAGGCAAATCCCCGCTTTTTGAGGGCCTGACTCATGGCATCGCTCGCCGGGGTCGACAGCGGGGGTGGGTCACCGTCGGGCCGTTGGTTGTCGAGCGGGGTTCCATTGACGAAGGTATAGAAAAAGGCCAGCAGTTGCCCGTTTCCGCCCAGTTCGTCGCGCAGCCGTAGCCAGGCCCGGGCGTTGGTTACGGCGGCTTCCATCTTGCGCTGGTTCCGAATCAGCCGGGTGTTTTCGAGCAACTCGTCAATCCGGGCCGGGCCGAAATGGGCCAGCCGGTCGGGGTCGAAACCGGCCAGTTCCTCGCGGAAATGTTCGCGCTTTTGCAACACCAGATTCATGCCGATGCCGACTCCAAAGCCGTGCAGCACGATGTACTCGAACAGAACGTCGGTATCGGTAACGGGTTCGCCCCATTCGTGATCGTGGAAATCGCGCAACAGAGCGGGTTTTTCAAAAAAGCTGCATCGGGTGGGCGATGACCCGGCGGGGGAAGTTGTTTCGGGTGTCATGGGAGAATGGGTTAGTGGGGGACACGTCAATGCGCGGCACCGAGGTTGACGGGACCTTTTTTGATTTTTGCCAGTAAAACCAACGGCAATACAGCCGCGCAGATGATGCCGATGAGCATAAATCCTTCGGCGTAGCTGATCACGGCCGCCTGCGTCGAAACGGCCCCTTCCAGCGCACCCGTCGCCATCTTTTGGGCGTCCACTAATGAACGGCCACCGGCCTGAAACTGCATCACCAATCCCTGAAAACGATCAGCAGCCGCCGGATTCGACAGGGAAATATTGGGCAGTAAATCCATCCGGTGGACGCTCACCCGGCGGGCCACAAACGTGTTGACGACGGCGATACCCACCGCGCCCCCCAGCAGTTGGAGCATATTGGTGATGCCTGACGCCTGGGCAATGTCCTTGCCCCGTAACCCTGACAAACTCAGCCCGGCCACCGGCACGAAAATGAAGCCGAAGCCGATGCCCCGAATCAGTTGCGGCCAGAAGAAATCCGCTTCGCCCGCCTGCATCGTCGCACTGAAATAGGTCAGAATCTCGTAGGCAATCACGAAGTTAAACCCAATGATTACCAGTAGCTTCGGGTTCACGCCCTTGTTGATGGCGGCTCCCATCGCGCCCATCAGCATTCCCGTAATGAGCGACGAGGGCAACATCAGCAGGCCGGTTCGCGTCGCGTTCCAGCCCAGAAAGCCCTGCACGAACACCGGATACAAAAACACCGAGCAGTAAATACCCACCCCGAAGGCAAACCGCAGCACCGACCCCACCGCCACGTTGCGGTTGCCCAGCACCTTTAAATCCACCACCGGATGTTCGGTGGTCAGTTCGCGGTAGATGAACCCCGCCAGCCCGACGCCCGACGCCACGCCCAGCGCGACGATCAGGTGGCTGTCGAACCAATCTTTGCGTTCGCCTTCTTCCAGAAAAATCTGTAGACAGCCGATGCCGACGACCATGAACAGGATGCCGAGGTAGTCAATCTTGCCCGTCAGTTTGTGCTTCGTGCCTTTGATGAATTTCCACGACAAAACGGCAGCGATAATTCCGATGGGGATGTTGACGTAGAAAATCCAGCCCCAGTGGAAGTTGTCGGTCAGATAGCCGCCCAGCACCGGGCCGAGCGTGGGTCCCATCACGATGCCCGCCCCGAAAATGCCGTTCGCTTTGTCCAGTTCTTCGGGCGGGTACGTCTCCACCAGTACTGTTTGGGCCGTGGCCAGCAGTGCCCCCCCGCCAATGCCCTGCACAAACCGCCACAGAACCAGCATTTCGATGCTCTGCGCCGAGCCGCACAGAAACGACGCTGCCGTGAACAGCACGACCGATGCGGTGAAATACACCTTGCGTCCAAACAGGTCCGACAGAAAGCCCGTCAACGGAATAATGATGATGTTGGAGACCGCGTAAGCCGTAATGACCCAGGCCGTTTCCTCAATGGTAGCCCCCAGCGTACCGGCAATCTGCCGGGTCGCTACGTTCACAATCGACGTGTCGATCAACTCCATGATGGCGCAGGTGATGACCGTGATGGTGATGAGCAGCTTGCGGGTGCCAACCTCGTAGGTCGGCTCGGTCCGGGGCAGTGCCCCCGCCCCGGCAGTTGGATTGGTCGATTCCATGTGTGTTATGTGGTTGATGGTCAGATTAGTTCACGGTTACGGCTACGCTCATGCCCGCCCGCAGGGGAGTGGCCGGGTCGGTTTCGGTCAGGGCGATGCGGATAGGTATGCGCTGGGTTACTTTCACGAAATTACCGGTGGCGTTGTCGGGCGGGAGCATCGAAAAGCGGGCACCCGTGGCTGGTGACAGGGACTCGACTTTAGCCTTGAAGACCTTGTCGGGATACGCATCAACTTTCACCTCGGCGGGCTGCCCCACGCGCATCTCACCAACCTGGGTTTCTTTGAAATTGGCGATCACCCACACCTTGCTGTCGCCCGCGATCTGCATCAGCGTTTGCCCCGGCTGCACCACCTGCCCGATCTGAACGCTCTTGTTGGAAACAATCCCGTTGGCCGGGGCCGTGATGACGGTGTAGGAATGCTGAAGCCGGGCCGTTTCTAAGTTAGCGCGGGCCTGTTTCACGGCGAGTTCGGCCAGCCGGATGCCCTCGCCCGCGACCCCGGCCTGATTCGATACGGTCGTCACCTGTTTGCGGGCTGCACTCGCCTGTTGCTGCAACACCGTCACCTGCTGGCGGGCGGCATTGAGTTGGGCTTCCGCAGCATCACCCTCGGCTTTGGCGTTATCATACACGGCTCGGGGCGTCGATTGTTGCGCTAAGAGCTGCGCCTGCCGCTCGAAATTCTGCCGCGCCTGCAACGCCCGTACCTCGGCCACTTTGATGCCTGCCTGCGCCTGGGCGATACCCGCTGATGCGGCACCGGCATTATCGACCGCACTGCCCGTGCCGCTGCTGGCGGTTTGGGCGATTTTACGGGCCAGCATTACGTTGGCTTCCGCCTGCTGCACGGCTACGTCGGCCTGTTGCACCCGCAGGGCAAACTCGCGGGCGTCGAGAATGACCAGCGTGTCACCGAGTTTAGCGGGCCGGTTATCGTCGGTTCGGACAACGACTACGGTGCCGGGTACTTTGGAAATCACCGGGCTGATGTCGGCCTGCACCTGTGCATTGTCAGTTTCTTCACCGGAACCGCAGGCGGTCAGGGCAAGGGCTGTGAAAAGAACGACCGGACTAATCCAGCTACCGAATAAACAGTTGATAAAGAGACGCATGGCGAAAGGATATGATTGGTTCATGAATATGGACGAATGAGTTTTTACGGACGAACGGGCACGGACGGATTAATGCGCCCGACGCTTCTAAGCAGTTTCCAGCGGGCAAGTTCGGCGGTGGCCTGGGCCGATTGCTCATTGAGCCGGGCCTGGAGCAACTGCGTGTTGGCGTCCAGAAAATCGGCGGGAGTGGTCGTGCTGGCGTTCAGGCGGTTTTGCTCGACGCGGAAGTTTTCGGTCGCCTGTTCGACGGCTTGCCGGGCTACCCGGATTTTGTCGAGCGATTGCTGGTAGCCCTGGTACTGCGCGTTTACCTCTATCTGAATACCGTCGCGAAGCTGGTCGATACCCGAACTGATTTTGTCGATACCGTACTGGCTTTCCGCTTCTTTGGCCCGGTTGCCGTACTGCCCCGAAATATCGAAACTCAGAAATATGCCCACGTTCCAGGTGCCTTTGAAAGCCGGTTCGAGCGGGAACACCCGTTGATTGGGCCGATTATAGTCGTAACTGCCGCCCCAGCCCAATGTCGGCAGCCGGTTCGAGCGGACAATCCGCTGACCAATCAGAGCCGCATCGCGCCGTAGGCTGAGGGCTTTAAGTTCCGACCGGTTTTGCCCGGCTTCGGTCAGGTACGTAGTCAGCGGCTCCAACTCGCCACCAACGGCGGTCAAGGACGTGGAGTCAATGACGTACTCGGTAACAGTCGGTTCGCCGAGGGCCGTTGCCAAATTGAAGTTCTGGATGGCCTGCCCGCTTTGCACGTCGATCAGGCTGCTTTCGAGATTGGCAATGGCTAACCCAACCTTCAGCGCGTCGTTTTTGAGCACCAATCCCTGTTTTTCCAAGTTTTCCAGATCAGTACGTCGGTTCCTTAACAGCCGGACGTTCTGACGGAGGATGCGTTCGGTGGCATTGAGCAGGTACAGGTTATACCATATACTCGTGGCGTTGTCGGCGGCTTCGAGCCGGTACTGGGTGGCTTCCTGGCGGGTGGCTTCGGTTTCGCGCTCCGCGGCCTGAATGCCATAGCGGACCTTACCCCCGCCCCAAATCAGTTGCCGAACCTGCACGTTGTTGTAGGATTGATTCAGAATCTGCGGGTTCAGCACCAGGTTTTCCGCACCGGGCAGGCTGATGGTAAATGGGCGGATGTTGTCGCTGATGCGGACGTAACTCAGGTTTAGGCTGACGGCGGGCGCGTAGTTGTTGCGGGCCTGCTGGAGTTTAGCCCCGGCCATCCTCTGTTCGGCCGCATTGACTTTCAGGGCCTTGCTTTGCGTTGTTGCCCCGTTTATGGCGTCGGTGAGGGACAATGGTCGCCGGGGTTGGGCACTGACCGGTGTGAAGTGGGTTAGCCAGCCGGCTAGAGCGGTACATAGTAAAGCAGTACGATGCATACGTGATAAAGTTGGTGAATATTGGCTCGATTAGACGATAGTCCATTTGTGAACCTAATAAGTCCATAAATGGTTTATGTGATGAGCCAAGTTTTACAACTTATTTATCAACCTACACGCGTTCAATTCTTTACTTCCATTTATTTAATGCATTTATGGACAAACTGCGTTATACGGATAGACTTGTATTTTCTCAGTAGCCAATGAACACGACGTTAGTAAAAGACCTGCTCGACCTCGGCGATACGTTTGAGCAGGCATACCCCAACCCGGCAGATCAGACGAAGGCTAATTTTCTGGCTTGGGCGCACACCAACCAGTTTGATACCCCGGCTCTGGTGGAAGCCCCAACCTTTACCTATTATTCGGAGGAGGTACCCGTTCTGCAAACCCTGTTGTCGCACCTGGTAACCAATCTGGCCCGCTACTTTCGGTTTTACGTCAAGAAAGCTTTTGAGACCGTACCCCTGCTGTCATTCGATGATTTCATCGCCTTAGCCCACCTGGCCAAGCGGGGCAGCATGACTAAAACTGACCTCGTTGAGACGACCATTAACGAAAAAACGTCGGGGATGCTGGTCATCAAACGCCTGATCGACAACGGATTTGTGGTGCAGACGGATGACGAGATCGACAAGCGGGTTCGAAGACTAACCATTACCGACGAAGGAATGGCGACGCTTCGAGCCATTCAACCCGCCATGAATGGGGCAACTGCGCTGTTTGGAGGGGATTTGACGGAGTCTGAACAACGTCAGCTCAGCGGGCTGCTGGCTCGTCTGGATAAGTTTCATAGCCCGATTTATAAGGCTCACTTAACGCATAAAGACCGGTTTCCGGGTGAGTTGGGCCGGATAGCTGACTAATCGGGTCAACTAAAGCAGTTAGGGGGACCTCCCCCCATTTGTTGAACTGCTTAATGATTCAGGATTGGGTGTTCATTTGTTTTCTCTTTCCCTTCTATTTCAACCTTGTTGGGCCAGTCTGCCGTTGCGATTAATCCATCGAGCGAACTATCGGGTCGAAATGAGTTGAGTGCGATTAAAAAAAGATGATTTTATTAGTAAACCCGTAAGTACCAAAAGGCCGCGCTAAGATTCAACTGGCGTGACTTCTGGGTAGAATAATTATTTCAGCACAGACCAGCTACTGCTGCACCATAGATTAATAAACTACCTAAATCGCTTAGCGTAATTCTCTACCGTCCGCGGCTGCGGTCCACTTACTAAAAGAAGCTCGTAAAGGGAAAGCACGAAAGTCTTTTTCAGTTGGTCATTTGTATAAGTGAAGAAGTGGGGTTGCCCTGACTGGCTACCGTCCGGCCATGCTCCGCCGAATGCGGCTGAGTTGAGTAGGCGTTACGCCGAGGTAGGACGCAATGTGGTACTGCGGAATAAGCGGCTCTAAGTGGCCATAATCGCGCTGAAACTGCTCGTATCGCTGACCTGCATCCAGCAAGACCAGTTCGACCTCGCGCTATTCTTTCTGGGCAAAATACAATTCGGCATACCGCCGGGCAATGCGCTCCAGGTCGGGAAAGCGGTCGCAGGAGTCGTTGAAACGGGCGTAGTCGGCCACCCAGATCGTGCAGTCGGTCATGGCCTGCTGGTAGATCAGGTTGGGTTTTCCCGTCACTAAGGAGGAATAGGCTCCGATGCTGGTGGGGGCGGTAAAAAAGTGTTTGTTGTACTCGGTGCCGTCGGCGGTGCGGTAGAACACTCGAACCACGCCCTCACTCATAAACGCCAGCGTATCGGCCACCGGCCCGGCCTCCACAAAATAGTCGTATTTGTGGAGTAGTCGCTCGTGAAACAACGGCTCGATGGCCTGCCAGGTAGCCGCCGAAAGCGGGGCAATGCCGTTGAAATAGGTATAGAGCGAAGCCGGAGTCATAGTCAGTAACGAGTCAGTTGATGTAGCCCGTATTTTGTTGGCCGATGACGAGTTGCATCATCATTCAATGAATGCCTGGGTTCGTCGGCTGACCTGCCGCCAGATTTAGCAAACCATTTATGAGCAACTCAGCACGGAGAGATTAGTCGATGTCAATCAATTTGAGGGCCTGAAAGGCCGATTCAGGAGCCGCAGCGATACATAAGTACAAGTTAAAAGGCTCAGATATTGCTCTAAAGTTAAAATTTTCTGAAACCGTGAGATGAAAAAATAGTCCAGCCGGGCTATTTTGAGCCGGGCTACCGAAGTCGTAATGTTTGACTCTTCGTCAAGCGCGAAAGCAGGCGTTAAAGTTTAGGGTGGTGGAGTAGAAAGGTCATAACCGGGATAGCTGCCTGATGCGCTATCCCGGTTATGGTTAGTATAACGGACAGGCCGCCAGTGCGGTTGTTTTACGCAGCTACCGATTGGGAAAAGGCCGCCCGGTGCTGCGCTACCCACTCTTGGATACTGGTCATCCTGACGGGCAATTGGGCGAGAACGGGGGTCATATCGGCCCGATAGTTTGGGCGTTGCGTAGGATCATCCCACATCTGCTGGTAGGCGGCAGCTACCTCATCCCCCGCGCCCGGCCCGAACAACCCGTTCATAATGGCACCGAAATCCTGCGGAGGCATGGCGTAGTACGTTAGGTCGCGGCCCAGCCCTTCCGAAAAAGCCTGCGCCAAAGCCGGGCCATCGGGGTTTTCAAGTCCGCTGATGGACCAGTTGCTGCCCGCCAGATCGGGCCGTTGCAGGGCGGCTGCCACTAAGGCGCTCACGTCGTCAGAAGCGATCCAGCCTACGGGCATATCGGCGGGTATGGGGTAGGCTATGCGGTCTTCATTAATCACAAACGGGACCGTCCAGGGGCCGAGCAGGTTTTCCATATACACGCCGGGCTGAAGAATGATGTGCGGCAAGCCCGGGCCGCGTTCGGCACTCTCCTGAAGATACTGCTGAATATCGAGCCGGACATCGTAGGCCGGGTTTCCCGTCCGAACGGGCAGAATGGGCCCGCTGGTGTTCCAGACGAGCAGTTTCACTCCAGCGGCTTTGGCGGCATCAATGGCCCAGCGACCGTAATCGGCGACGTCGGCAGGATTGGCAAAAAACGGAATCAGTAACGAAACCGCGTCCATCCCTTCGCTCAGTTCATGCAGTCGGGCGGTATCGGCCATATCGCCCTCGACCACAATGGCCCCGGCCTGTGCGTGGTGGGCGGCTTTGTCGGCGGAGCGGGTCAGCACGTAAGGCTGGTGGCCTGCCTGTAGCAGGTGCGTTGGCACGGTTTGAGCCTGTGAGCCGGTGGCTCCATAGACCAGTACGTTTAGTTTTTTGTCAGTGTTCATACCAGATGATTGATTAAATCCGGTGTAAATGTCAGCCGAGCTTGCTATATATTATATATGTCTATACTTTTGTATACCGGTATACTTTTGTATAGAATTTGACAATCAACATGAGAGATACATTTTGCACGGCCAACCTTCGCCCGGTGGCCGATACACTTGAGCTTCTTAGTGGCAAGTGGAAACTACTGATTCTGTCACTGCTCCACGGCGAAGGCCCCCTGCGCTTCGGCGAAATGGGACGCGCTATTGGCAGCATTACCCCCCGAATGCTGTCCAAAGAACTAAAAGACCTGGAGCAAAACAAACTGGTCGAACGGCGGGTGTATTCGACCATGCCCGTTACGGTGGACTATCGTCTGAGCGACTACGGCCAATCGCTGGAACCCGTTATGATTGCTCTCGGCGAGTGGGGCAAAACCCACCGCAGGCGAATCATGCAACCACCAATAGAAGCCGTAGCCAGTTGACCAACCCTTCCACTTTTGACCGTAAAAAGCCCGATGGTCGAACAGATTAGTTCAGTTGATACGTATCAACTAAGTGCATTAACTGACTGACCGCTAAACAGCGTTGGCTGTGTTTCTGCTATGATTACGTACTGATAACGCCAACAAAAGCGCCACTAAGTCAGACAGTGGCGCTTTTGTTGGCGTTGTCGCAGCCGGGAACTCGTTTCTGAAGGCTGATTACGCCCGATGCGTGACTTACTGGCGGCTCACTTTGAGGTTCTGGCTGGTTGCGTACTGGCCAAGTGCCTCGACATACAACTTGCTGAAGGTCAGGTTGGAGTAGGGATTCTGACTCGTTACCAGTTCGCGGTCGCGGAGGGCAAACGCTTTCCTGTTGCCGCCTTTTTCGTAGACCAGCCCCAACTTCTTCAACTGCCGGGCAATGTGGCGTTGGTGCGGCTTCCCCTTCATCACGAACGTCTCAATGAACAACTCCTCCACCCCGGTTACGGCACTGACCCGATACCCGATAAAAGGGTTCTGCGCTTTGGGCATGGCCAGCAGCAGGGCCGGGGCGTGGCAGACCAGCCCAACGGCTTTACCCTGACCGGAGAAGGTACGCAGGATCTGCGCTACAGCAGGGTCTCTGACCAAATCGACCATCAGCCCCTGGCCACCCGGAATCACTACACCGGCGTACTGGTCGGCGTTGGCCAGTGCGGTTGCCAAGGGTAAGGGATGGCGGAAAGCGGGGTGCTGCCGGGCAAAGTCGGTTGCTTCCTGCCGGAGTGAATCCTGGCCGCGCCAGTATTTTTCCTTGTAGCTCTCCGGGTCTATCGACGCGGCTATACCCTGGGGCGTAGCAAACTCAACGGTGTACCCAGCCGCCACAATAGCTTTGTAGGGTATGTACACTTCACTCAGGAAGATACCCGTTGGGTGTAGTCTGCCATTTTTCAGGGGCAGCTCGTTGGCGGCACTGGTCAGAAACAGCACCTTTTTGGGTTGGGCAATGGCCCCTAAACTAAGCAGTCCGGCTGCTGCAGCGATTAACACTATTCTGGTCATAGCGGTATTGTTTTGGTTTGTTGAGCAAAACTACCGGGGCCAGCCGACGCCCACATTTACATAGGTAAAGAAAACAGGCTGACCGATGAGACTGATAATTACCCGATGAACTACTCCGTCAACCCCGTGGCTTGTCAGCCAATAAAACGTGTATGTATGGTCTCATTCGACATGGGTCAGATTCGCCCGAACCTGACTCGATTCAGGATTTTATGCGTAAATGCGGGGTAGTCCACACAGACGAGAGGTAGTTGATTTTGTCTGGGATCAATCAATGCACCACAACTTTTCACGGTGAATTTGTCCAACCAACCGAGGCTAAGACAATACATTTTTTAATGTAAATGATGTTGTGAGCGCAATTGGAGCGTTCATGGGCAGGCGATGAACGCCATATAAAGCCCGGGCGTGCCGCCCGGCATCACCTAACGTTTTTAAAAACAAACTTGACGCCCCATCTAATACCTTGGGGAAGTCGTCCCAATCGTCAACCGTGAGCATGTAGGCTTCGATCATGTTGAGGCTATTGATTCTTTCAAAACCCACATATTTATTGATTTGAGCTAACACATTCAACGCACATAACTCAGCGGCATGGTAACCATTCTGAGTAGTCAGTTCTAATCCCAATCGGCCCCGGTAGACCAGTTTGTTGTTTACCAAAGGAAATTGAATGGCCACGTAGGCTATGTTCTCTACAATTCGTACCGATTCATAAAGACCACCCGGCTTAGGAGGCTCTGGAAGCAACAAACCTTGTTCCGATAGCTTAGTGATAACGTCCATCTTAGATACCTGCTTAACCGGCTGACTCGGGGGCATGAGCTGAACTTTCGTAAAACGTATACCTACAGCCATTGAGGACCGTGCGGCCGACCAGAGCTACATCATACCCTGCTTTGCTAAATTGATTGGAGCCGGACCGGCTGATACCCGGCCCGGTGCCAATGACGGCGATGGTCTGTCTCATAGAGTCATCGGGTAGTTCGTATTACACTTGTACCAATCCGCCGTCCACGTAAATCTCGCTGCCCATCATGTACGACGAATCGTCGGAGGCCAGAAACAAAACCGCTTTAGCCACTTCGGTCGGGGTGCCGAAGCGTTTCATGGGTACGCCCGTCAGAATGCCTTCCGAAAAGCCCGCAATCTGCTCGGCCGACAAACCGGTTTTGTTGAAAAAGTCGGTCTGGATCGGACCGGGGCTAACCGCATTGACCCGGATGTTACGACCAATCAGTTCAGTAGCCAGTGTTTTATTGAGCGACTGAACGGCCGATTTAGCGGCTGAATACACCGACCAGGTGGCCAGCCCTAACTCGGTAGCGGTGGAGGTGTTCAACACGATGGCGCCACCCTCGCTGATCAATGGAACCAGATGCTGGATGGTAAAGTAAACACCCTTCACTAAGATGTTGAACTGCTCATCGAAGTGGGCTTCGTCAACCGATTCCATCAAACTGTAGCGGGCATACCCGGCGTTAACGAAGAGTGCGTCGATGCGCGGGCTGATAGCCCTGATGTGGGCCGCTAACGCCTTTACGTCGGTCATGTTTCCTGCGTCGGAGACAATGCCGTGCGCGGAGTTACCCAACTCGACTACAGTTTCGCTGACCGTTTTTTCATACCGACCAGTGAGAATAACGGTCGCTCCTTCCCGAATGAACTCGACGGCGGTAGCTTTGCCAATCCCACTCGTGCCGCCGGTGACAACGACAACTTTGTTATCAAATTTACCCATTGTTGCGCTTGATTTTGATGAAGACTTGATTAAAACTGGAGTGCCGCAGCCGGACCTTACCGGCGTTTCGGTTAAAACTTGGTGAGAATGGGGGCAGAACGACCCGCCTGAAACCTGCCGCTTTTGTCAGACTAAGCGCCCTCCGCCGTCGATGTGAATGATTTCGCCGGTGACCGACTCATTCCGCATCAAAAAAACGACCGCTTCGGCCACTTCTTCGGGCTGGGCAATTCGCCCAACGGGTAAGGTCTGAGCAACGCCGTCGAGTAGGGCCTGCTTGTTTTCGCCCAGGACCGTATCCCACATGGGCGTATCGGTCCAGCCGGGCGAAACGGCATTGAAGCGAATGGGGGCCAGTTCGAGAGCCAGTACCCGTGCCAACTGTTCAGCCGTTGAGGTGCCAATACCCGAAACCCAGGCACCCTTCACGGGCCGGTCCGTCGATACCCCACCCGTAAAAACGAACGACCCGCCCGCCCGCATTTTAGCAGCCGCAGCCCGCACCACATAAATGCTGCCCAGCAGCCGTATGTTGAACGCAACAAGCTGGTCAGCAACGTTTCCGTCGAGAAAGTTGCTGAGTTTGGTCGTGCCAGCCGCTACAAATACGTGGTCGATTTTCGTAAAACGGGCGAAAAACTGGTTGACACCCGCTTCGTCTGTCACGTCGAGTGCGTAGGTTGACACAGCACCAATCGTGCTGGCGGCCTGGGTGGCACTGGCTTCGGTGGTGCCGGTGATGGTAACGTTGGCTCCCTGTTGAAAAGCCAGCCGGGCGGTGGCCAGGCCCATGCCTGAACTGCCGCCGATGATGAGTACGTTTTTGCCTTTTAGGTCCATTCTGTGCTTGATTTACCGGCACAAAATTGGGTTACCCTGCTACGGCAAATCAAGTAGTTACGGAATTGTGTGTCACGCACGAAAACGGTAGTGTGTTGATTGATAGCTATTTAGCGACATCATCAACTCAATTTATTATAGCGCATTGGCCGGTACGTGTTCCTGAAACTTTTGTTTTACCCGCTCAATGGCCTGATGCTCGTCGCCCCAAACCGACAACTGCTCTAAGATGGGGATGAACGACAACCCCAGCGGAGTCAGCGAGTACTCGACCCGGGGTGGCACCTGGGCAAACACGACCCGCTCCACAAAGCCGTCGGTCTCCAGCTCCCGGAGTTGATCAGTCAGCATTTTTTCGGTAATCAGCGGGATAGCCCGGCGCAACTCCCCGAAGCGAACGGTTCCCCCGTTGAGTTGCCAGAGGATAATCATCTTCCAGCGACCATTGATCAGAATCAGACTGCTGGTGATTGGGCAGTTGGTGATCATCTGCAATTGGTTACGGGAATTTGATGAGGTTAACTTTCTCATTGTCAGATTACTATGTTTTTCGTGGGTGGCACACAATTCCGTAACTACTTGATTAGGAAGTGCCGGACAGGCCAATTTTGTATCATCAATCAGCCCGGTAGCACACCGGATAATCAGTCAACTAATGATGAATCCGGTACAAATCGACCTAATTTCTTATTTGGTTTGCCCCTGGTGCTACATCGGGCGGAAGCGGCTGGCCAGGGCGATAGCCCAATTGCCCGACCTCGAAACACGTATCCGCTGCCAACCGTTCGAGTTGTTTCCCCGGATTCCGGTCTCCGGTGTCGAACGGCAAAGCCACCTAAGGGAGGTCTTCGGCTCGGCTCAGCGACGCAATGCCATTTTTGCGCAGGTAGCCGAAGCCGGCCGGACCGGTAGACGTGCGCGATCAGCAGCGACACTACCGGTTTAGCAGCATCACCAGCGTACCCACTTATGTTTTCAACGGTGCGTTCGCGCTCGTTGGGGCGCAACCACCGGCGCAGTTCATCCGTGCTATTTACCAGGCCGCTGCGCTGGTTCCTGACCCCATTGACGCCTTGCCGTCTCCCACTGCTTAATCAGTCAATTTTTATTATAAATTTCAAAACAACCAAGTATCATGGAAACACAAACAGCGAAGGACCTTTACGTAGCCGAAGTAACCACCGTTGGTGGCCGCAACGGTCACGCCCAGTCGTCAGACGGCCTCCTGAACGTTGATCTGGCCTTCCCCAAAGAAATTGGCGGCAATGGCGGGGCCACGAATCCTGAGCAGCTTTTCGCGGCTGGTTTTTCGGCCTGCTTCGGGCAGACGCTGGGCATTCTGGCATCACAAAAGAAGCTTCCCGTCGATGTGAAAAACATCGCCGTTAAAGCGGACGTGCATCTGCTGTTGAAAGAAGTCGGGTACTGGCTGGCAGCAGACATCGAGGTCAGTCTGCCGGGACTCGACAAAGCCACTGCCGAAGCGTTAGTAGACGATGCCAAACACTGGTGCGCTTACAGCAATTCTACGCGGGGCAACGTCGAAACGACTTACCGGATCATTTAAGATCAACTCATCGAGTACGGAGCGCAGAAACGCTGTGCTCCGTATTAACCACCAATCAGGGTACACCTAAATTGATAAGCAGGGTACAATCATGAAAGCAGTCAACTCAATTTTCCGAACAGCCGCCCTCTGCGTGGCTTTGCTGGCAACGGCCCTCGCCTGTAGGAAGGACATGGACAATGTTCAACCGGCTACGGCCAGTTTGGTGGCGGCTAACGCGGTATTGGGCCGTGCTTTTTTCGATGAGGGCATCAACGGCACAACGCCCGCAGCCCGTGCCGCAGCCTTCACCCGGATTGTGTCGCCCGACTACCAGCAGTACAATGCGGTGGCCCCACCGGGCCGCGACGGCCTGATTGGCTTCGTGGAGGTGTTCCGCTCGGCCATTCCTGACCTGCGGGCCGTGGTGCGTGATGTATTTGCCACCGACGAGCGCGTCGTTGTGCGGTGGACCATCACGGGTAGGGCAACAGGTACTCCCTTTCTGGGCATACCAGCAACGGGCCAGCAACTGGAGTTCGACGTGATCGACATCTGGACGGTGCAGAATGGGCAGCTCTACGAACACTGGGACCAGTTCGACTGGCCGCGCTGCTTCATTCAGCTTGGGGTAAAGGGTCTGCCCGCTCCGTTTGTCGATGCCGCCAGCCGCCCCGTAAAACGCTGATTAGCTTAGCGGCTGTTGAGCAATGCCGCCAATGGGTACGTCCCTGTTTAAACCCCAGTCTAATTAGTTAAACGAGTAGTTACAACTCAGAACAACACAAATCAGTAAGTAGTCCGGCAGGCGAGTAGTACAACCTGACCGGACTACTTTTGCGTTAAGGAAGCGATACAATACCAAGTTGTTGCAGAATCGTCAGCACATCAAACTGCTCCCAGTGTTCGTGAATTTTACCGTCTATAATCCGGTAAGTTGTGATGCCCCGGACCTCGAATTGCTTTTGGGTGGGGGCGACGCCCATAAATTCGCCGACATGCTGACAGCTTGATGTCCAGATGCCTGTGTATAGGTTGCCTTCCTGGATGAGTTTTTCAACGGTGTACCGTTGCTCAAACACTTGATTGATGAACGCTACCGTCTGCCGAAAACCAGCTTTATCCGGCGTGCCGCCAAAAGCCGGAGAGTGATCTACAAACGTATCGGCAACCAACTCATCAACAAGCGCAGCTGCTTTCTGTGGGTCATTAGCCGTATACAAATCAGCGAAAAAGCGGGCAGTGGGATGTCGACCAGTCGGTTCCACTGAGCCAACGCCCCATTGAATCTGCCTGGCCCATTCATCAAACGGGAGTGGAGCAATGGGTAATTTCAGCAGAGTTGACTCCCGTAAGTGCAATGCCTGGAGGTGTTTCGCATTACCTGCCACGAAACGATAAATATTCGCAATCTCCCTGGCGGGACCGAATGGACCGGACAATTGCTGCTCAAAGTCGTCGGGCGTAACCGCTACGTACTGAATAGGCTTACCCAAGAGAGTGGAGAGACCCTGCGCCAGATCGTCGCCCGTCAGGAGTTGCAAACCGCCTAAGTCAAGTTTTTGTCCCACTAAATTTGGGCGTTTGATGGCCGCCACCGTGTACCGAACCAAGTCACGATGGCTCAGCCACGCGATTGGCTGGCCGGATGCAATTGGGTAAGCTAATATACCTTCGTTGGCCAGGAGTGGGATCGACCAGGGGGCCGCCAGATTATCCAAATAAATAGTTGGGCGGATTGAAATGTAAGGCAGTTCCTGAGCGTCGAAGAGACGCTCGGCCTCCAGTTTGCTATCAATGGCTATATAGCCTGTCTTCTCGGCGGGAACCGGAATGCTGGTGTTAAAGACAATCGACTCGACAGCCGACGTGCGATATGCCTGAACTACGTTGCGGGCAAAGTTACTGATTCTTTCCGGGTCAAAAATCAGCGGAAATACCAGCGAAATGTGCGCTACATCGACGAACGCTTTGCCAAGGCTATCGACATCGTCAAGGCTACCGTAAACCACTTCGACTCCCCTTTGCTGCAGGCTCTGCGCTGATTCGCCTGGGGTTATTAACGCCTTCACCGAAAAGCCTTCCTCCAGTAAGGCAGTCACCACGGCCCCACCCTGAAAACCAGTTGCGCCAGTTACTAATACTTTTTTCATGCGAAATTCTGTTGAAATAAGCTGTTTAACTGCACAAAGGTTGACCAAAACAAGTACTTTTGTTAAGTACTTACACAAAGGTATTGTATCGTACAGTTTTGGATTGTAAAGCTCATTATCAGCGTGTTATAAAACATTTATTTTATGAAATTTAAAGATGAAGCAAGCGGCTGCCCCGTTCGTAAAGCACTCAGTGTTATCGGCGGTAAGTGGAAGCTATTACTGATCTACCAAATTGGGGAGCAGTCCAGGCGGTATGGTGAGTTGAAACGCCTGCTGCCAGACATCACCGAGCGTATCCTGATTCTACAGTTAAAAGAACTCGTTGATGATGGCTTGCTGGCTCGTAAGTCATACGGCGAGGTTCCACCCCGCGTCGAGTACGCACTCACGGAGCGGGGTAAACGCGTGTTGTTGCTGGTCGAACAGTTGGAACGCTTCGGGCTGGAATACGTAGCCGCAGAGATCTAAACTCAGCCACCCGATCACTTGGATGCGGTCGCAGCGTAACGAGTATTAAAATACCGAAAATCACGCCCGCAGCCGACCGTTCAGACTATTTACGTTGGACTGGTTCCGGTTGATGGGTGGCGATTACACTCAATCGTTAGATGTGGTTTCAAAGCTGCTTTACCCTGTGGTCTTAGTAGCGGATCAGGCAAACGCCCCTTGATTGCAGTACCTCAGAACGCATGAATTCCCTTAACCCAAAACCTGCTCAAACCGATGGGGTGCTCTGGCAGCAACTCCAGAAGGGCAGTGAACTGGCGCTGGGTAAACTCATCAACCGGTACTTCAACCCGCTGCTGAACTACGGTCATAAATTCGTCCGCGACGAAGCGTTTGTAAAAGATTGCGTGCAGGAAGTCTTCATCGAAATCTGGAACCGGCGCGACCGCGTCAGCACGCCCGACAGTGTGCGGGCCTACCTGCTGAGTTCGGTGCGGAAGCGGGTGCTGCGCGAAGGCTACCGGCAGCAGATCAACCGCGACGACGAACCGGCTGACTTAGAAAATAACGGAAACCTGATTGATTTTTCGCCCGAGTGGACAGTAATCGAGCAGGAAAGTCTGGCCGAAACCACGCACCGAATCGCCGAAGCCCTGGCCAAACTTCCCAAACGGCAACAGGAAGTGATCTACCTGCGTTACTACCAGAATCTGGAGCGCGACGACATTGCGGCCATCATGAACGTTAATCCGCAGTCGGTGTCGAACTTGTTGCAGGCGGCCTACACGTCGATGCGCGAAAACTGGCCCATGCTGATGGTGTTGATTACCGGCTGGCTAACCCGTTTTTCTAAATAATTTACTGTAAACCAGTATCCGACGCCAGAATTTGCCATCTGACAGCACGAATCATTCGTACTCCGCGCTATGGAAACCGATTATCGAACGTTTACCCTTGACGACCTTGCCCGCGACGAACGATTTCGCCAGTGGGTCATTGAGCGCGATCCGGCAGCGGAGCGGTTCTGGCTGGCCTGGTTAACGCAGCACCCCGACAAGCGGGATACCGTTCAGGTGGCACGGGCGTTTTTACTGGCGCTGGAAGAGGAAAACACGGCCCTGCCCGCCAGTACGCTGGCCGAAATCACCGACGACGTCGCCCAGGCTGAACCGGTGCGGGTGATCCCTTTAGGGCGGAGCAACGCCTTTCGGGTGGCGGCTTCGGTGCTGCTGGTGGTGGGCGTTGGGTATGCAGGCTACCGGTTCCTGCACCAGCCCGACCGGCAGCTACAGGCCCAGATTCGCCAAATTAATCCCGCGCTTGTCGATAACCCGGTCAGGCGAATCAATGCTACGGCTCAACTGCAGTTAGTTCGGCTGGAAGACGGCAGCGTGGTTCAACTCTATCCTAAGAGTACGCTCCAGTACCCGGCCCATTTTGCGGCCACCAACCGCGAGGTTTATTTGCGGGGCAAGGCGTTTTTCAACATCGCCCGCAATCCCAAAAAGCCGTTCTGGGTTCATACCAACGCCCTCTCGACGCAGGTGCTGGGAACGAGTTTTATGGTTAGCGCCTTTGCCGATGCGGCCCAGGCGAAGGTCGAAGTTAAATCGGGACGGGTATCGGTTTACCGGCTGAGCGACGTAGAAGGGGCAAGGCGCGACCAGCTTACCGAACGGGTTGGGGTAATTCTGACGGCCAACCAGCAGGTGGCCTACGCCCAAACCGACGAGCGGTTGGTGAAGACTGTGGTGGCCCGCCCCGCCGAGTTACAACTGGTTGGTTCGCGGGCATTTGTATTCGAGGAAACGCCCATTGCCGAGGTGTTCGCCCTGCTCGAAAAAACCTATGGCTTAGCCGTACTCTACGACCCGGCCACTATGAACCGCTGCTACCTGACGGCCAACCTGACCGACGAATCGCTGTTCGACAAGCTGGCCCTGATCTGCAAAATCACCCGGTCGTCCTACGAAATTGTGGATGGTCAGATCGTTATTCATAGCAATGGTTGCGATGCAAATGTCTGATAGTTAGCGTATTGTGCATTATCTATAAATTAATTCTATAAATAATACCAGAAAACCAGTATCTATCGGTACCGGCCGCCATCCATGAGAAAAACTTATGTGGTTTATGGCCAGATACTACTTAACTCCTTCACTCATTCGGGCGTTTATGCGATTCTCAGTGACGCAGCTATTGATAACTCTCCTGCTCGTGAGTGCCACCTACGCCCACGACGCGCTGGGGCAGGAAGTGCTCGAACAGCGCGTTACGCTCACAACCGACGTGGTTAGCTTGAAAGGTGCCTTAACCACGATTGAACGCAGCTCGAACCGGACGGCCCGCACCGGCGGACCGGTTGCCGTACGGTTCATCTTCAACCCGAAAGAAATCCAGATCAACCAGCGCGTCACCCTCAGAGGGCGGTCCGCTCCGCTCCGGGTCGTGCTGGATGAACTGCTGTCACCCCTACGCATCCGCTACGAAGTGACGGGCAAGCAAATTGCCCTGTTCAAAGACAACAGCACCGGCCAGGTATTGCCCACCGAAATCAGTACCAATACGCCCGCCCTGGCCGAACAGATCATTACCGGCACCGTGACCGACGAAAAAGGCGAAGGTTTGCCGGGGGTGACTGTCCTGTTAAAGGGTACTCAAAGGGGTACAGTCACTGAACCGTCGGGTAAATTCCGGCTGACGCTCCCCGACAGGCCGGACGCCGACCCGTCAGCCACGCTCGTGTTCTCGTTTGTGGGCTACACGACGCAAGAAATCGTAGTGGGGAATAAGTCTGTCGTCGATGTCAGGCTGGGCGCGGACGATAAATCGCTGAACGAAGTCGTGGTGGTAGGCTACGGCACGGTGAAGAAATCGGACCTGACCGGAGCCGTTGCCCGCGTGGGTGCTACGGACATTAAAGCCACGCCCATCGTGGCCTTCGACCGGGCGTTGCAGGGCCGCGCGGCCGGGGTGCAGGTGGTGCAAAACTCCGCCCGGCCCGGTGGGGAGGCTACCATTCGGATTCGGGGTTCGGGATCGGTCAATGCCAGCAACGACCCCTTGTATGTTATCGACGGATTTCCCACCACAGGTCTGAATTCCATTAACCCCAACGATATTGAATCCATCGAAGTGCTGAAAGATGCCAGTGCCACGGCCATCTACGGCTCGCGCGGCTCCAATGGGGTGGTGCTGGTAACGACCAAACGGGGCAAGGCGGGGAAAGCGGTCGTGAGCTACGAGGGGTATTACGGCACCCAGTCCGTTCGGCGGGCTATTCCGCTGCTGAATGCCCGGCAGTTCGCCGATTTTGTGAACGAAACCCAGACTAACAACGGAGGTAAGCCTTTCTTCGATGGCAGCACCGCCGACCGTCCCCTGCCGACTTCCCTCGGTGGAGGAACCGACTGGCAGGCCCAAGTGCTGCGCAAAGCACCCATTCAGAACCACCAATTGGGAGTCTCGGGCGGTTCCGAGAAGTCCCGGTACGCCGTTTCGTTCGGGTATTACGATCAGCAGGGCATCATCCTGAACTCGAACTTTAAACGCTATACGCTACGGGCTAACTTAGATAACGATGTGTCGTCGCGGCTGCGGGTGGGACTGACCGTGCAAGGGGCTTATACGACCGGTAACAACGCCCGGACGGAGGTGGATGGCAACGGCGGTGGTGGCGTAACCAGTGCTTCTTTGAGTTATTCGCCCACCTTTCCGGTGTATAACGCTGACGGAACGTACTATAAAAACTTAGGTACGCTGAATGGTTATTCGGTTGATAACCCGCTGGCCATTGCCAATGAAATTAGCGCCGAGAACTCCCTGATCCGTCTGCTGGCCAATTCGTTTGTCGATTATAAAATCATCGACGGGCTGAATTTTCGAACCAGTTTCGGGGCGGATTTGCAGGCCACCAAAGCCAATAATTACAGCACCCGGCTGGCCCTGGCCGGTGCTAATTCGGGCGGTTCGGCTTCCGTCAGAGCCATGCAAAGTATCGGCTGGCTCAACGAAAATACGCTGAATTATACCCGGCAGCTAACCGCCCGCCATACGCTGAATGCCCTGCTGGGTTACACCATCCAGAGTTTGACCACCGAAGACGTGACGGCCAGGGCTAACACGTTTCCCAACGACTTTGCCGAATACAACAACCTGGCGGCCGGTTCGTCCTTAGTTGCGCCCATTTCCGGGGCGAGCGACTGGCGGCTGATCTCTTACATCGGCCGGGTTAACTACGGCTTCGACGACCGCTTTCTGCTCACCTTCACCGCCCGCCGGGATGGCTCCTCGCGGTTTGGTGCCAACAACAAATTTGGTTTCTTCCCCTCGGGCGCGTTCGCCTGGAAGTTGGCCAATGAGAAATGGATGAAGAACCAGAACATCCTGTCGGACACTAAACTGCGGGTAAGCTACGGGCTATCGGGCAATCAGGAAATTGGCAATTACCAGTACTTAGCCAACATCGGCAACACGCCTTACGTGCTGGGTGGTGTGCTGAACTCGGGTGCCACCACCGCTGGCATTGCCAATCCCGATTTACGCTGGGAGCGAAACGCGCAATTCGATGCAGGACTTGACATGGGGTTATTCAACAACCGCATTCAGCTAACGGCCGATTACTACATTAAAAAGACCTCGGATCTGCTTTTTTTTGTGGGCGTACCAACTTCATCGGGGTTTGGCCCGACGCTGAAAAACATCGGCAGCGTTGAAAATAGGGGAATTGAGCTTTCCCTGACTACCGTTAACGTCAACAGGGGCAACTCAGGCAATTCGGGCAATCCAGCCGGGGGTGGTTTTCGGTGGACATCGGATATCAACCTGACGTTTAACCAGAATAAAATTCTGACCTTAGACGGTCGTCAGGAATTTACGACCGGCACCGACGCGGTGATTTTCGCAACGGCCGTCAACCCCATTCTGCTACGGGTCGGTAGTCCGCTGGGCAATTTTTACGGACGCGTGACGGATGGCATTTTTCAGAATCAGGGCGAAGTGGATGCCTCCGCTCAGAAAATGGCCAAACCCGGCGACCTGCGCTACAAAGACCTCAACGGGGATGGGATCATCAACGACCTCGACCGGGCCGTCATCGGCAATGCAAATCCTAAGCTGTTTGGGGGATTCAACAACACGTTCTCCTTCAATGGGCTGGAACTGAACATCTTTGTGCAGGGTGTTTCGGGAAACAGCATCCTCAACTACGGTACGTTCGATCTGGTCAACCTGACCGGGGGCAACAACCAGTCGGCCCGCGTACTGGACCGCTGGACGCCCACCAATCCCAGCACGACCATCCCCCGCGCCAATGCCGCAGGCGGCTCCCGCATTCTGTCCAGCTTTCAGGTGGAAGACGGGTCATATCTACGGGTAAAGAACATTTCCTTAGGCTACAACCTACCCAAAAACCTGCTGGGCCGCCTGTCGGTCAGTGCCGCCAAAGTGTACGTGACGGCCCAAAACTTCGTCACCTTCACCAACTACACGGGCTACGATCCCGAAGTAAACCGGTATGGCTCTTCGTCGCTCAGCCAGGGGCTGGACTACGGCGCTTACCCGGCCGCCAAAACGCTGTTAGTGGGCCTGAACCTGACATTTTAACCGTCGACCGAAGCTATGAAAATTAAGTACCTACTCCCCCTGATTGCCTTAGTGGCGCTGGGTTGCGAACAACAGCTCGATCTGGTACCCGTTACCAACCTGACCGACGTCACGTACTTTAAAACGGCTGATGACGCCAGAGCCGCGCTGGGAGCCTGCTACGCGTCGTTGAGTGCGCCCATTGAGCCGAGCTTAGATATGACCTCCACCGACGATGCGATTCCGTTCCTGACCGGAGCCGCCGACCGGCCGCTGCTCTGGCGGTACAACATTGTCCCGACCAACACCATTATCGGTTCCTACGCCGGTGCCTATACGGGTATCAATCGCTCCAACATTGTGATTAGTCGGCTACCGGGCATTTCGATGGATGAGAATCTGAAGAAACGCTACGTCGCCGAAGCGAAGCTGCTGCGGGCACTGCACTATTTCAACTTAGTCAGATTGTACGGCGACGTTCCTTTAGTCACGAGCGAAACCACATCGCTGGATGGCCTGTCGGTGCCGCGCGACCCCGTCGATAAGGTGTACGAGCAGATTGAAGCCGATCTGAAAGAGGCTGAAACGGTGTTGCCCAAGACCTACCCAGCGAGCGAATCGGGCCGGATGACGCAGGGAGCCGCCAAGGGGATGCTGGCGAAAGTGTATCTGACGCGGGCGGGTACCACCCGGACGTCACCCTACTGGACGCAGGCGGCTGCCAAAGCCAAAGAAGTGATCGACCTGGGCGCGTATGATCTGTATGCCAATTTTGCCGATGCCTTCGCCCTGACCGCCCGTGGCGGCCGGGAAAACATGATTGAAATACAATACCTGACCGATGTGCGGGGGCATAATCTGGGGCGGGGGTTTGGGGTACGTTCCGCGCCCATTTATCCGGCCGGTGGCGCGGGAATTGCCCGGCCCACGGCCAGCCTCTTCAACGCCTACACCGCTGACGATAAGCGCAAGCCCGTCACCTTCCTGACGTCCTACGTGTTCAACGGCGCAACCACGAACCTGTCCATCAGCGATCCCGACCCGACCAAAGCGGTGGCTATTCAGAAAGTTTGGGACAGAACGGCCCGCACTAACGGGGGCGAAGGAACCAGCATTCCCATTCTGCGCTACGCCGATGTGCTGCTGATGTACGCCGAAGCGCTCAACGAAGCGAATAACGGCCCAACTGCCGAAGCCTATGCCGCCCTGAACCGGGTTCGGATACGGGCCGGACTAACGCCGTTGTCGGGCCTGACGTATCAATCGTTCAAGGAGGCCACCTGGCTGGAACGGCGGCTGGAACTGGTCTTTGAAGGAAGCCGCCGGTTCGATCTGGTACGCACCGGTCGGCTGCTCGATGCGGTAAAAGCCGAAACCAGTTTCAATCGTAACCCCACCATCCAGCCGTTCCATATCCTGCTGCCGATTCCACAATCTGATCTGGATGCGAACCCAAATCTGAAGCAGAATTCGGGATATTAGCTTATGATAACCTTATCCACCCAAACACGCCGACAATTTATGGCGGCGGCAACCGCCTTGTGCGGCCGGTTCGCCGGAGCGATGACGCTCTTCCCCGGCATTTCCTTAGGGGCGGCTCCCGGAATGACGCCGGGCCGACCGCACCAGAATGCCGGTGGTGCGGCAATCCGACCACGGCGTATCGGTTCGGACCACCGCCCCCGCCACATCTTGCTGCGCTCGGGCTGGCAAACCGAAAACATCGGTGACATCGCCCATACGCCGGGCGTGCTGGTGCTGTTTGAAAAGTACCTCCCCGAAGCCATTATTACGTTCTGGCCGTATTACGAGTACCTGCCACCCCAGGAGGTAAAGATGCTTATGCACCGTTTTCCCAAACTGCGCATTGTAGAGGGTAAACTCGATGCCGAGGGCCGCGCATCAACCCCCGAACTCGAAACGCCCCTGATTTCAACTGATTTTATGCTGCATAACTCAGGTCCATTTATGGTCGCCTGGGCTGACGCGGAAGCGTTTCACAAACGGACCGGCAAGCCCTTCGGCGTGTACGGGGTCACGTATGGGCACTGGGTGTTTGGCACCCGCGAAAAGGAAACCCTTAATAAAGCGCAGTTCGTGTATTTCCGCGATTCGATGTCGTTGGAGAAAGCCAGACAAAACGGTGTCCACGCGCCCATTATGGAATTCTCGCCAGATGCGGTTTTTGCGTTGGACGTGCGGGATGAAAAAACCGCCGACGCTTTTCTGCGGACGCACAAGTTGGAAGAAGGTAAGTTTCTATGTTGCATGCCCAAGCAGCGGTTTACGCCCACCTGGTTGCACGTCCTGAAAAAGCGGCCCTTTGATGGCCCGAAGAACGCCCGTAATGAGGAGATGAAAGAACATGATCATATTCCCCTGCGGGAAGCTATTATTGCCGTGACGCGCCAGACGAACATGAAAATCCTCATCTGCCACGAAGACGAAACCGAAATGGGGATTGGTAAGGAGTGGCTGTTGGATAAACTGCCCGACGACGTTAAGAAAAAGGTGGTCTGGCTGGATCACCTATGGCCTTTGGACGAAGCCCTAAGTGTTTACCGGCGTTCGGCGGGGTTGTTTGGCCACGAGATGCACAGCCCCATTATGTGCATTGGCAACGGCATTCCCGCCTTAGTCGGGCGGTGGGTCGAGCAGAGCAGTAAAGGCCTGATGTGGGACGATATTGGGCTGAAGGAGTGGCTGTTTAATTTTGATTATGAGGACGACGTAAAACGACTCGTCCCAACCGTGCTGGCCCTGGCGAAGAACCCTGGAGCGGCTAAGGCCAAAGCCGTAAAAGCCCAGACGTTTGCCCATAATCGGCTCCGTGAAACGATGGACGTTGTTATAAAAGCCAGTGAGCCCGCTTAAAACCAGCTATTAGCCTTACCATACAACCTGATGACCTCACGCCGGGATTTTCTTAAAGTATCGTCTTTATCGGTAGCTGCCACCGCACTCCCCGTTCCTGACGGGCGGGCTGCACAAGCCGTGCGGGTTTCTTCGGCCCCAAAGCCTCTTATTTTGCTCCGCTCGTCGTGGAACGACCATAACATTGGCGACCAGGGGCACACGCCGGGTACGTTGCGGCTGCTCCAGCGGTACGTACCCGAAGCGGAAATCCTGCTCTGGCATCAGGACCCGCGCCCCGAAACCGAAAAAGTCATTACCCGGAATTTCCCGACCGTGAAAATCGTGCGGGGGGCATTTGCCGACGGCGATAAACCGTTTACCGGGGAACTGAAAGACGCGTTCGACCGGGCCAATCTGTACATCGTCAATTCGGGAATGGTGTATAACTACGGCCTGTTCGGCTACGACTGGCCCGCGACGATGGCCAACCTGACCCCGTTTTACTATTGTCTCGACCGGGGCATTCCATTTGGGTTGTACGGGCAGTCGTTCGACAAGTTTGCTCATCCGGCCATGCCCGTGTTCCGGGACGTACTGAGCCGGGCTGCGTTTATCTATACCCGCGACGACGAATCGCGCAAGTTTCTGAGCGAGAATAAGTTTATGCCGGGGCGGCCCTCCGTCGGCGTACTGGACTTTGGGCCGGATGGCTGTTTCGGGATCGATGTACGGGACGAAGAAAAAGGCCTCGCTTACCTGAAAAAAGTGGGCCTGGAGGAAGGAAAGTTTCTGGCGGTCGTCATTCGCACCAACACCAAGCATATCTACGACAAATCGGGGGGGAGCCTGATGAACCCCGCCCAGGCTACGCCCGAACAACAGGAACAGGACCGGGTACGGATGGGCTACGTCCGCGACCTCATCACGACCTGGGTGCGCGAAACGGGCCTGAAGGTCTTGCTGGCTCCCGAAGTGAGCAAGGAAGTGGCTCAGAACAAGCAGAAAGTGTATGACCTGCTCCCCGCCGACGTGCAGAGCAAGGTGGTCTGGCGCGATTCGTACTGGAACTGCGACGAAGCCATGTCGGTGTATGCCCGCGCCCATTCGATGTTCGGTATTGAACCCCACTCGCTGATTATGGGGCTGGCTTTAGGCGTTCCGGTGGTTCATGCCCGTTCGCTGACCCATGGGCGCAAGGGCTGGATGTTCCGCGACATTGGTTTGCCCGAGTGGTTGTTCGATATTGACAAAACATCGTCCGCCGACATCACCAAAGCCGTGCTGGACATTCACCGGGATTACCCGGCGGCCAAAGCAAAGGTCAAAAAAGCCATGACGTTCGTGGCCGACCGGCAAAAAGCCACCATGCAAACCGTGCGTAAAACTCTGAAATTAACCGCGTAGGCCCATTAGTATGAATCGCTCAATCATTCAAAATCGTCGTCAGTTTCTCAAAACGACGGGCCTGTTGTCGGCTGGTGCGTTGCTGATTCCATCGGTGTTGCAAGCCACGGGCAAACCCAATCCGGTCATTCTCATTACGTCGGGCTGGCAGGATGTCAACATCGGCGACATTGCCCATACACCGGGCTTCATTGCGCTGCTTAAAAAACGGCTGCCCAACGCGAAAATCATTCTCTGGAAACGCAGTAAGAGCGAACTTGTGGAAACGATGCTAAACCGGCATTATCCCGATGTTCGCATCATCCACGGGTCGGTAGATACCAACTTCATCCCCCAATCGGAGGAAGTGAAACAGGCTTTTACAGAAGCCCACCTGTTCATTCACGGCTCGGGACCTTACGTACTTGCCGCTGATTATCTGCGGGCCTGGCACCGCCAGACCAAAAAGCCGTTTGGTATTTTCGGCGTAACCACGCAGGAGGTGAACGCTGACCTGAAAGACCTGCTCCAACACGCTGCGTTTATTTACACCCGCGAAACGGCCTCCGTTGAGGTGCTCCGGAAAGCGGGCTTATCGGGGAAGCACATTGCCTTTGCCCCCGATGCGACGTTTGCCCTGACCATTCAGGATGAAGCGAAGGCACGGGCCTTCATGCAGGCCAATCAATTGATGCCCAAACAGTTCATCTGCGTCATTCCCCGGCTACGGGTAACGCCCTACTACCAGTTTCGACCCAACAACAACGGCTGGAGTGACGAGCGCGTCCGGCAGGTCAGCGAACTGAATAACAAGTACAAAGAGGTGGATCATGCCAAACTGCGGGAAGCCATGATTGCGTGGGTCCGAAAAACCGGCAATAAGATTGTTGTCTGCCCCGAAATGACGTATCAGGTCGATATCATGGACGAACTGCTGATTAACCCTCTGCCCGATGACGTAAAGCCTTTTGTGGTGAAGCACGGGTACTGGCTACCCGACGAAGCCGCTTCGTTGTACGCCCAAACGCATACAGTGTTGAGCTTTGAGTGTCATTCGCCCATTATTGCGGTTGCCAACGGAACCCCCTGTTTCTACCTCCGCCAGCCCGAAGATTCCATCAAAGGCCAGATGTATTATGATTTAGGCTTTGCCGACTGGACGTTTGAAATCGATCAGGCAACGGGTGAACAGATTACGAATCGGCTATTAGACGTAACCAATAATTATGCTGCCGCTCAGCAAACCATCCGGTCATCGCTGGCGACCGTGGGCAGGCGCTACGACGAGGCTTTTGCGCTGGTCTCCGCCACAGTTTGAGCCGTCCCTATTCAGTGCTAAGCAGTCAGGACCGGTCCGCCGGAGCGGACGAAAGTTTTAGTATTACCACGCAGGTTTTCCCGCGTATTGCTATCTGAAAGAGCTAAAGGAGTGACAAGGAATACAAGTGAATCGCCGGGCATATCGATCAAATTTTACGCGCCCGAATGGGGTAGTACCATGCCCTTCAATACCTTTTGCCGGAACGTAAAGGCGGCTGGCTATGATGGTGTCGAGATGGCCCTGCCCCTCGACATGGCGGAGCGCATGACGGTTACAGATACGCTTCGAGAGTACGATCTCGAACTGATCGGGCAGTACTGGCAGTCCTTCGAGCGCGACCTTGCCGAACACGGCCGGAACTACGAGAAATACCTCCGAAACCTGCTTTTGGCCCAGCCCGTTTTTATCAACTGCCAGACTGGTAAGGATTTCTTCACGTTCGACCAGAACAAACAATTGTTCAGTTTGGCAACCCGAATTTCGGCGGAAACAGGCGTCCGAATTATTCACGAAACCCACCGGGGTAAGGCCCTGTTTGCGGCCCATATCGCGCAGCACTATCTGACCCAGCTCCCGGAGGTCAGGATTTGCTTAGACATTTCGCACTGGTGCACCGTCCACGAATCGCTGCTCGCCGATCAGGCCGAAGCGGTAAACCTGGCCCTTTCGCGTGCCGACCATATCCACAGTCGGGTGGGGCACCCGGAAGGGCCGCAAGTCAATGACCCCCGCGCCCCGGAATGGGAAGGTACGCTCAACGCGCATCTGGTTTGGTGGGATCAGGTGGTCGAAGCGCGCCGAGCCAGGGGAACCCAGCTAACCGTCACGACCGAGTTCGGCCCGGCGACCTACATGCCCATGATGCCCTACACCCAGTTGCCCATCGGGAATCAGTGGGAAATCAACGTGTTTATGCTGAACCTGCTGAAAAGACGCTATGCCTGAGGGCTACAGCATACGCCGTGTTCCTTCGCTTTTCCGGTACTCCGCCGGTGAAACGCCCATTTGCTTTCTAAATAATCGCGAAAAGTAGAAGGGGTCGTCGATGCCTAACTGAGCCGCTACTTCATTGACGCGCAGATCGCTGAAGTGCAGCAACTGGCAGGCCCGCTGAATGCGCAGGTGATTGAAGTACTCGATGGGTGCGTAGCCAGTGTCCTGTTTAAATTTTCGGCAGAAGAATGACGTGGATAGATTAGCCGACTGAGCAATATTATCCAGTGTGATTGCATTCGACAGGTTTTGCTGCATGTAGCCAATGGCTTTGTTGCTGGGCGAGCTGCTGGGCCGGACCAGGCCGCGCTGAAAGGGTTCAGGCAGGACAAACGACACCAGAAAATAAGGAAGCGTCAGATTAGCGAAGAGCAGATTCGATTGGCTGTAACCATTCAGAAACGTCTCGTATATTCGGTCAAAGAGCGAAATTCGTTCGTTTGAGAACACCACCCGGACAACCTGGGCCAGGTTTTCACGATTACCCATGGCGGCCCAAACCGATTCATGGCAGGCCGTACCATTGATGTGAAACCAGTAGATCGTCCACGGATTATTGGTGTCAGCCGCATAGGAATGGGGCACACCCGGTGCAATGGCGTACATATCGCCCGCCTGTATCGTCACCCGGCCGTTAGGGACCTGAATCCAGCCCAGCCCGTCGGTGCAGTAGAGCAGAATCACCTGCGACATCCCAGTTGGCCGCTGGTAGTAGTGGTGCAGCGCCTTCGGGAAATACCCCATCTGGGTGATGAACAGGTTGTTGATGAGGGGCATTGACCGGCATTTCTCAACCACTTCTTTCGGGATCTCGATCATCCGCTCACCGGTAAACCCCCGGCCTTTTCGATTCTGTCGCTTCGTTGCCATCAGGTACAGATAATTTAGTGTCGAAGATAAAATAATCCAGCTTTATGCCAAAATACTCTATTTCCGTCTTCCCGGAATAATCGAACATTGCAGGCACAAAATGCAATGAAACAGTAGGCCGTTTATCGCCATTTCATGAATACTTATCGCTACCTGATTTTTCTGAATGTGCTTGTCGGCAGCATTGCTCTGGCTACTTCGGCGGCTTCCGCAGCGGCAGAGCCACCCTTTGCCAAATGGACTAACTCGGAGTTGATTCTCAACAACGGTCTCGTTCAGCGAACCATTAAACTACCGGTTGCGGAAGGTCCCTTTCTGACCACGCTGTACAAACCGGTTCAAGGGGAACACCAGTATTTCACCCAAACGAATCCTGATTTTCAGTTTGAACTGAACGGCAAAACCTACACTGGTTCGGGCGACTGGCGGCTGATTACAGTTCAGAAAATTACGGATGCCAAACAGGGCGACGGAGCGGCCGTGACCCTGCAAAGCAAAGACGGAGCGGTTGAAGTGAGCGTACGGTTTTTGCTGTATCCTGACCTGCCCGTCATTCGCAAAAACTTAGTAATCAAGAATCTGGCTAACGAGCGTGTCCAACTGGAATCGGTTGACGTAGAGAAGTTTACCGTTACAAAGTATTACGCCACCACGTTTAGCTGGATTTGCCACGACTACGGCCGACGGCGCTCTATTGGCCCCTACGATGGCACGATGCAGGATGCGCTGCTGACCGTTCACAACAGCGACTGGCAGCAGGGCCTCGTGATTGGCAACGAGGCCGCCGGGGTCGTTAAACACACGTCCGTATTCTGGGATGAGCCTGCCATTGTGAGTGGCCTGACTCACAAAGATGCCCGCTTCCCGTTTCGGAAACACCTTGCCAAAGGGGAATCCTTTACGACCCCACCCGTATTCACCATCGTTTACAACAACCACAAAGACCCCGACGAGGTACTGAATACCGCCGTTCCTGATTTTGTCCGCAAGCATCTGGGCATCCGGCTATCCGAACTGGCCCAAAAACCCACCTTCGTTTACAACACGTGGGTGCCTTTTGGCAAGGACATCAACGAAACGCTCATCCGGGAACTGGCCAAAGCAGCCGCCGATGCCGGGATGAAAGAGTTCGTGATTGATGACGGCTGGGCTGATAATTATGGCGACTGGATTATTGATAAAACGAAATTTCCCAATGGGTTGAAACCCGTTTTCGACTACATCAAATCGCTGGGCATGAAGCCGGGAATCTGGGTTAGTGTGGGCAGTGCCTCGCCCTATAGCAAGGTGTACCAAGCCCATCCCGACTGGTTCGTGCTGGACCAGCAGCAGCAGCCCGCCAATCTGCACGAGGATGATCTGAACATGCGTACGGCCTGCTTTGGCACCGGCTGGCGGGGCTACATTAAAGACGTGCTGCTCAAACTGGCCCTCGACTACGGGCTGGAATATCTGAAGCTTGACTTTACGGTCGTGACCAGCACCTACCGGTTCGGCAACAAGGTAACGGGTTGTTACGCCACGAACCACAAAGGCCATGCCGATCACCACGAGTCACTGTACACCAATTACGAAGACGTCTGGAAGCTCTTCGATGAGCTGCATGACGCCAAGCCCAATCTGTTTATTGACTGCACTTTTGAAACGATGGGCGGCCTCCAGTTGATTGACTACGCTATGCTGAAACACGCCGAAGGCAACTGGCTCTCCAACTTCAACGGCCCCGATGCCAAAGTAGACCTGCGGGTGAGGAACATGGCCTGGTGGCGTTCGCCGGCCATACCCGCCACCGCCTTAGTTATCGGCAATCCGGAGATGCAGGATAAGGGCTGGGAACTGCACATTAAATCGCTGGCCGGAGCCTTACCCATTATGCTGGGTGATCCCCGAAAGCTATCCGCCCCGGACCTGAAAACATACCGGACCTACGCCGATTGGCTGCAACGGCTGGAAAACAAGCATCAGATTATGAGCTACCGGCAGGATCTGCCCGGTTTTGGCGAACCGATGGAAGGCAGGTGGGACGGCTTCCAGCGTATCAATACCGAAACGAAGCAGGGCGGCATTATCGGCGTGTTCAGGCACGGTGCTACCGAAACGAAGCGGATGGTTACGGTCCGAAACCTCGACACTACGAAGCAGTATGAGGTCCGATTAATGGACGGGAAAGTCGTTGCATCCCTTAACGGACAGGCCCTTCAAACAACCGGGTTTGCGGTGACTTTAACCGACCCGTATGCCGGGGAGCTTTTTGAGATTAATGCTAAACGATAAACAACCTTAAATAGTAATTACCATGACAAACCAATCGTTAACACCAGCCCAGATCCGCCAGTACCATCAGGATGGCTACCTCATTATCAAAGACTTTTTGGGTGCGGAAGAGGTCGAGAAGCTTTATCAGGTCGCTATCGACGACAGTGCCGTCAGCAAAAACGCCATCAACGTCAACGACAGTAACGGTAAACGCAGCAAACTGTCGCTTTGGTACAAACCCGGCGACGACATCTACGGCCTGCTCACCCGTAGCCAGCAACTTGTGGATGCAGTGGGTGAACTGCTGGAAAACCCAACGTCGCCGGTCTGCCATTTTCACTCCAAACTGATGCAGAAAGAGCCGCGCGTGGGTGGGGCCTGGGAGTGGCATCAGGACTACGGCTACTGGTACAAAAATGAGTTTTTACTGCCCGATCAGATGATGTCGGTGATGGTGGCGATCACCGATGCCAATCCCGAAAACGGCTGTTTGCAGGTTATCGAAGGGTCGCACAAACTGGGTCGGGTCGAACACGGCTTTGCGGGCGAACAGGTTGGCGCGTCGCAGCGGTACGTCGATCTGGCCCTGAAAACGATGGAACTGGTCTACGTGGAGTTGAGGGCGGGGGATGTCCTGTTTTTTCACAGCAACATCCTGCACCGGTCCGAAGCCAATTTGTCGGATAAGCCGCGCTGGTCGATGATTTCGTGCTACAACCGCCATGCCAACATCGGCTACAACGATTCAGCTTCGTCCTCGTCGAGCATCACGCCCATCGAGGTCGTTCCCAACGATGCCCTGCTCACCTGGAAAACGGCGGGTCTGGCCGAAGCGGGCGCCAATTTCTTAGCGAAAGAAGCCGACGTTGCCCTGAAGTAAACTGAGACAAACTACGAATCATGAATCCCGGCGGGGAACCGCACAAACGACAAACTCAAAAACTAACCCCACCCTCATGGCCCTTATCATTCAGGCCCAGGCCGAAACCACTACGAACAGCGCAGCCGTTAACCGGGGTTATGTTTACCTCATCAGTGCCATTGCTGCCTTAGGGGGCGTCCTGTTCGGCTTCGATATGGTGATTATCTCCGGCACCGTCCCGTTTTTCACCCAGCATTTTCAACTTGATGAGTTTCAGACGGGCTGGGCGGTGGGCTGCATCAACCTCGGAGCCGCCGTCGGTGCGTTAATCGGTGGGAAACTAAGCGATTCGATGGGGCGCAAAAAGCTCCTGATGGCGTGCGCGATCCTGTTTGCATTGACGGGCTTATGTACGGGCTGGGCCGGAAGTTTCCCCCTGTTTGTCGCCTTCCGGATGCTGAGTGGCGTCGCGGTCGGGGCAGCGGCTCTGGTTTGCCCGATGTACGTGGCCGAGATTTCACCCGCTCCCATGCGGGGGCGCATGGTGTCGTTCTATCAATTGTCAATTGTCATTGGCATCCTGCTCGCGTATCTGTCCAATTACCTGTTGCTGAACACGGGCGTAAACAACTGGCGGTGGATGTTCTCGTCGCAGTCGGCTCCGTCGCTGCTGTTCTTTTTTGGGTTGTTCTTCGTGGCCGAAAGCCCGCGCTGGCTTATTCGCAAGCACCGGACCGACGAAGCAGATACCGTGCTTAAGCGGATTGGCGGGGACGACTACGCCCGCTTAGAAGCCGCTCAGATCAGGGCAAGCTTTTCGCCGGACGGAACCGCACCGAACGGCCGTCAATCGGTTGGCGCTTTGTTCCAGAAGGACCTGTGGCCGATTGTCTTTATCGGCATCGTGGTGGCGGTTTTCTCGCAGGCTGTCGGGCAGAATTCGTTGTTCTCCTACGCCCCTGAACTGTTCCGGCAAGCGGGCATGGCGCAGGATTCGGCTTTTCTACAGTCGATCATCATCGGCGTCATCAACTTCATTTTCACCTTTATTGCCATTGGCACGATTGATAAAGTCGGGCGCAAGAAGCTCCTGCAATACGGGTCAGCCCTGCTCGGTCTGGATGCACTGGCGTTGTCGGGGGCCTTCTACTTCCAGTTGCCCGGTGCGTGGATACTCGTTTTCGTGCTGGCGTTCATTGCTATTTATGCCGCCACCTTAGGCCCGGTTACGTGGGTTGCCCTCTCCGAGATTTTTCCGAACCGGATTCGGGGAAACGCGCTGGCGTTGGCTACGCTGGCTCTGTGGATTACCAACTTCTTCACGACGGCTTCGTTTCCGGTCATGAAACAGTACTGGGGCTTGCCGCTCACCTTTGGCTTCCACGCCGTTTTGTGTTTCATCTACTTCTTATTCGTTCGCCTGCGATTGCCGGAAACGAAGGGCAAATCCCTGGAAGAGATTGAGAATGAACTAACCCACCGCTGAGCCTCGTCTATGCCCTTTTCGCCCATCTCCGCCCGCCATTCGCCCTTCTGCACGAGAGTAACGTTCTCGTGTATTGTTTGTCTGCTATACCTGCAAACGGCTTATTGCCAGAAAATCGGCACCTGGGCCATGTCGGCGAAGGGGTTGCCCGTTTACCGGTATACGGGCGCTATACCGTTTACGGCGGCTGACAAAGACGGTGTCGATGCCAACCTGCCCGAAGACCCTTATTTTTTGTTGGGCAACTACCGCGTGGGCTTATTGACCCACGCCAGCGGCCGCTATCAGCTGCTGACGGCGGAACGGGCCTGGGCCAGACTGAATGCCGATGAGCAAACCAACTACGGCTGGAATGACGCCAGCATCCGGTTCGGCGTGGGCCAGGCAGCGAAAAGGGTGAATCTGATTGGCGTCAATTCGCTGGCGGCTGACCCGGCCCTGACGCAGAAATCGTTTGGCGTAGGCATGGCCCGGTACACCTATCAATTGCCGCAGGTCCGTTGTACACGTACGCTTTCCGTTAAACCCTCCCCCGCCATCAACCAGGGCAATCCCGCATTTGTGGTCACGGTGACGCTCAGCAATACCGGCACCCAAACGCAGCAACTGACCTACATCGAGCGTATACGGGTCAACTTTGTCCTGAACGGCACCCAGTACACCGACCCGGCCAAACGTCCGCTGCTGTACCGCGCGGCCATCGGCGTTGACGCCAAAAAGCAACTCGCCATCGCAGATATACACCACAAAGCGAATGCGTTTCTGGTCACGCCGACGCCAACGGAACGCTACCCCTACGACGTTGACCCGCCCTCGGTGTTTATGTGGGCCGGAAATACGGGAAGCGACTACCAGTCGGCGGTAAGGGCGACCAACGACACGCTGGCCACGACCGTGAACGCGACCCTGAAACCGGGGCAAACGGTTCGGTTCAATCTGGTGGTCGGCCTGACGAAAGGCAACCGGTCCGCAGACGTTGACACGCAGGTGACCGACCTCTTGGCGGGGGCCACGGTAAGCGACCCATCGGAGGGGATGTTCGTTCAGCAGTGGAAGGCCAAACTACCGGATTTGTCGGCGGAGAAGAATGAAATTCTCAAGCGCGAAATGCTGTGGAACGCCCATTTTGTGGAAGCCTCGGCCAAGTACAGCGCGTATTACGACGAAACGTTCATTCCGCAGGGTACGGTCTACAGCTATTATTTTGGCGACAACATTTCCAACCGCGATCATTTGCAGGCCGCGCTACCGGCCTGCTACACCAACCCGGCGCTGGCCAAATCCATTCTCCGCTACGTCCTCAAGCACACCGAAGCCGACGGGGAAATCAAGCGGGGCAACGCCGGATTCGGCTATACCGCCCCGTCGATTTATAAAGAAAGCGACGAGCAACTGTTCTTTTTCTACGTCCTCTCGGAGTACCTCACCATCACCAAAGACTACAGTTTTCTGAACGAGTCGGTGGCCTACTACCCCGCTGAACTGGGTAAAAAGGAAACGGTCCTGACGATGCTGAAGAAGCAGTTTATCTACCTGCGCGATGAAATCGGCGTGGGACCAAACGGGTTGGTCAGGATGCTTAATTCCGACTGGAGCGATAGCTTCTTCCACGATTATTCGCCTAACGTATACGCCGGGTCCGCCGAATCGCACCTGAACTCAGTCGTCGTCGTGGCCACCTTTCCCAGGCTGATTGACGGACTGCAAAAATCCCGCAACGCCCAGGCTACTCCGCTGATCACCGCGCTGAACGACTACCGGGCCGCCATTGAGCAGGCCTACATGCGCGACCTCGGCGACCGAAACTTCTCGGCGCGGGCGTACCTGAGCCGCAAATTAAAGTTTGGAGTCGATAACGTTTGTCTCGAACCGCAGGGGTATCTGTTGCAGGTGCCGGGCCTGCCCACGGCGCGAAAAAAGGCAATCTATGAGTACGTGAAAAGCAAGGTGCTGGCCCCGGAGAAAATCGGCATCCGAACGCGGGAACGCTCGTTATGGGGCCGGAATCCCGACGGTGAAGACGGTGGCATCTGGTTTTCGCTGGAATACCCCGTGCTGCTCGGCGTAGCGACGTTTGATAAAGCCGAAGCCTGGTCGTTATTGACCAAATTTTCGTTTCATAACTACGCCCAGCAGTACCCTGATTACTGGGTGGGGCAGTGGACAGCCGCCGATGAGGTAAACTCCACCCTGTACCGCGAAGGGCTGTACGCCTTCTGGGTGCCGTCGCAAGATCGGAAACGGGCGTTTCAGGGCTATTGCTCGCACCCCCACACCTGGCCGCTGTTCTGCTACTTCAAACTGAACGAACCGTGAACCTGATGCTCTAAAACTGTTAGTCGGTGAGTGCCCACCGGTTCCCAATCTACGCCCCGGCAGCCACCGTTGTACCGCTTATGTACGAAGTTGCCTTCGGGCTACGGCGGCAAGTGAAACGCGCTCAAATTAGCTTGGCGGGGCTTCTTGTTTGCCCCATTAGTCGGGTCGATGCTGAACACCGACCAGTTTACCTAAGCTGGCTGGAAGCCAGTGGCGGCAGAAAACAGCGGTACCCGTCGTGGGTTTTTTGCATAGTCAGATGCTTCGGTTGTTTCGGAAATGCATTAATCTGCCTACCTGTAAGCAGGGATCAGATAAAGATTAAGGCAATCAAGTTAAAATCGGATCCGCGACGGCGTCTCAGTGGCTGGTGCGACATCACCCGTGTCGAAGCCAGGGGTAAAAACATAGTTTCACTGTTTATTTCCACCCTGGCCAGCCCGGACCGGAATCGGAGGGTTTCGTGAACAATTTCCACCAGTAGCCCATACTGATACAAACCATTCATTGATAGCAAAATAACGAGTTCGTTAAATAGCATTCTTACCCTTTTATTATACGAAAGTGGTCAGTTGAGTAGGCGGGGATCCTGTACGAATATAAACAGGTAGTTGTGTGAAGAAAACGCGACGCAACCTATACCAGAAGCATGATGAGGGGTTATCGAGCTATTTTTTTCCTAAATGAAACGGAGCAGTACGGTACGTCGAAAATAACTGGATTAATTAAATCTTCAAAAATTTCACTTTCAGTTAGTTATCTACGAAGATGAAGCTGTTTAGAGACTTTCTAAATTTCATAATCGGCGAATCATTATACAAACCATTACCAGTTGAATCATGGCTTCGGAGACTTTCACCGACCGCTCGTAATCAACACTTAATCGACGCTGATTGGTCAACCAAGCAAAGGTGCGTTCGACGATCCACCGGTTAGGTAACAAAACGAACATCTTAATTCCGAAGGGCTTACGTATAATCTCCAGCAACCATGAATAAACCTTTTTGACCTGCGTTTCAAACTCACCACTGTACCCCCCATCGGCGAAGATTACGTTCAGTCGAGGAAAATTTACCCTCGCTTTATGCAAACGAGCCAGTACGAAGCCCGCTCCCCGTCGCTCATCAATATCTGCCCGGTGAACCACCACCCACTGGGAGTCGGTGAGATCGGTAGGATACATGGGTGGTTCTTTGTGCCTACCAACTTACTGGCTCCTTATTTAATTCACAATACCATTTTTAGACAGTCTCTGACGCTTTTGAAATAAATTCGCTCCCATTATCCACTTGAATCCGTTCGGGTACCCCCTTATAATGCACCCGCAACTGGTCCATCACGGCCACTACATCTTCCCCTTTCAACGACTGGCCGACGTGAAGGGCTACGCACTGGCGGCTATACTTATCGACTACAGTTAAGGCCCTGATTTTTCGGCCATCGAAGAGCTGATCTGCCACGAAGTCTATGCCGCTACGGCGGACCGTTCCAGCACTGATGAATGCTGGAGAGTTCAGGCCGATCCAGCCGATGAGCCCCTGATCGCTTGCGTCGAGGGCGCTTACTCCCCAAATTAAGCCCTTCTATACGATACAGACGGTGTACGCGCTTGTGCCGGGTGGCCGGTGCCATTGTCTCGCCAGCCTTCTCGTCGAAGTAGGGTGAAGATACGTTGACCGCCATAGCGAACACGTGTCCCTGCAACCTCTCGAATACATTTTCTCCGCACTGAATCATCTCTGGATCGGGCTTTGTAGTACCAAGTTGAACGCCGTAAGTGTACGACTTGGCAGGCTCGGCGGTTTGATACCCAGTAGTCTTCCATTAAACTCTGGGCCAGACCTCTTTTTTGGACTGGCCCGCACAGGCGGCCCGGTCAAAGCTTTTTTTTGATCACCTCCTGAAGCATTTGCTTATCCAGACTTAAGTCGGCGACCAATTGCTTCAATTGCGGGTTCTCTTCTTGAAGTTGGCCGAGCCGCCGAAGCTCGGGAACGCCCAGACCGCCATACTTCTCACGGTCCGCCGTCGCGGTTCCAGTTATAGAAGGTGACTTCGCTGATGCCCATCCGCTCCGGCGGCCCGGTTGCGGCAAACCTCAGCGACGAGTGTTCCAGTGTCGGCTTGGCGAAGCGCAAAAACGATGGCTCCGGCCACCCGGTTGCGCTTCGGTGAATTTGGTCTTTTTGATAAGCGATTATTTGGTTGTTGAATTACCGAAAAATCGCCCGAACTCTCTACTTTAGATTGGTCCAGTTTATGGGGAGGAGGTCAAAGAAAGCCCTGACTACCCTTACTACTGACATAGGGCTGTCACTGGCCCCTGTTTTCTTTGGGTAGTCAAACCAAAATCGTCCGAGTGCGGCCGGGACCGGCCAGGTTATTGATGGGGAGTGAAACAGGCTTTTATTCCCTTTCCAACCGACTGTATCGAAAAACGGCAGGCTAAACAGCCGCATCCAGGTTCTGCTGACGCGGCTGTTTAGCCTGCCAAAAGTGTATATCGATAAATACGTACTTTAATTTACACGATCAAAGTCAAGAACCACCCGGCCTTCAACCTGTCCTGCTTTCAGGTCGGTGAAAACCTGATTGATATTTTCGAGCCGCTCGGTATGGTAGTGAACTTTTACCTTACCGGCAGCGGCAAAGGCTAAACTTTCCGTCAGGTCCTGCCGCGTGCCGACGATGGAGCCCCGAATGGTTTTGCGGTTCAGCGTGACGTCGAAAATATTGAGGTCAAAATCGCCGGGCGGCAGTCCGACCAGAGCCAGCGTACCCTGCCGACGTAACATACCAACCCCCTGCGCAAAAGCCGTTCGGGAGACCGCCGTTACCAGTACACCCTGTGCCCCGCCCAGCTTGGCCTGAACAACCGCAGCCGGGTCTTCTTTCGTGGCGTCGATGACTACATCGGCCCCCACTTCCTTTGCCAACCGGAGTTTTTCGGGGCTGATGTCAACGGCAACGACGTACATACCCATCGCTTTGGCATATTGAACCGCTAAGTGACCCAGCCCGCCAATGCCGGAGATGACGACCCATTCACCGGGTTTGACTTCGGTTTCTTTCAGTCCTTTGTACACCGTTACCCCCGCACACAGAATAGGGGCCGCTTCGACAAACGACAGGGCGTCGGGAATGAGGCCGACGTAATCCGGATCAGCCAGAACATAGTCGGCAAAACTGCCCTGAACGGAGTACCCCGTATTTTGCTGGGCGTGGCACAGGGTCTCCCAGCCCGAATAACAGTATTCGCAGTGCCCGCAGGCGGTGTAGAGCCAGGGCACACCTACCCGGTCTCCTTCGTGAACATGGGTTACCCCCGCGCCCACGGCGACAATGGTGCCGACCCCTTCGTGACCGGGAATCAGGGGCAGGGTTGCTTTTACCGGCCAGTCGCCGTCGATGGCGTGCAGATCGGTATGACAAACGCCACAGGCCGCCACCTGCACCAAAATCTGTCCGGGACCAACAGCCGGGACAGGAACCTGCTCAATCTGTAGCGGCTGGCCGTAGCCATGCAGGACCGCTGCCTTCATTGTTGATGGAATCATCGTTGGGATATTGGGTAGTAATAAAATAAACGTAGGTCACCGACCACCAACCCGGTATGAGTAAGATCAGTCCAGGAGCCGACCGTGGTCATAATTCTCGGTCGCCTTACCGCAACGACCGCTTCAGCAACTGGGCGTTCAGAGCGACAATAACCGTGCTGGTACTCATCAGCACCGCACCCAAGGCCGGGCTGAGCACAAAATGGGGGTATAGAACCCCGGCAGCCAGCGGAATGGCAATGACGTTGTAGCCCGTGGCCCAGAACAGATTTTGAATCATTTTGCGGTAGGTTGCTTTACCAAAATCGACCAGATTCGTGACATCGGTGGGTTTGCTGTTGACCAGAATAATATCGGCGGTTTCGGCGGCTACGTCGGTACCGGACCCAACGGCGATGCCTACGTTGGCCTGTGCCAGGGCTGGTGCATCGTTCACCCCGTCGCCGGTCATGGCCACGAACTGCCCCTGCGCCTGTAAGTCTTTCACGATGGTTACTTTCTGATCGGGCAGTACCCCGGCATAAACGCCGTCCAGCCCCAGTTCTTTTGCCACCGCGTCGGCTACTTTCTGGTTATCGCCGGTGGCCATATACACCTTGATACCCGACGCCTGCAACCGGCGGACGGCTTCTTTGGCGTCGTTCCGGATTCGGTCGGCTAAGGCCACGTAGCCCATTAACTGATTGTCTGTCAGCACAAAAACCACCGTTTCGGCTTCGCCAATCGCGTCCGGCGGCAACTCGATTCCTTTTTCAGTCAGATAACCAGGGCTAGCGACGACCACCCGCTTTCCATCCACCATGGCCGAAACGCCCTTGCCCGTTATGGACTGAAAGTTCTGAATAGCAGGCAAGGTCAGGTTACGCTTTCGGGCTTCGCGGACGATACTTTGTGCAATGGGATGCTGGGATTGTTGTTCGAGCGCTGCGGTCAGGCCCAGTAGGATCGCTTCGTCCATAGCGGGCGCCAGCACAGTTATGCGGGTAACGCCGAACGCGCCTTCGGTGAGGGTGCCGGTTTTGTCGAACACCATCGCTGTGATCTTGCGGGCTTCTTCAAAGGCGGTTCGGTTACGAATGAGCAGTCCCTTCCGGGCCGAAATACTGGTCGATATGGCCACGACGAGCGGAATGGCCACCCCCAGCGCGTGGGGGCAGGCCGTGACCATAACCGTCACCATCCGCTCGATGGCAAAGGCCGCATCTTTACCCGCCCAAAGCCAGGCCAACAGCGTAATCAGGCCCGCCGACAGCGACAGTATCGTTAGCCAGCCCGCTGCCCGGTCGGCCAGGGTCTGCGTTTGCGATTTAGCGTTCTGAGCTTCCTCAACCATCTTCACTACCTTGTTGAGGTAGCTATCTTCGCCCTTGTGCGTCACCCGGATGGTGAGTGCCCCCTCGCCGTTGACGGCCCCGGCAATAATGGTAGCGTGGGTGGTTTTCTGCACCGGTACGCTCTCACCCGTCAGCATACTCTCATCAACGGTACTGTCGCCGTCAACTACTTCGCCGTCAGTGGGGACGCGCTCACCCGGCCGGACCAGCACCACGTCGCCGACAATTAACGTCGTCACTTTTACGTCATTGATGGTAGTACCGTCGACTTTGTGGGCATCCGACGGCAACATCCTGACAATCAGCTCCAGCGAATGCGACGCCCCGGCCACCGATTTCATCTCGAAATAGTGCCCCAGCAACATAATGTCGATTAACGTAGCCAGTTCAAAAAAGAAGTCTTCGCCCCGCAGCCATCCCACCGACACCACCACGCTGTAGACATAGGCCGTGGTAATGGCAATGGTGACCAGCGTCATCATGCCCAGCCTGGATTGGCCGAGCTTCCGGGTTCGCAGTTCGCCAACCATCCCGGTCAGAAACGGCCAGCCGCCATAGCCGTAAATAAACGTGGCCAGCACCAGCACGACCGGACCGCGAAACGGAAAGTCGAACTGGTAACCCGTCAGATTCCGAAACATCATCGACAGCAAAATGACCGGCACCGACAGCATCAGGCACACCCAGAACCGGCGCAGAAAATCGGTGATCATAGCGCCGTGGGCGTGTCCCCCGTGCATCGAATGACCGGCCATGTCGCCGTGGTCCATACTGCCGTGATCTATATGGTCGTGGTTCATGGCCGTGTCATTCATACCGGGCGGTACGTCCGTGTGGTGAGTGGATTGGTGAGCCATACCGGAGACAGTGTCGGGCTGGTCCGTTTTGGGGTAGTTCGTCATGCTGGTTTTGGGTTGATCCACGTCCAGTTGCGGATTTCGGGCATATCCTCCCCGTTTTTATTGATGTACTGCTTGTGTTCGATGAGCTTATCGGTCAGGTGTTGCTTCAGGTAAGCGCCCGTATTGCCCAACTGAGGCAGCCGGTCGATAACATCCATGACCAGGTGAAAGCGGTCCAGCTTGTTGAGCACTGTCATGTCGAAAGCCGTCGTGATGGTGCCTTCTTCCCGGTAGCCATGCACGTGCATGTTGGTATTATTAGCGCGGTTGTAGGTTAGCCGGTGCACCAGCCACGGATAGCCGTGAAAGGCAAAAATGACCGGTTTGTCTTTGGTGAACAGGGCATCGTAGTCCGCGTCGCTTAGGCCATGAGGGTGTTCTGTGTGGTGCTGTAGCTTCAGCAGATCAACGACATTGACCACCCGGATTTTTAGTTCGGGCAAGTGCGCCCGCAGGATCGAAACGGCCGCCAGCGTTTCCAGCGTGGGTACGTCGCCACAGCACGCCATCACGGCATCCGGCTCAACGCCCGCGTCATTACTCGCCCAGGGCCAAATACCGATCCCTTCCGTACAATGCGTGCGGGCGGCATCCATGCTCAGCCATTGGGGGGCCGGATGCTTGCCAGCCACGATTACATTGACGTAGTGCCGGGAGCGTAGGCAATGATCCATCACCGAGAGCAGGCAGTTGGCATCGGGTGGCAGATACACGCGCACGATACCCGCTTTCTTGTTGACCACGTGATCCATGAAGCCGGGGTCCTGGTGGGTAAAGCCGTTGTGGTCCTGCCGCCAGACGGTAGACGTCAGTAGGTAATTCAGCGAGGCAATCGGGCGACGCCACGGAATTTCCCCGGTCGTCTTCAGCCATTTGGCGTGCTGGTTGACCATCGAATCGACGATGTGGATAAAGGCTTCATAGGAGTTGAACAGGCCGTGCCGCCCGGTGAGCAGATACCCTTCCAGCCAGCCTTCGCACTGGTGTTCGCTGAGCATTTCCATCACGCTGCCCGTGAGAGCCAGAAACTCATCGCTCTCGGCCGTCTGGGCATTCCACTGCCGGCCGGTCACCTCAAAAACCGCTTCCAGCCGGTTTGACAGCGTTTCGTCGGGGCCAAAGATCCGAAAATTGCGCGGGGTCTGATTCAGTTTGATCACATCCCGCAGAAACTCCCCGACCACGTGCGTATCGGAGGCCTGGGTCGCTCCCGGCGCGGGCACGTCGACCGCGTACTCACAGAAATTCGGCAAATGCAGGTCGCGAAGCAACAACCCGCCGTTGGCCTGCGGATTGGCGCCCATCCGCTGGTTACCGGTTGGAGCCAGTTGGGCCAGTTCGGGCAACAGTTGCCCCTGCTCATCAAAAAGTTCGTCGGGTTTGTAGCTCCGCAGCCAGGTTTCGAGCTGCGTCAGATGCGCCGGGGGCGTAGTAGCCGACACGGCAAGCGGAACCTGGTGCGACCGAAACGTGCCTTCGTTGGGTCGACCATCGACCACCTTCGGCCCCGTCCAGCCTTTTGGTGATCGGAGCACGATCATCGGCCAGCGCGGGCGTGTCGTATCCCCCTCATCACGGGCCTGTCGCTGACTCTGTCGGATTCGCGTGATGGCCTGATCCATCGCAGCGGCCATGGCCTGGTGCATGAATTCTGGGTCGTGACCTTCCACGAAGTACGGAGTCCAGCCGTAACCGCGCAGTAACTGGTCCAGCTCCTCGTGGCTGATGCGGGCCAGCACCGTTGGACTGGAAATTTTGTAGCCGTTCAAATGCAAAATGGGCAGCACCGCCCCGTCGCTGACCGGATTGAGGAACTTGTTGGAATGCCAGGCCGTGGCCAGCGGACCGGTTTCGGCTTCCCCATCACCGATTACACAGGCCACAACCAGTTCCGGGTTATCGAATGCGGCCCCGAATGCGTGACTGAGCGAATACCCCAGTTCGCCCCCTTCGTGAATGGAACCGGGAATTTGGGGGGATGCATGGCTCGAAATGCCGCCGGGGAAGGAGAACTGGGTAAATAGTTTTTTCAGCCCGGCTACATCGGGGCTAATTGCCGGGTACACTTCGCTGTAGCTGCCTTCGAGGTAGGTGTTAGCCACCACTGCCGGACCACCGTGGCCGGGACCGGCGATGTAGATCATGTCGAGATCATACATTTTGATGACCCGGTTCAGGTGGGCGTAGATGAAATTCTGCCCTGGCGTAGTGCCCCAGTGTCCCAGTTGTAGGTGTTTTACGTGCTCCAGAGATAAGGGTTCCCGCAGCAGCGGATTGTCGCGCAGGTACATCTGGCCCACCGATAAATAGTTGGCGGCCCGCCAATAAGCATTAATCAGGCGATAGTCTTCCGGGGATAACGGCGTACCTGTTTGACTTTCTACTGCTGACTGTTCAGCGATGATGGCTTCCATAGCTTATTCGGTTGTATCTGTTGTTATATCATTTGACGGGGCCAAAAGCCGACGGACCGATTGGGCAATCATTCGCTCCTCATCGGTCAGGATAACGCGGACCATGCCGGCTCGCATCGGTCGAAATCACGCTCGCATCAACAACCGGCGAAAGGGTGTCGGGTAATTTTATTAAAAAATGCAGCGCTGAAGAACGCGTCGATCACAGCGCAAAATCCATAGTTGACAACTCGCTGACCGGCTGGGGTTGGTCGTTGCTGTTGTCATCGTAAAGCGTCAGCAGTGGTACGGCTGGCGTAAAGGCCCATAAGCGGGTGACCCGGCTGCTCGTCAGCGTCTCCGTCCGGTCGTTATATTTAGGTATCGTTACCAGGAGATCGACCGGATGCGCGGCTAAGTAAGTATCGATGCCCAGCCTGGCACTGGAAGCCTTTAGTTGAGCGATGGCTGGTTCGACAGGCATCAAAAACTGCCGGATATGGGCTTCCCGCTCCATGTTGACGACGGGCTTATTCGGCGTGTCGATAGTCAGTAAGGTAAGGGTCGCCCCTTTGAGGGCCACTAATTCTTTGACGGGGTTGAGCAGTTTGGCATTCTTCAACAGGGCAAAATCAGCCGCCAGCACCACCTGGCGAACCGGCCGCTGGACAGCCGCATGGCGGGGCACCACCAGTATATTCGCCCTAAGCTGATGAACCAGGGCGATTGCGCTATTGCCAAACGGATCATCGGTGTCGTCGGGTTGCGGACCGACGACCACAAAATCATACTCCTCGGCTTCGAGCGACCGCTGAACGACCTCAATCAACTGCCCCGGACAGGCCGACGAACGGAAGGTATGCCAGTCATTGGTGGCTTCCCGGCGCAACTCGGTCACCACGCCATCAAGCTGATCAGCATAGGCGGACCGGGTCGCTTTAACAACGAGTAGGGGATTATGCTGGCTGTTGGACTCTACCGGGTGGACACAAAGCAGGTGAAAGTCAACGAGGGTGTCGCTAAAAAACGAGCGGGCAAACCGGAGTGCGTTGTGGGAGGCTTCCGACAGATCGGTCAGCAGAAGAATCTTTTTCATACGGGATTGAGTGGTTAAAACGGGTGATGGAAAGCGAGACAGGCGAGGACGATACAGCCGAATCAACGAATACCACAAAGGTGGCTGGCGGGAAGAGCTGGGCCCATGACTCCCGTCAGGCCGGAGACTGATTAAGTTCAGGTCGAGGGCTAAGGGTCGTCACCGAACGGTCATCGGGCAGGCTGCACCTTTGCCAGAAATTAGGCCTACTCATGGCCTCAACGTGCCTATGCATCGCGTTTTGCTTGTTTTTCTTCTGTGTTTAACCACCCACACGGCTGGTGCCCAGATCGCTGGCGATTGGTCCCGGCTACGAAACTATGCCCATTCCATTGGGGTAGACAGTCTATGCGCTCAGCCCGACTCGGCTTGCCTAACGCGTTATTTTACCCAGATTATTTATGGCCGAACGCCCCGCCGGATGAGTTACCAGGGTTTACCGGAGCGCATCGATACGGTAGGCATCAACCGGCTGAGCGACCAGTTTCTTACCGAAGCGGATTGGTGTCCGCTGCTGGATTCGCTCGAATCCCAGGATCGGCACTACCGGCAACTAATTGCCTACTGCATGCGCTGTTTGGTGGATGACTACATGGCCGACTCGCTCACCATCGGGCAGGTGCAGGAAACACTCAATACCTACCGCTGGCTGAATCGATTCTCCGCCGATAAACGGGTCGTCGTCAATATTCCCTCGGCCACGCTGCGGGTCATTGATCGGCAGGGCAATACGTTGCTTCGTAGCCGGGTTGTGGTTGGAAAGCGGGATACGCCAACGCCCCTGTTTACGGCTTCTATTCCCAGTTTAGTGACGTACCCGTACTGGAACGTACCCCGCTCCATTACAGTGAGGGAATTACTGCCCAGGATTCGAAAAAATCCAGCCGCTACGCTGGAGGCCATGAATCTACAAATCATCAATGCAAAAGGGCAGGTAGTGAATCCAGCGTCTATAAACTGGAAAAGTAACTCATTTCCGTACCGGCTACGGCAATCAACCGGCTGCGACAATGCCCTGGGTATTCTAAAATTCAACGTGACCAGCCCTTACGATATTTACCTGCATGATACCAACGTCCGGCGGGCTTTTACGAAGGAGAATCGGCAGTTGAGTCACGGCTGCATCCGGGTCGAAAAGCCAGCCGAACTGGCTAATCTGCTGCTGGGATATATCCGCTTCGGCGCAGATTATCTAACCTGTTGCCCTAAGAATGCCAGTCCCAAAACGATACCCCTGCCTGCCACCGTGCCGGTTATCATGATCTATAATCTGGTGGATATGGACGAAGCCGGGGCCGTAGAGGTGCATCGGGACGTGTATGGCTGGTGGCGGCTGGCATTATGATCAATTCTACGACTGCTGTCACTTTGTGCCTGATCAATCAATTCCCCAGCGTACCTAATTGGAACCTGACTGCTTACTATGCTACCCACGCAACGCCCATTGCCGGGCCTGACCGACGAAGCCGTTGCCCAATCGAGGGCCTCACACGGACGTAACGTACTGAGGGCCAAAGCCCCTTCGCAACTGTTGACGACCACGAAAGAAGCCATTCTGGAGCCGATGTTTTTGCTTTTGCTGGTGGCCTGCGCGGTGTATGTTGGTTTGGGCCGAACCGAAGAAGCTATGACCCTTGGCGTGGCACTGCTGCTGGTATCAGGTATTTCGGTCTATCAATCCATCCGTAGCGACCGAGCGCTGAGTACCCTCCGCGAACTGACCCAGCCACGGGCGCAGGTCCGGCGCAATGGTGCGCTTACCACCGTCCCCATCGAAACCATTGTGGTCGGAGACGTGATGCTGGTCGAAGAAGGCGAACGCGTTTCCGCCGATGGCACGATTGACGAAGCCAGCGATTTTTCGGTGGACGAATCCATCCTGACAGGCGAGTCGATTTCGATCATGAAAACACCCGGCGACGTAGTTTTTGCCGGCACCAGCATCACCACGGGCAGCGCGTGGCTCACCGTCACGGCAGTGGGCGCACAAACGGAACTCGGCAAAATTGGGCGGAGCATCGCCACCATTCCGACCGAAAAAACGCCCCTGCAACGCCAGATCAATCAATTTGTGATTCGCATGGCCTGGATCGGCCTGGGCGCGTTCGTCCTCGTGTGGGGCATCAACTACGCCCGCTCGGGTGATTGGATTACGGCCCTGCTCTTCGGCCTGACACTGGCCATGTCCATTCTGCCCGAAGAAATTCCGGTGGCCTTCAGCAGTTTCATGGCGCTGGGAGCCGCCCGGCTGAGTCGCATGGGGGTCCTGACCAAGCAACCTCAGACGGTCGAGAGTCTCGGTTCGGCCACGGTGATCTGCACCGATAAAACCGGCACCATTACGCAGGACGGCATGAGCGTCCGGCAACTTTACGACGGCGCAACCGACTCGCTCGTTTCGCTGCCCCGCACCGGCGCAGTGGATGGCCACGGCCCGGGCTTATCTGGCACGGCCGCTTCGGTACTGGCCTACGCCCGCTGGGCCAGCGAAACCGACCCCTTCGACCCGATGGAAAAAGCCATTATCGCGGCCTTCGTTGAAACGGATCCATCTGCTGCCGCCAACCCGTATCCGATGGTTCACGAATACCCACTGGCCGGAACGCCCCCTATGATGACCCACGTCCGACAGACACCCACGGGCGAATTTATTATAGCCGGAAAAGGAGCCGTCGAGCACATTCTGGTGGTTTGCCGACTCGACCAAACGGTGGCCGACACCGCACGCAGGGTTACCACGCAACTCTCGAAGGATGGGTATAGAGTGCTGGGCGTAGCACGGGGAGTATACGGCTTACCGAACTTCCCGGCGCAACAGGACGAGTTTACGTGGTCTTTTTTGGGTTTGATCGCGCTCGAAAATTCGCCCAAGCCGAACGCCAGTGCGGTTATTCAGGCGTTTACGGAAGCGGGCATCCGGGTGAAAATGATTACCGGTGATTTTCCCGAAACGGCCCAGGCCATTGCCAGGCAGGTGGGGTTGGCGGGGGCTGACACTTTACTGACGGGTGAGCAGGTGATGGCCATGGACGAACCGACGCTTCGGGAGCGGGCCGGGCAAACGGCTGTGTTCGCCCGGATGTTTCCCCAAGCCAAACTACGGGTCGTGAACGCCCTCAAAGCCAACGGCGATATCGTGGCCATGACCGGCGACGGCGTCAACGATGGCCCGGCCCTGAAAGCGGCCCACATCGGCGTGGCAATGGGCAAACGCGGCACCGAAGTCGCCAAACAGGCCGCGTCGCTGGTACTGGTCAATGATGATCTCAGCACCATGGTCGATGCCATTGCCCAGGGTCGGCGCATTTACCAGAATCTCAAAAAAGCGATTGCGTATATTGTTTCCATCCACATCCCGATCATCCTGACGGTGGCCGTGCCACTACTGGCGGGCTGGAAATGGGAGAACCTGTTCAGTCCGATTCACGTCATTTTTCTGGAACTGGTGATGGGTCCGACCTGCTCCATCGCCTTCGAGAACGAACCCGCCGAAGCCGGGCAGATGCAGCAACCACCCCGCCGGCTGACCGACACCTTTATGGCCGGGCCGGAACTGGGCCGGAGCATCGCGCAGGGTCTGGGAATTTCGGGATTCGTGCTGGGCGTGTACTACGTGGCCATGCAACAGGGCGAGGCTGTGGGGGTGGTCCGAACGCTGACGTTTACGACGCTGGTATTGAGCAACATCCTGTTAACGCTGGTCAACCGGTCGTTTACGCAGTCGGTCTTTCAGACGATCCGCGTACCGAACCCGGTGCTTTCACTGATGCTGGGCCTGACGCTGGGGTTGCTGCTGACTATGCTGTTCGTGCCCGACGTGCGGCAACTATTCGGTTTCGCGCCCGTGTCGGCATTGGCGTTGGGCTGGTGTTTGCTGGCCGCGCTGGTTGGCGTAGGCTGGATCGAGGGATACAAAGCGATTCGGGGAGGTAATTGACTGACAGCCGTATGAATAATTTACCCACTAAAAAGTCTCCGCTGACCTTTTTTCTATTGGTTTACGGACTTTCCATTCCGTGTTGGGTCATCGAAACTATGATCGATGTTAAAGGGCTGCCTTTGGATATTCCAATAACGGATATACTCGCTGCATTTGCGCCCTTGGTTGCCGCCAGTATTCTTGTTTATAAAGAACAGGGGAGGGCTGGTGTTAAAAAGCTATTCGGGCGAATTGTTGATGTCGAAAGAATCAACCCGAAAGCGTGGTATATACCCGTTATTTTTCTGCCGGTTCTGCTGTATTTTTTAATTTACCTGACTATCCATTTTGCAGGATTACCGCTTCCGACAAAATGGATTATTCCGTTCGGTTCAATTCCTGTTCTTTTTGTCTTCTTTTTCCTCGGCGCGGTAGCTGAAGAAACGGGTTATATGGGCTATGCTATTGATCCGATGCAGGAGCGGTTTGGTGCGTTGGGGGCCAGCATCCTGATGGGCATACCCTGGGTAGTCTGGCATTACCCGTCAATCATTCAGCAGGGCCACAATTGGACGTGGATAGCCTGGGCAACGCTCGGCACCGTAGGGGTGCGCGTACTGATTGTCTGGATCTATACTAACACCGGGAAAAGTGTATTTGCCTGCATCCTGTTTCATACGCTATTGAACATCGGACGGCCCTTATTTCCCGCCGACTCAGCGCATAATCCGCTGGTTGACTATCCGGCCATTCATTATTCGATACTGGCCGTCGCTGCTGGTATTGTTGTTTTTCTATGGGATTCAAAAACATTGACTCAGTACAGGTATCGCGCCCGGCCACACACAATTAATTTGGTAGCCGCAACGAACGACGGTCATGGAAAATAGCCAATCAAGAGTTCGTGTCATTTCATCATTCTTCGGATTAGTTTTTCTACTGTCTGTTCCATGGTGGATACTGGGAGCCGTTGCCCCGGATTTTACGAAGATTTTCCCGATAAAACTCCCGATCAGTGCGCTGATGGCCTTCTGCCCGTTGATAGCGGCCATCATTCTGGTTTACAGAAAACAAACCGGTCAGGGCGTTAAAGAACTGTTGAGCCTAACCTTCGACTTCAAAAAAATTAAGGACAAACGGTGGTATCTACCTATTGTCTGTCTGATGCCTGTCATCGCTGTACTTTCTTACGGGTATATGGAACTGACGGACGCACAGATCCCCGAATCCCAGACACCCGTTTTATCCATACTCATCTTCTTCGGTATTTATTTTATTGGTGCTATCGGGGAGGAGATTGGCTGGAGCGGTTATGCGATTGACCCGTTGCAAAGCAGGTACGGCGCGTTAAAAGCAAGTGTGATTTTGGGAGGGTTTTGGGCTATCTGGCACGTTATACCCTGGAGTCAGACGCATCAGACGCCGGTCTGGACAGTTTGGCAATCGGTCAGCACCGTTTTGTTGAGGGTTGTCATGGTCTGGCTTTTTAACAATACGGGCAAAAGCGTTTTCGGTATGATTCTCTTTCACGCTATGCTTAACATCAGTCCGTATCTGATTCCGAATCAGGGCGGACATTTTGACCCGTTTGTCACGTGTATTTTATTGATAGTAACGGTTGCAGTTATCGTTTTTGGATGGGGTTCAAAAACATTGGCCCGGTATAGATACGACTGATTACAAGGCTATTCACACTTAAGTCGGCTACAAACGGCTGGATAGACAAAAAATCAGCCCCGTTTTATAAGCTGATTTTTTGTGTAAGACGCGAAAGTTCATTTGAAGCATATCATCCGTCATATTAACAAACCGTTACTAACAATTCGTTGTCCTTTAATAGTTTCATTCCGAGGTCGTTTAGGAATATGCCTTTATTGTTAAAATAACTCCTACAATAAATATACTTCCAAGAGTAACATACGTGAAAGTATTTCTCTCGAGTTGTTTGCTATTTGGAAGAAACATTCTGTATAGTCCAAGCGTTAGGGATAACCATCCAATTAGAGTAATTAATAGTGTCCAGTCAACAGTCCAGTTATTGTGAGAACGAATTAATGCGAGTCCGCCTGTGAATAAAAGCAAACCGTTCAGATAAACAACAGTTGCCTCTACCTTTGTCCAGATGTGAAGGTTTAAAAACTCGGACATTGAAAGAACTATAAGAACTGGCCCTATGAGCCCTGCTATATCTTTTGAAGTTTCCATTTAATTTCTAAAATGACTTTATTTTCGCTTGAGTAAATAAACTATTACATATCGATATTTTACTTTTTAAGAACAGCGTCATTTTGAGTGGTGATGTAGAGTTGGAGAACTTCTGCTTATTTATCTTTTCGGGATTTGCCACTCCAGAAAAGGATAGAAATAAAGAATAAATCATTTTGGTGGTTGTTATAGGGGATATTCCTTAATCTTTTTTGCAGTTTTCTCTATCTTCTCAACGTTTTTAATTTGTAGGGCCAGGAATCGTTCTACGTCATAAATTGCGGTATGTGATGCCGGAGATATTTTGGGCAATATAAGGTCAAACGCATGGTCTGTCTGTGGTAAAATATGCATTACCGTTCGCACTTTTTTCTCCACCAAACGGGTGTGCAAAACACGGGTCGTGTTTACGGGAGCCATTACGTCATGTTCACCCTGTATCAGGAGTGTGGCAGGACAGTTAGCCTGTACATGCGTAACAGGTGAGTACAGCGCGTATTGTTCAGGGCACTCATCGGGGTGTCCGCCTAATAATGGAGCAAATGTCCCTGCGTTTGCAAAGTCTTTATCAAAATTAAAACGGTAATAGGCTGTCCCCATTCGTTTAATCAGCCATTCGGGCAATTGAACAGGCAGCGCTTTTTTTGCCGAGCCCGGATTTGAGCGGGTGGTAATATGCTGATTAGTGTGGTAGTACATGGCGGCCAAATCTGTTGGGCCATATAGGGAAACAACTCCGCAGACGCTGATGTCCTCTCCTACCAGTTCTTCTGGTGTAAACTGTGGGTTGTTGGCTGTGTAGCCCGCCAACAGGGCAAGATGACCTCCCGCCGAACCTCCGCCAACAATAATTGTATCGGGATTTACTCCGTACCTGTGTGCATTTTCTTTCATCCATGCAATGGCCCGCTTTACATCGTTTACCATTCCCATCATGTCCGTTTCAGGAGCAAGCCGATAAGCCACGTCCATAATCACATGACCCTGGGCAGCCAGGTGACTAAAAAACGGACGAGTACCAACATCTTTATCGAGCAGATACCACGCACTCCCATGCATATATATAAAAGCCAAACCTGAAGGGGTGACCGTTGCATTGGGTTGCCATACATCACACAAAAGTTTTCGGTTTGTGCGGGGAATGGTTACAAACGAAATATCTTGTTCTATGCGCGGCTTTAGAACGGCGGGTAAACTTAGTATTATTTGCCTGAGGAGAAAGTGATTTTTTTGTTCAACAGGTATGCGGTTTTCCCAATTCAAACCAAAAGCACGTTCAAAGCTGCTTGAAAAATCAGGTGGACGCGTAACGCTGAAGATATGTATGAAAAAAATCAAAACATCATACATGCCAATCAAACTAATGAATACAGAACCTGTTGTTAGTCCCACAATGACGCTTAATACACCAATAAGAAAAAGTAATGGTGATAATGCGGAAACAAGCAGTTTTGCTATCCACAAAGCTGGCGCAGGCCAATGCAACCGAAGGAAAATTAGACTACTCATTAGTGCAGCCAAACAGCCTAAAACAGTTGCACTAATTTGGATGATAAATCGTGTAGTTTCCATTCGATTTTTCTCTAATATAATTTTCAATAAAAAGCCGTTCTACTTAAAGTTCGCTGGCCGGCTCATAAAATGCCAGCCGGGTTTGTAGTTGATTGACCTGCTCCTGTGCGTGCTCCAGCCGTTCGAGTAGATGGATGACAATATCTAAATCCTCAACGTGAACGGCCAACTCGCGGTGCAGCCGAATGAGCCGTTCGAGCGGAGCCAGTTGGTCGGGATGCAGGTAACGCACCGGCCCGATGGTGGTTGTTTCCAACATACCCTGCTCTTCAAGGGCAACCACAAAGCCGACATCAAGCTGGTGATACGTAAAAAATTCGTGGGCAGAAATCAAGGGGTTGGTCGGGCTGCGTTCAGTCGGGCTGCGTTCAGTCGGCATATGGGGCTATGATTAGAGAGCGGCTAATTGGGTGAACAGGTCTTTCTGGGCGTCGGTCAGATTGGTCGGAATCGTGACCTGCCACTGCACGTAGAGGTCGCCGAATAAGCCTTCCTGCTTGTAAACAGGAAAGCCCTTGCCTTTCAGCCGCACGGAGCCGCCATTTTGGGTGCCAGCCGCCACCCGCATTTTTACCTTACCCGCCAGCGTTTCGATAACGGCTTCTCCCCCCAGCACCGCCGTGTAAAGCGTAATTACTTCGGTGACGTATAGATCATTGCGGTTGCGTCGGTAGCGGGGGTCTTCGCCAATCACAAACGTGATAAACAAATCGCCGTTTGGCCCGCCGTTTTCGCCCGGTGCGCCGTAGCCCGCCAGTTTTATTTTTTGGCCCTGCTCCACCCCGGCCAGCACCGTGATGCCGATGGTGCGGCCATTGAGGGTTAGCGGTTGCGAGTGGGTTGTGTAGGCTTCCACTAAGCTCTGGTGTAATTCGGCCTGGTAATCGGCCCCCCGAAACCGGGTTTGCCGCCCACTGCCGCGCCCGCCTGTCTGCTGGCCAAACATCGACGAAAAGAAATCTGAGAAATCGGCTCCGTCCCCGTCTGCCGAAAATCGGCTTCCGTCGGTGGCGGAGGTGGCCCCGGCCTGTCGGCGTTGTTGCCGGGCTTGTTCCATCTCCTCACCGTGCTGCCAGTTTTTGCCGTATTGATCGTACTTCTTCCGTTTCTCCGGGTCGCTCAGTACTTCGTTGGCTTCGTTAAGTTGCCGGAATTTGGTACCGGCCTCCACATCGTTCGGATTTACGTCGGGGTGATACTTGCGGGCCAGTTTGCGGTAGGCCTTTTTGATGGCTTCCGGCGACGCATCGGCCGCCACCCCCAGGATGCTGTAATAATCAATAAAGTCCATACGGCATGCAAAAGGATTTCTGTTGATCAGTGAGCGACAAGTAGTTGCCCCATTTTCTACAGACAAAGATGGCCGCTCTGCTCCGGTCAATTCATGACGATGGTCAGTCATTTGCCTGATTTGCAGCAGTCCACACTTCCTGCTATAAATCAATCTACTGACTGACTGAGGTCAGGTCGTGGCGCCGGGCAGAGCGGTAGATTTGTGTAGTTACAGCAAAAAAAATGACACGATTAACCCCTAATCCAGTGATGAAAACCAAAACCAATCTTCTAATCGTGTCGGCCCTCGCCGTTCCAGTTGTCACATGGCTGATTGGTCGGTGGGTCGTAGCCCGGCAGTCGCGCCGTGACGTGGCCAATTTGTTTGCGCTGGCCGACACCGGGCCGGTCAACACCTACGACCCGGCCCAACTTGCCGATCTGCCCATACCCGTACAGCGGTACTTCCGGCACGTGCTGAAACCCGGTCAGCCGTACCTGCGCTCGGTTCGGCTTCGGCACGATGGGCAGTTTAAAACCGACCTGAAAAAAGACTGGATTGCGATCACCGGCGAGGAATATTTTCTGGCCGACACACTAAATTATATCTGGATCGGCACGACGGCCTGGTTCACGGCGCGGGATGAGTATGTGGCGGGGCGGGGCAGCCTGACCGTGCGGCTGTTGGGTACGTTACCGATTGTGCACGGCAGCGGTCCGACCTACGACCAGGGTGAACTGTTGCGCTGGCTGGCCGAAAGTGCCTGGTTTCCAACGAATTTACTGCCCGGTGGGTGGGTGATTTGGTCGTCGATTGATGATCACTCAGCCACGGCCACGCTTACCGATAACGGCCAAACCGTGTCTTGTCTGATGAGTTTTAACGAGCAGGACGAACTGGTGCGGTGCCAGGCGCAACGCTACCGCGACGAAACACACATAGCTACCTGGGTGGGCCACTTCTCAGATTACCGTGATTGGCATGGTCTGCGGATACCAACCCACGCCGAAGTTGCCTGGGTCATTGCAGGCGAAGAAAAGCCTTATGCCCGCTTCATTCTGCGCGACATCGAATACGATCAGCCCCAGGCCTATTAAATACTACCCTTGGTGTAGCAGCCGGTAGCCCACCACGATCAGACCAACAACGTACACGGTGGTGAAGATTACCTTGTTGTAGCGGGCCAGCCAGTTGGGTAGAAATATATCGAAGTTATCCCGGTCCGAATCCGAATAGTTTCGGGCGATAATCGTCAACGGACAACGACCGCCAAACAACAGCAAAACCAAGACTTCGGCAACGACCAGCCCGATCACAATCCAGGTATACGGATTTACGTCGTCGGCTAATTCACAATAAAGAACGTAAACAATGGCGGTGACCATGAATAGCCAAATGAGCGTATGGATCAGTTTCACCGAAAATAGATTGAGCGTATTATTCATTGCCTGTTCTTCTACCGTGTAATCAGACCGCTAAGGTACCCAGATCAACAGTGAACGGTTAGGGCGAAGATCAGACGAATTGCTGATGCTGCTCAGGGCAAGGCAGTTAGCCTTGACATAGCTTTGCCTGAAATCTAAACGAATCCTCAACAGGCAGGGCACATGAAGAAGATAGCGATTTTCTGGGCGGTGGTATCACTTACGGCAACAAGCCTCTTTGCCCAAACCAGCCCATCGTCGAGTTCATTCTGGCGTCCCATCCCCCGCCGTTACGAAGTGAAGCAGGCCCTGGAGATAGAGAGTTTAGTGCCCATGTTTCTGACGGGCGGCTATCATTTCGCCGTTGGATACCGGTACAAAAAATTCAGGGTGCGGGCCAGCGTCATTAACGGCGGCACGTATAACGCCGAGACGGTCGGCCTGAACAACTCGTCACCGGCGTTCAAACGGTTTTATAACACATCGCCCGGCATTTTCTTCGGCTACAACGTCTGGAAAAACCTCGAACTCTACACCTACCTCGAAAGCCACACCTTCGGCATCGAGCAGCAAAGTACGGGTATTACCAAAGACATCAAGAGTATCGACACCGGCCTGGGCCTGAGCTACCAGTTTTTTGTTGGCCGGGTTTTCTACGTGCAGCCGGGTGTGCATTTGTACCTGCGACGCAACAACCGCGCGGACTTCGGCGACATCCGGTACAACATTCCCAACGCCGACATTTCGCCCGTGATCCGGATCGGAGCCAGGCTCTGGCAACAGTATTAAGCCAGAAATCATGAAAAAGCAACTCAAAATTACCGGCCTTGTCGTGCTGGCCCTTGGGGCCGCCTGGACAGCCCTGACGATCTGGGCAGAACGTACCGGGCCAAAACGAAGCTGGCAATTAGGTAGTCAGACTGCGAAAAAGCGGGCGTTGATTGTCTATAATCCTGACCCAGTTTATAACCTCGATGAGCAGGTAAGCCGGTCGTTTGGTCAGGCCCTGGCCGACGGAGGTATGTACGTCAGGGTTGCCAGTGTCGCAGCCGCCGAAACGGATGCCGACCAGCCAGTTGATCTGTATGTGTTTTGCGCCAACACCTACAATTTTCGACCCGATTGGGCGGTGAGCAATTTTATCCGGAGACAGGCGGATCTGGCTGGCAAATCGGTGGTGGCGATTACGCTGGGGAGTGGCTCAACGGAGGCTTCGCAAAACGCACTCGAAACCCTGATTCAGAACAAAAGGGCCAATCTGCTCGACTCGCGGTCGCTGTGGCTGCTGAAACCCAATGACAAATCACGGATGCGGGAATCGAACGTTGCCGTTTCGGTGTCGATGGCCTACGCCTGGGGCGCAGAAATGGCAAAACGGTACGGAACCGACCCGGCGGTTTCGGCCCGATCAGAATCAGTACATCAGCCATGAACAGACAGCAATTTCTGGGCATCGCCGGGGGCACGGTTATTCTGGCTGGTGGCGCGTATTACGGCTTTAGCGACCGCAGAAACTACACCCGCGCTGATAGTGAGCAACTTGGCTATACCAGCGTGACACTGACTGCTGACGAACGGCAAATCCTGTTGCTGGCCTCCCTTGCGCCCAGTGGCCACAACACCCAGCCGTGGTTTGTCAAACACCTCGAACCGTACCATTGGATCGTCGGCAACGACAAAACGCGCTGGTTACCTGGCGTTGACCCAAACCAGCGGGAAACCATCCTGTCGATTGGGGCTTTTCTGCAAAACATCGAGTACGCTGCCAGCAACTTAGGCTATACCTGCCAGTTCGATACGATGGCGATGAGCAATCAGGATGAGGACATCGTAACGGTAAAACTGCGTAGATCAAGCAAGGTTCCTTCGTATGACACCCAAAAAATAACCAGACGCCGAACGGTACGATCGAACTACCTGGACGACGCACTGAAAAAAGAAGACCTCACGTACCTAATTAATGGTGAATCTGAATTTATACAATTCATTCCCAATACGGGTAAAGAATGCCGCCTGCTAAATGAACAAACCATCGAAGCAAACCGAATTCAGTCGTACCGGGATGTGGCCCAGCAGGAACTGGCCGACTGGATACGGTTTTCGAGTAAAGATGCCGCAGCCTACCGGGACGGACTCACGACGGCGAGTATGGAAATTGACGGAATTCTCGGCTGGTTGTTGCGAAACTTCTACGGAGAATCAGCTGTGATGAAACCCGGTTTTCGGAATCAGGCTATTGATAAGGTGAAGCAGCAGGTCGCCCAATCGGCGGGCTGGCTGCTGATTACCAGCAAAGACAACGCCGTAACAACCCTGCTTGAGACCGGCAAACGAATGCAGCGACTCTTTCTGATAGTGCGGGATCGGGGTGTTGCCCTTCATCCGATGACGCAGATTCTTGAGGAATCCCCGACGAATCAGACCATCAATCAATCCATTGGCATCAGCGGTCCGGTGCAGTTTATCCTGCGCACCGGCTATCTGAAGACGTACCCCGAACCGGTTTCGCTTCGGCGGTCGGTCGACGGGTTTGTTCACACCTGAAAAGTGCCCGCCACCTCATGAAAATAAGCCGAACTATTCTTGTGATTTTGCTGGGGTTTCTTGGTTTGGGAGCTGTTGGAGGAGGTGGCATATTCATACTTTCTCCCAGCGGCAAACTGTTTGGGATGCCATTGTCCATGTTAGACAAGTCGCCCTTCACTGATTTTCTAATCCCCGGAATAATCTTGTTCATCGTGTTGGGGCTGATTCCCTGTGGGTTAGTCGTTGCCTTGTTAAATAAACCGGTAAGTAAATGGGCCGAACGGTTCAATTCCTTTCCTGATATGCACTGGGCATGGACGGGCAGTGTTTACGTGGCTTTTGCGCTCATCGTCTGGATACAAATCCAGATGGTTTTTCTCCAGGCCGTCGATTGGCTGCACACCTTTTATATATCTCTGGCCATTGCCATACTTTTTGTCGCGCTATTGCCGACTGTCAGAAGCGTGTACAAAAAGTAAATGAGTTGCTCCGGTCGTCATTCATAATCTACAGTATGATCACCGACTTTCTAAAAACACGAAGATGAACAACACCGGAATAGACCAGCTTTTGTCGGATGAAAATGCGCATCTTGAAAAGCTGCACAAGATTGTCAGGGAGACGCTTGCCGCTGAGGAACTCATCATTCACAATCTTGTAAATCCCCCGTTAGAAGTGCTGACACAGGGACAAAAACTCTCTGACAGGGTCGCTCGATTTGGCGGGAGCTGGCGATTCATAATCCTGTTTGGCATTATCCTGACGGTCTGGATCATTTTCAATGTACTGGCTATTGGCCACTACAAGTTTGATCCTTATCCGTTCATCCTGATGAACCTGATTTTATCCTGCATTGCTGCGTTACAGGCGCCCATTATTATGATGAGTCAGAACCGGCAGGAAGAAAAAGACCGCATGCGCAGTGAGAATGATTACCTGATCAATCTGAAAGCGGAAATGCAAATCCGCAGCCTGAATCAGAAGGTAGATTTATTATTGGAAGAGCAGATCAAAACCCTATTCGATACGCAGGAAAAACAGTTCGTTTTGCTTCAGGCGCTGAACGACAAACTTGACAAGCTGCTGGCCAAACCGGAGGTATTGCTTCCTGTGACTCCATGAATGATGCCTTTGCTGCCTGTCTGCCAAGATTAGCCTGCAACAGCGGGGATGACGGGCAGCGTGGCAACTGTGGCTTTTACCGGGGCCGGTTTGCCCAAATTGCCTCGCTGCCGGATGATCAGCTTCTGAATCTCGACCGCCCAGAAAACGATGCTCGACACGGCTACCGTGATACCCAGTTCGGACCACGACAAGGGTTGGGTGTTGAAAAGATCGTTGAAGAACGGCGTGTAGATAATCATCAGTTGCAGCGCGACGGTGAGTGTAATGGCCCCCAGCATGGGTTTGTTGGCCAGCAGCCCCATGCTGAACACCGACGACCAGTGGGAACGCACGGCAATGGCGTTACCCAACTGACTGAAACAAAGCACCGTAAACGTCATCGTTTGCCAGTGGGGGATGTTGCGCTGAATGGCCCAGGCTTCTATACCAATAGTGACGCCCCCGATCAGCAACCCGACCCACAAAATGAACCACAGCAGCGGCTGACCGTCCCCCCCATCGGCGAAAATGGTTTTCCTGGGATCGATGGGTGGCCGGTGCATGGTGTTCTTCTCGGCGGGTTCGTAGGCCAGTGCCAGACCTGGCAAGCCGTCCGTGATCAGGTTAATCCACAGGATATGAATCGCCAGTAAGGGGATGGGTAACCCGAAAAAAGGCGCGAAAAAGAGGGCGACAATCTCCCCCGCGTTGCCCGACATGATGTAGCGGATAAACTTCAGGATGTTGTCGAAGATGCGTCGCCCGTGCTTGACGGCTTTGACGATGGTGGCGAAGTTGTCGTCGAGCAGAATCATGTGCGCGGCTTCTTTGGAGACCTCCGTGCCGTTGATGCCCATCGCAATGCCAATGTCGGCGTTTTTGAGGGCCGGGGCGTCGTTGACCCCGTCGCCGGTCATGGCTACGAACTGGTGGCGGGCCTGCAATGCGTTGATGATGCGTAGCTTCTGGGCCGGATCGACCCGCGCGTACACCCGCACCTTTTCCACAATCGCATCGAAGGCCGGGTCATCTAATTTCGTCAGTTCCGGCCCGGTCAGTACCAGCTCGTCGGCTGACGAAATAATGCCCAGGGTTTCAGCGACGGCTTTGGCAGTCAGTTTATGGTCGCCGGTGATCATGACGGTAATGATCCCGGCCTGTTTGCATTCGGCCACGGCCTGCCGGGCTTCGTGGCGGGGTGGGTCCATCAGGCCCACGAAGCCGATGAAGGATAAGCCGGATTCGATGGTGGTGGGCGTAACGTCCGGGGGCAGTTCAGGCAGAAGTTTACCCGCGTAGCCCATCGTGCGGTAACCCCGTTCGGCCATTGCATCGACGCGGGTTCGCCAGCCGGGAACGTCCGCCTGCTGATTTGGATCGAGTTGTTTGAAGAGTGATCCCACGGCTCCTTTAGTGATAACCAGCACACCCTGCTCCGTCTGGTGCAGCGTGGTCATGCACTTGCGCTCCGAGTCGAACGGCAGTTCGGCGATGCGCGGAAACCGGTTTTCGATTGCTGTTCGTTCGTAGTCTCTTTCATCGGCATACTTCGTTAAGGCCACTTCGGTTGAATCGCCGAGCCAGTTTCCGTCTTTGTCATTGGTTACGTCGTTGTTGAGCGCCATCGCCGTCAGCAGCCCATCGCCATTGGCCAAAACGGGTAGGGCGAACGTCGGCGATTGGTCGACCTCCTCAACTGTCATTTTGTTGAGCGTCAGCGTCCCCGTTTTATCGGTGCAGATGTACGTAACCGACCCCAGCGTTTCGACGGCGGGCAGCTTGCGAATGAGCGCGTTGCTTTTCACCAATCGCTTTGCTCCCAGCGCCAGAGCAACGGTAACCACGGCGGGCAGGGCTTCGGGAATGGCAGCCACCGCGAGCGAAATGGAAACCAGCAGCAAATTCAGCAGCGGCTCACCCCGTAACCAGCCAGCCCCGAAAAAGAGCAGACAGATCACCAGCGCGCCGACCGATAAGCCTTTACCAAAGGTGGCTAACCGTTTTTGCAGCGGGGTAGCCGTTTCGTCGGTCTGGATCAGTTTGGCAATCTTCCCCAGTTCGGTGTCCATGCCGGTCGCCACGACGTAGGCCCTGGCCCGCCCGTTGGTCACGAACGTGCCTTTATAGCCCATGTTCAGCCGGTCGCCGAGCGGATAATCACCAGGGGGTAGCGCAACGGGGTTTTTCTCGACGTTATCCGACTCCCCGGTCAGCGACGACTCATCGACTTTCAGGGCGTGGGTGTCCATGAACCGGACATCGGCGGGAATGATGTTGCCCGCTTCAAGCAGCGTTACGTCGCCGGGCACCAGGTCTGCCGTGGCGACTGACAGCGTTTGTCCGCTCCGCAGCACCTGGGCCTGATTAGCGGCCATCTTTTTGAGGGCCTCCATTGACTTTTCGGCCCGGTACTCCTGCACAAACCCAACAATCGCGTTGAGCAGTACAATTGCCAGAATGACGTAGGTCGATTTCACCTCACCCACCACCCCTGATATAATCGCAGCCCCAATCAGCACCAGAATCATGACGTCCGTAAACTGATGCAGCAGGATGAGCCAGACGGTTTTCTTTTGCCCGTCCGTAATTTGGTTGGGACCGAACTCGGTCAGCCGCTGCTGGGCCGTAGCGGGGTCAAGCCCGGCGGGGGTAGTATTCAGCGAGCGGGCTACGTCCGCCACCGATGTAACGTGATAATCCATCTGAGATCAGGCTTTGCTAAATACCAGCAACGGTATGGTAGTCAGGAATGAGTAGTCGACCGAGTTGCCCGACCCGAATAACCGATTGAAAAATCCTTCATTCTGCTGGGTGAACATAATCAGCAGCGAAGGCTTTTCGGCGTTAACGACCGATTCGATGTCGGCGACTACCGTTTTTGCCAAATCACGGGGCTTTAGCTGCACGTTGACGGGATAATCCGTGAATTTCCGGACGGCCATGTTGATGATCTCCGGGTCGGTAACGGGTTCGCCCAGACTAACGAAATGCAGTAGTTCAACCGTAGCCGCCAATGGCCGGGCAAAATCGACCACCCGTTTCACCTGCGGTTCGAGACGGCTCAAGTCGGACGCGCACAAAATGCTGGTCAGCCTAATGGCGCGGTACGTACCCGGCACCGCAATCACCGGCACCGGCGACTGGTTGATGAGATTGGCGGTCGTGGTACCGAATAACTTCTCGATAGTTCCGGCTCCCCGCGCACTGAGGCAGATAAAGTCGAAGGCGTGGTCGGCCGCGTAACCCATGATGACGCTGTCTACCAACGGCGAGTTTTGGATTACGCACCTATAGTTTGTTGGGTTGAACTTCAGCTTGTCATAGATTGACAGGACAAACTCGTCGAGGGTCGTTTGGGCTTTTGCCGTTTCGCTTTTCTCGTAGGCCGCGTACGTTGTCTCGTTCCAGCTCGTTAGTCTCATTACGTGCTGCACGTGCAGGAACGTCAGCGCAACTTCATACTGAGACGCCAGTTGAATGGCAAAACGCAGAGCCGCCTTCGAGTTGGCCGAAAAGTCGGTGGTAACTAAGATTTTTTTCATTGAAGAATGGGGAGACGTCGTGTCTGGGCCGGTCAGTCCTTTAGTTGCAGAATCAGCACGGGTACGGGAACATGGTTCAGCACATCTTCGGCTACGCTGCCCTGTAATAGATGACGCAGGCCGGTGTGCCCGTGGGTGTATACCACAATCAGATCGGTTTGCCGTTCGTGAGCGTAATTCAAAATTCCCGTTTCCACAGTGCGGGCCTGACGGATGTGCAACTCGTAGTCAGTGATGCCTTTCTCCTTTGCCAGTTCGTCCATCCAGGCGTGTACCCCATCAGCAGCGAGGGTATCGTTGGGCGTACTCACGTAGACGAACTGTTTCAGGCTGTTACCGCCCGCGTCGAACGGATACGGTGGCCATTGCTGCCGGAGGGCATCGTCCACGTCGATGGCGGCAACGGCGTTTTTAGGAGCAAAACCGTTTATTGCCTGTTTGATGACCAGCACCGGACAGTGGGCATGCCGGACAATGTGCTCGGCGTTGGACCCAAAGAGCCACTCATCCCAGCCTGACGTACCATGCGTGGCCAGCACGATCAGATCGGCCCTGCGTTCGGTCATGGCTTCGTACACCCCGCCCGCGTCCCGGCAGGTAATGGGAATGATCGTGATATCCTTATAAATAGGGTTCTCCGCAACCTCCTGTAGGTCAGCAACGGCGGTGTCGTCCTGCTCATCGAGGTAGCTGGCCATCGCCATCGCTCCTTCCACCGTGTTGGCACGGGCTATCGAAAACGGGATGTAATGCACCAGTAGAATTTCAGCGCCGTAGGTACGGGCCAGGTCGGCGGCTACCTGAAGGGCACTATCGGCCAGGGGACTTAAGTCGGTCGGAACAAGAATGGTTTTCATACGAAACGGGTTTTGATTGATACTACAAAGGAGCGGTATGTACCGCTTACAAACCCTGACGTTAGTCAGTTGAGAACCTGTTTAGCATTAGCTCTGATTTTTTTACCCAACCACGACGGCATCCGCCGGTAGACGTTCCTGTTCCAGATACGTCAGGTTGTTGAGGGTAGTATGGGCGATCTGCTCCATCGCTTCCCGGGTGAAAAAGCCCTGGTGAGCGGTGACCAGCACATTCGGTAAATGGGTCAGGGTATTCAGGTCCGCATCGGGCAGGTCCTTGCCTGACCAGTCGGCAAAGAAGAAATCATCTTCCTGTTCGTACACATCGATACCTAACGCATCCAAATGGCCGCTTTGCAGCGCATCCAGCACGGCAGGTGTGTCCAGTAGTCCGCCCCGGCTGGTATTGATCAGGTACGTACCTGGTTTCATCCGGGCCAGCGCGGGCGCGTCGATCAGGTGATGCGTCTCGGGCGTGAGCGGACAATGGAGCGAGATAACGTCGGCTTCGTTCAGTAACTCATCCAGGGGCACATACGTCACGCCAAGCTGCTGCAATTCGGCCGAGTGCATTTTGTCGTAGGCCAACACGTGACAACCAAAGCCGAGCATGATGCGGGCAAAGGCCGCGCCAATCTTGCCCGTGCCGATGACACCAACCTGCTTGCCGTACAGGTCGAACCCCATCAGGCCATCCAGTGTGAAATTATTGTCTTTGGTCCGTTGGTAGGCTAAATAGGTCTTTCGGTTCAGCGACAGCAGCAGGGCTACGGCGTGTTCAGCCACCGAGTGGGGCGAGTAGGTCGGCACCCGCAGGATACGAATGCCCAACTGCTGCGCTGCCTGAATATCCACCTGATTGGAGCCGGTACAGCGCAGGGCCACCAGCCGAATGCCCTGCCCGGCCAGCGCCTGAAGCGTCGGCGCGTCGAGCCGATCATTCACAAAGACGCAAATGGCCTGGTGACCAGCCGCCAACGGTACCGTTTCGGGCGTTAGGGCCTGGGGCAGAAAGGTTAGCTGGTGCCGGTGATTGGCGGCTTCCAGAAACGCCTGTTCGTAGGGGTGGCAGCTAAAAAAAGCAACATTCATGGTAACGACGTTTGATTGAGAACGAGTAGAATCAGACAACCGCCAGCAGCGGAATATCTGTCAGACGAGCCATGCGCCCAGTTTCTCCTTCGCTAATTAGCTTCTGGAACCAGTTTCGCATCTGCGGCAACATCATAATCAGGTCCGCTTTGTTGGCGTGAGCGAAGGCGAGCAGGGTATCGTAGATTTCGTCTCCGGTCTGGATAGTCAGCGTATGGGGCTGCGGATTCAACAGGTGCCGGATATGCTCGGCCTGATGCCGCGTGCTGGCGTCATCCGGATTATCACTAATGCACAGCACATTGATCACGCTGCCGAACGACCGGGCAAAACTCAGTGCCGTATCCAGGACTACGGCGTTGGGGGTTGCGGCCAGGTCAATACCCAACACCACGTTTTTTACCCCAGCATAGGTAATGCCGGGTGGAATCAGGAGGAGTGGCACTTCTGTCTCAGCAACCATTTCGGTTGCTATGCTTCCCATCAGTTGCGCACTTTGAGGGGCCGTACCCACCGTGGACATAATCAGCAAATCGGCCTGTTCATCTCTGGTTATTGCACGAATCGCGTTCATGGTATGGCCTTCCTGGGCGATGCACCGAATCGGTACGGTCGCACCAAGCGTTTCCCTCAGTTCATTCGCCAATTGTTGTAAAGCCGTTAAACTGCTTTCCCGCGTTGCTTCTACCGACAGCGCGAAGTCACCCGTTTTAGCCGGATTATCGGGCCAGACATGATAAGCGTGTAGTAAAATCAGTTGGGCTTTCTGGTCAACGGCTAATTGACCAGCGAAGCGAGCCACCCGGTTGGCGTTGGGCGAAAAATCGGTAGCAAGAACAATCGTTTTCATAGGTGAGTCTTTGTTAAGGCTGCTGTATATAATGGCTTGATTGGTAGTTCGAATGACACGATAAAGCATCATATAGTTGGTCACAATAAACCGGACGTTGATCATCCCGTTGGCTGATTCTCAGTTGACCTTTTTACTTAGCAGCCTTTCAATCAGCAAAACGAGCGTGGCTTTGTCAGACATGCCTTCCTGCCGCCACAGTTCGATGCCCCGCTGAACCAGTACAAAAGCGGGGGTCTGGGTAATGGCAAAACTTTGTACAACGTCAGGGTGGCTGGCTTCGTCAATTCTTAGAACCTGTAGCAAGCCGCCGAAGTGTGTTTGCAGCGAATTGGCCAGAGCAGTCAGATGATCCCGTTGCTGGCGGTTGGTCCCTTCCGAAGGCATAAAAAAGATCAGTAGAACCGCCGACGGGGCAGTCAGCAAAACGGGGTACGGATCGTCGGGGTTGTTAGCCGGAAAGTCCTGCATAGTTGTGGGTGAAAAGAGACAACCTTCATAACGAAGTCAAAAGTGGCCGTTTGTTTCGCCAAATCGACTGACATTCGTCAGGCGTTGCCCTGATTCTTAGCCCGTTTCAAGAAATTCGGGGTAACTTGGCATAGAATCCTGTTGCCAGATAGCAATGGGAGCTTCTTGCCCGATGCTGACCGACTTGTCTTTAACTACCTTACCGGGATTACTTTTCGAAGAGAGCGAGGATTTTATCGGCATTTATAACCTGAGCGATGAGCGGTTTGTGCGAATCAATCAGGCCGGCGTTTGGATGCTTGGGTTTTCCTCGGAACAGGATTTGCTGGCCGATCCCGTCCGGTCCCGGTCGTTGCGGACGCCCCCCCTGGAGGGAAAATATCGGACTAACCTGATTGAGCGAATCATCCAGGCCGGAAAGCACGAAGAAACCGCCCAAATTGAACAGCACGACGGTCAATTGTTCTGGGGCAGGCTTATCATTCATGTGTTCACCGAAAACGGCTGTCCCTTTGCGCTCATCCGGCTCATCGATCAGGGACGGTTACACCAGGCCGAGCGCGAACTCGATCACAGTGTTCGACGCTACGAAGCAATTTTCTCTAATGCGGCCATTGGCATTGTCGTTTGCAACGAGCGGGGACAAATTGTATCCGCCAATCAGTTGGCCGACCAACTCTTTGGTTACGGGGCGGGTGAATTAGAGACGCTGACCATTGAACAGGTCGTGCCAACGGGTGTGAGCAGTTACCACCAAACGCTCCGCCAGTCGTTCACTACCGCGCCCCAGGTGCGGGTGATGGGGCATAACCGCGATCTGCACGCTCAGCGCAAAGATGGGTCGGTGTTTCCGGTCGAGATCAGTCTGAGTTATTTTCGGCTGGAGGCCGACTTATATGCGGTGGCATACATCATCGACATCACGCTCAAAAAAGAAGCAGAGCAGCAATTAGTTGCTCACCGGGACCATATCCAACGGCTGAACACGGATCTGGAGCAGAAAGTAGCCGACCGCACCCACGCCCTGATGAGCACGCTCGCTGAATTAGAACAGTCGAAAAATGAGCTGGCCAAAGCCTTAGCCGCTGAGCAGCGATTGGGCGAACTCAAATCGAGGTTTGTGTCGATGGCTTCTCACGAGTTCCGCACCCCCCTGACGGCGCTACAGACCTCGGCCACCTTAGTCGAGAAGTACGCCGGTGCCGACCAGCAGGCGAAGCGCAAGGTCCATCTCGACCATATTCGGACGTCGGTCAAGCATTTGAACGACATCCTCGAAGAGTTTTTGTCGGTGGGCATGATCGAGGCTGGTAAAGTAGAACGCCATTCCACCGAGGTCGATATGGCCCAGTTGATGAGTGAAATCGTCGCGGATGCGAAGGGACTGTTGAAGCCGGGCCAAACGGTAAAGACCTACCCATCGTGTCCGGCTTCAGTCTGGTTGGACTCGTCGCTATTGCGTAAGATTCTGATCAATCTGCTCGCCAATGCCCTTAAATACTCGGGACCGGGATCGACCGCAACCATCTGGGCGACGTGTACGAATCAGGAATTGACCCTAATTGTGCAGGACCAGGGGGTCGGCATACCGAAGGCCGATCAGGAACACCTCTTCGAGCGATTCTTCCGCGCTAAAAACGTCGCCAACATCGCTGGAACCGGACTGGGGCTTCACATCGTGGGCCGCTATGTGGAGCTGATGGGTGGCACGGTGGCCCTGGAAAGTGTATTGGATCAAGGCACTACCGTTACCTTAACCCTGCCGTATGACAACGATCCTGCTGATTGAAGACAATGACCTGATTCGCAACAATACGGCCGAAATACTGGAACTGACTGGCTACACCGTCCAAACGGCCGAAAACGGGAAGATCGGCGTCGAAAAAGCCCTGGCTGACAAGCCCGATCTGGTCATTTGTGATATTATGATGCCCGTGCTGGATGGCTACGGGGTACTCCATATCTTCAATAAAAATCCGAATCTGGCGGGCGTACCCTTCATCTTTCTAAGTGCCAAAATCGAACGCAGCGACTTTCGCAAAGGCATGGAACTGGGGGCTGATGACTACCTGACCAAACCCTTCGAAGAGTCAGAACTGCTCAGCGCCATTGAAGGGCGGCTGAACCGTTTCCGAAACGTTGGCGATACCGCGAACCAGCCCCCGCCTGTCCAGCCCCCGCTACAGTCCGCGCACGATGTCTATCAGGATGGGCTGGAGCAATTCTTAGCCGATGCCCGGCAGGTGGGCAACCTGCAAAGCCTGTCGGTCGACCGCAAGGTGCACCCCGTGCGCCGAAAGCAGTACGTGTATTCGGAAGGCGATGACCCGATCCGGCTCTATTTTATCCAGTCGGGCACGGTTAAAACCGTGCGGGCCAATGCCGACGGTAAAGAACTGATCACGGGTCTGTACCACACCAGCGATTTTTTCGGCTATGTACCGCTGCTCGAAGACAGCGACTATACGGATTCTGCCGTGACGGTGAATGACACGGAACTGGTGTATATACCAAAAGCCGACTTTCGGCAATTACTGCTGGCCAATCCAGTCGTCAGTCAACAGTTTATCAAGTTGCTGGCCGGTCGGGTGGCCGAGCGCGAAGCCCAGTTACTGGGGATGGCCTACAATTCTCTTCGGCGACGGGTGGCGGATACGTTGCTGAACCTGCACGAGCAACAACCCGATGGCTATATTCAACTCTCGCGGGATGATCTGGCGGCCATGGTTGGCACGGCAACCGAGTCGCTAATCCGCACGTTAACTGAGTTCAAGGGCACCAACTTTATCGAGATGACGGCATCGGGCGGTATTCGGGTCGCGGAGCCGGACAAGCTGCGTTCCGCAAGGTGGTAGCCAACTCAAGAGGTACGACCTGAAATTGCCAGACCCAGACGGCTAAATACTGAGCCGTGTCAGGTCGACTGCTGACGCCTGTCAGGGCGGTTCAGGCTGTTTGTTACCAACTTGCCCCCAAATTCTGCGGTATGCCTACGGTAACGACATCAACAACATGCTACCATTGTGGCGACGACTGTGCTGAAACCGACATTCGGTACGATGACCGGCACTTTTGCTGTGAGGGGTGCAAAGCGGTGTATAGTATTCTAAGCCAGCATCAGCTTTGCCAGTACTATGCCATCCAACAGGACAATGAAACGGCACGGTCTGGTATTAGCCGTAGCACTGGCAACGCCCAACTCGACTTTCTGGACCACCCGGACATCATTGCACAACTGCTCGAATTCAGCAGTGAGTCGGTAGCGAAAATTACATTTTACATTCCCACGATTCATTGCAGCTCGTGCTTGTGGCTGCTCGAACACCTCTACCGCATTCACCCCGCCATCGGGCAGTCGCGGGTGGACTTCCTCAAAAAACAGGTTCACCTAACGTACCAGCCCGACAAACTGACGCTCCGGCAGGTAGTCGAACTACTGAGTTCTATCGGCTACGAACCGCTGATCAGTCTCAGCGACGTGGTTTCTAACCAACAGAAGCTATCGTATCGCCCGCTGCTCTACCGGCTGGCGGTGGCGGGGTTCTGCGCGGGTAATAGTATGCCGTTCAGCTTCCCCGAATACGTCGGTCTTGACGATCCGTCGTTCCGGCGCGTCTTCGGGCTGCTCAACATCATGCTGGCGATTCCGGCCGTGTTCTACTCCGCGTCGGGCTATTTTGAGTCGGTCTGGACGAGTCTGAAAAAGGGTATTGTCAACATCGACTTGCCCGTGCTGCTGGGTATATTAGTTGCTTTCTTCCGGGGAACCTACGAGGTGCTTTTTCTGAACGGCGCGGGCTATTTCGATTCACTGACGGGCCTGATCTTCTTTCTGTTATGCGGAAAATGGTTTCAGCAGCGGACCCACGAATTTCTATCGTTCGAGCGGGATTACCGAGCTTATTTTCCACTTGCCGTAACGGTGCTCAAAGCGGATGAGGAAGTCCCAATTCCAGTGGCGCAACTCCGAAAAGGCGACCGCATTCGGGTCCGCAACCGCGAACTGATTCCCGCCGACGGGGTGCTCTACAAAGGCCGCGCCAGCATCGACTACAGTTTTGTGACGGGAGAATCGGAGCCGGACATCAAGGAGTCGGGGGCGCTGCTGTACGCGGGCGGGCGGCAACTGGGCGGAGCCATCGAACTGGAAATAGTGCGCGAGACGTCGCAAAGTTACCTAACCCAGCTTTGGAACAACGATGCTTTCCGCAAGAGCGACACCTTCCGCGTTCGCACCTTCGCCGACATCATTGGCAAGTATTTCACGCTGACCGTGATTACGTTAGCTACGGCAGTGGGGATTTACTGGTACGCCTACGACCCGGCCCGCGCCGTCAATGCGTTTACGGCAGTACTCATTATTGCCTGTCCCTGTGCGCTTTCGTTGTCGTATCCCTTTGCGCTGGGAAATGGCCTGCGGAAACTTGGTCAGCAGAAGCTGTACCTTAAAAACGCGGCCGTCATTGAGCAGCTGGCGGGCTGCGATACGATTGTATTCGACAAAACCGGTACGCTAACGACCACGACTCAAACAGTCATCCAGGAATCCTTTGCCCTGCCACTGACGAAGTACGAGCGCTCGCTGGTAACGTCACTGGTTCGGCAATCGACCCATCCCCTCAGCCGCCGACTAACTGCTTATCTGGCCGATAGCCGACCGCTGCCAGTCGAGGGATTTACGGAAGTGCCGGGCCACGGCATACAGGGGATCGTGGACGGCTGGATCGTTAAAATCGGATCCCGCCCGTTCGTGAGCACGTGGGATGCTGACGCACAGACGACAACCAATATAGACTCTGCCGGGTCAACCGTACATGTCACCGTTGAGCAGCAGTATCGGGGTCAGTTCAACTTTGCGAACCAGTACCGGCCCGGTCTCAACGCGCTGTTTGATGAACTCCGGGCAACCCACGCGCTCTACCTGCTATCGGGCGATAACGCCACCGCCCGGCCCGAACTCGATCAATGGTTTACCACCGACAACATGACCTTCGATTGCCAGCCGCAACAAAAGCTCGACCGGGTGCAGCAGTTACAGGCGCAGGGCCATCGCGTACTAATGATCGGCGACGGGTTGAACGATGCCGGTGCCCTAAAACAGGCCGACGTGGGTATCGCCGTCACCGACGACACCATCCAGTTTACCCCCGCAAGTGATGCCATTCTGGAAGCGTCCTCGTTGCGGCAACTACCTGGCATGTTACGATATAGCCGCTTCGGTATGCGGCTGATCTGGTCCAGTTTTGCCGTGTCGTTACTCTATAATTTCGTGGGGCTCTCCTACGCCCTGACGGGAAACTTATCGCCGGTGGTAGCAGCTATCTTAATGCCGATCAGTTCGGCCACGATGCTGTTGATTGCGACGGTGGGGATGCGGTGGCGGAGGGTTGGGTAACAGGTTTGCTTGTGGAGATGATGCAATGGTTGCCTGATTCAGACTCCCGACGCAGTCGAAAATTCATTATTTCTACGACCGTGTTCGGCATTATTTGTTAATGGGATTGCCAAAAAGCACCAGTCCGAACAGAAGAGCAAACAATACGTAGGGTACGCTTACGACCCAACTGATAATTGTCTCCCCATCAGCGACAAGACTTTTACCTAATACAATTGCCCCAATGCTGAAGTGGATAAAATTTCCCAGGGCAATTGGACGCGCATATATACCACCTATCAAGACGGATTTCGCCGTCCAGTTAATACTGGCAGAACTTAAATATAAGGCTCCCGTAACCTGTACAAAAAGCGGATTGGCTCCACGAATCGAGTTGTGATTCAGTAGCTCGTCAGGCAGAAAGGAGGTTGCTATGCCTAACAAACCCATGAACAGGGCACTTGACATCATTAAAAGCTTAGTATTCATGGCTCTTGTCAGGGTTCGTTGATTACTAAGTCAACCTGCTTCAAATTCCTCACATGTACGCTTCGTCGCGGCCAAACCGTAGCTTCACGATGCCAACCCGATTGAGCACTTTAAGCAAGGGATAAGCCGGGTCGAATTCGTGCCAGCGGAAACCGCCGAAGTTGGGACGGCCACCAAATTTGTGGTGGTTGTTGTGGTACGATTCGCCCATCATCAGAAAATCAAACGGCAGCAGATTTTTAGCCGTGTCGCCCACGGCAAAGTTGGTGTAGCCGTACCGGTGGGCGTACCAGTTGATAATGGCCCCATGGATTGGTCCCATCAGAAAATGCACGGGTAGCAGCAGAAAGAACCAGGGCGACGGGGCAAACTGGATGTAAAACAGCGTGTAGGCCGTACCCCAGGCCAATCGCACCGGCCAGCGGCCACCAAACCGTTCCATCCATTCCCAATTGGGTACTCCTTTTTTGAACGATGCCGGAATCGAGTCCCGGTTATTGGTGATGTCGTTGTAGAAAATCCGGGTCTTCCACATCAGGTCGAACAGGTTTTTGGAAAACGACGGCGAATGCGGGTCCTGCCCGGTATCGGCGTGCGCGTGGTGGAGCCGGTGCATGATGCCGTAAGCACGTGGACTCAGGAACGAAGATCCCTGCCCGATGAACGTCAGTACGTAAAAGACTTTTTCCCAGCGGTTGCTCATCGTAAACATCTGGTGGGCAGCGTACCGGTGGAGAAAGAGGGTTTGCATCAGCACCGACAGGTACCAATGAGCGAGAAAGAAAATCAAAATAATCATCAGAAAATAAGGCACTGATACGGGCGGTGCCAACCCGTAAGTTAAATCAGATTGAGCGTCATCAGGCCGGACAGAAACTGGTAATAGCCAGCCTTGACCCGGTTAAACTCGTCCGTCAGGGGGCGACAATGTCCCTCAATAAGCGTGTAGACTCCGAAGCGTGGCTCGTGGCAACGCTGATGCTCAGTGGGCGTACAGGTCACGCCTTCACAGACCATATCGAGCCGTACCCGTTGGAAGCTCATTTTCAGGAGGTTCAGGCTTCCAATATAATCAACGGCGGGATGGTGCAGACTCCGGTAGCTGTGGTGTTCCGGCAGATTGGTCAGCAAGTTCAGAAGCTGGTCGATCTCCTGCTCATTCTGGACAAGTGTTGCTGCCCAGTGTTGGTTTTGGTGCCGACAGGTCTGAATCCCTGGAGGAAGAGTCCGCAGGGGCAAGTTGGGAGTGAGCCGATCAGTCATTGTCTAAAAAGAAAAGTGTTCTTTGATTACGGCGCAAAAGTAGCCGCAGTGGTTAGCCCTGTTCCTGATCCTCGTCAACGGACCAGATGAGTTTTGTCAACTCATTCTTCGGCTGAGTTTAATCAGTTACGGGGCTGACGTGGCTCATGCGTTAGCGGTTGAATTCTCCCCACTTTTGACCCGTCCCAACGTATACGGGTATGCACATTATCTTTTTTATGATTGGCGTCAGTCTGTTGATAGCCCTGGGCTTCCTGGCTGCTTTCGTCTGGTCAATGCGCACCGGTCAGCAGGACGATTTATACACGCCCGCGCTCCGAATGCTGCTTGACGACGAACCGCCGAATGACCCTATACCCGCCAAACCGCAACGGCTGCCCGGCGCAACGGCGACCCAGCGAACGTCGCCTGGCGACACCAATGTTTAGTGAACCTTCCACCGCTACTCTATGAAAGCAACCCCAGAAATACCGGTCAATTTGCTCCCGTTCGAGGTGACCACACCCGGCACCATTGAACGCAGCACGGCCGCTATCAGCCAGCCTCCGCCAGGTCAGCAACCCGTGGCCGAACAATTCGCCTACGACAATACGATTGTCCGCAACTTCGCCGTGGCCACCATCATCTGGGGCGTGATCGGAATGCTGGTAGGCGTCCTGATTGCCAGTCAGTTATTTGCGCCATCCGCGAACCTCGGCAACCAATACACCACCTTCGGCCGGATTCGTCCATTGCACACGAACGCGGTTATTTTCGCCTTCGTTGGCAATGCCATTTTTATGGGGGTTTATTATTCCCTGCAACGACTCTGCAAGGCCCGGATGTTCAGCGACTGGCTGAGCAAAATTCACTTCTGGGGCTGGCAGGCTATCATTGTCGCGGCCGTAATCACGCTGCCGTTAGGCCTGACGACCTCCCACGAATACGCCGAACTCGAATGGCCCATCGACATTGCCATTACCCTGATCTGGGTCGTGTTCGGAATCAATATGTTCGGCACCCTCATCAAACGCCGGGAGCGACACCTGTACGTGGCCATTTGGTTCTACATCGCCACGTTCGTAACGGTGGCCGTGCTGCACATTGTCAACTCGTTTCAGATGCCGGTCAGCCTGTTCAAAAGCTATTACCTCTACGCCGGGGTGCAGGATGCCCTCGTTCAGTGGTGGTACGGTCATAATGCCGTGGCATTTTTTCTGACGACGCCGTTTTTGGGCATGATGTACTACTTCCTGCCCAAAATGGCGAAACGACCCATTTACTCCTACCGGCTGTCGATCCTGCACTTCTGGACATTAATTTTTATTTACATCTGGGCCGGACCGCACCACTTGCTCTATACCTCCCTGCCCGACTGGGCGCAGTCGCTGGGTGTCGTTTTCTCGGTCATGCTCATTGCCCCCTCTTGGGGCGGGATGATCAACGGGCTGCTGACCCTGCGTGGTGCCTGGGACCGGGTCCGGGAGGATACTATCCTGAAATTTATGGTCGTGGGGATCACGGCCTACGGTATGGCGACCTTCGAGGGGCCGCTGCTGGCCTTCCGCAACGTCAACGCCATCGCGCACTTTACGGACTGGGTTGTGGCCCACGTGCACGTTGGAGCACTGGGCTGGAACGGCTTTCTAACCTTTGCCATTCTGTACTGGCTGATTCCGCGCATCTACCGCACTCCGCTTTATTCCCAAAAACTATTGAGTACACACTTCTGGCTCGGTACGCTGGGCATCCTGTTCTATGCGGTACCGATGTACATTTCGGGCTTCACGCAGGGGATGATGTGGAAGGAATTCACGCCCGAAGGCGTCTTGAAATACCCGAATTTCTTAGAGACAACGCTGCAACTGCTGCCCATGCACCGGATGCGGGCGGTGGGTGGTACGTTCTACCTGCTGGGCGCGATTCTGATGGCCTACAATCTGTTCAAAACGATGGCGGCTGGGAAACTGGTCCGTAACGAGGCTGCTGAGGCCCCGATGTTGGGGAGAGCCTACGTGCCGACGGGGAGCGATACGTACTGGCATCGCTGGTTCGAGCGCAGTCCCATTCCGCTGCTGATTGGTTCATTAGTCGTAATTCTGATTGGTTCGCTGGTTGAATTAGTGCCGACGTTCATGGTGGCGTCCAATGTGCCGACGATTGCGGCCGTTAAGCCTTATTCGGCGCTCGAAGTGCAGGGCCGGGACCTGTACATTCGCGAGGGCTGCGTGGGTTGCCACAGTCAGATGGTCCGGCCGTTTCGCAGCGAAACCGAACGCTACGGCGAGTACTCCAAAGCGGGCGAATTCGTGTATGACCACCCGTTTTTGTGGGGTAGCAAACGCACTGGCCCCGACCTGCACCGCATCGGCGGCAAATACCCCGATGCCTGGCATTACCACCACATGCGCGAACCCACGTCGATGTCGCCGGGGTCGATTATGCCGCCCTATCCGTGGCTGCTGGCCGATCAACTCGACATCTCGAACACGTCTGATAAGTTGCGGGCATTGCAAAAGGTCGGCGTCCCCTACGATGATCAAACTATACGATCTGCCAATATCGACCTGCAACAGCAGGCGAAACTGATAAGCGGGCACTTAGCCAAAGACGGCATCCGCGTGGCACCCGACCGCGAAATCGTCGCCCTGATTGCTTACCTGCAACGGATGGGCACGGACATAAAAAAGAATGATGAATGATGGATTCGTTGCAAGGCCCATCATTTATCGTTTATCGTTCATCGTTCATCATTCCCTTAAAATCATGTTCAGACAATTCATCTCGAAAATCCCCGGTGCGGACGTCTTTATGATCGGCTCGTTCCTAACATTCCTGATCTTCTTCGTGCTGGTCGGCGTGTATTTGCTGGTAGTCGACAAGAAATATATCCAGCAGATGGGCCAAATGCCACTCGATGATTCGACAATTGACTAAACCTATTTTCCTCGTATGAATCTCTTAATCTCGCTATCGGGTGATCCCGCCAAATCGATCTGGAACGTTGCATCGGGTCAGGAACTGGTATGGCTCATGCTGTCTCTGATGCTGCTGATCGGCCTGATCGGGGTTGGTATTATAGCACTGAACCTGCTGTTTATTCTCCGGAAAGCGTTGAGACCCGAACCCCTATTGGTACCCGTTCCCCAACTTATTGATCCGCGTTCGTTGTGGCAACGGGTGGCGGGCCTGCATTTGCTGAGTCAGGAAAAAGACCTGATGATGGAACACGCTTACGATGGTATCGCCGAACTCGATAACCCGACGCCACCCTGGTTCATGGGTCTGTTTTATGGCAGTATTGTCGCTGCGGTAACGTACATGATCGTCTTCCACGTGGTCGGTTCGGGCGACATCATGGGCAGCGAATACGTCAGGGAAATGGCTATTGCCGACAAACAGCGCGAGGCATACATCGCCAAAGTAGCGGGGGGTATCAACGAAAACACGGTAATCCAACTGGTTGATCTGAAAGGAATCGGAGCGGGTAAAACGCTCTATGCACAAAACTGCGTCGCCTGCCACGGGGCCAACGCCGAAGGAAAAGTCGGCCCGAACCTGACGGATGCGTTCTGGCTGCACGGCGGTAGCGTTAACCGCATTTTCCACACGTTGACCGAAGGCGTACCGGCAAAAGGTATGATCGCCTGGAAACGGCAGTTGAACCCGCTTCAAATCCAGCAATTAGCCAGTTATGTAATGTCGCTGCAAGGCTCAAACCCCGCCGGAGCGAAGGAGCCACAGGGCGAAAAAGAAACGGCAAAACTATCGGCGTTCGGCGCTCCGGAGGCCAACATACCGGCGGCCGACGCTCCGGTAGCCATGCGCTAAATGGACAAGCTGATGAACCCCCACGTAACACCACCCATCCCCAGCTTCCGCGATACCCTGCCAACGGCCGATGCGTCGGGCGGTCGGCGGTGGCTGTATCCGCGCGGCATCACGGGTCGGTTTACCCGGTGGCGGGAGGCCGTGGCGGTGGTGCTGCTGGTTGCCCTGTTTGCTGGGCCGTTCGTGTGGATCGACGGGCACCCGCTGTTTTTATTCAACGTGCTCGAACGCCGGTTCATCTTCTTTGGCGTGCCGTTCTGGCCGCAGGATTTTTACCTGGTTGCCTTCGGACTGGTTACGTTTATCGTGTTCATTGCCTTGTTCACGGTCGTGTACGGGCGAGTTTTTTGCGGCTGGGCCTGCCCGCAGACGATTTTCATGGAGATGGTTTTTCGCAAAATCGAAACCTGGATCGAGGGCGATTATACGGCTAAAAAACGACTCGACGCCGGACCGTGGACGACCGAAAAAGTGGTTAAAAAGAGTTTGAAACATAGTGCTTTTCTCCTGATTTCGTTTGCCATTGCCAACACGTTTCTGGCTTATATCATCGGTCGAGACGGCTGGCTGACGCTCGTGATGGATAACCCGGCCGAGCATTTAACGGGCCTGGCGACGATGGGTGTGTTTACGGGGGTGTTTTACGTAGTGTTTGCCCGGTTACGCGAGATCGTCTGCACCACCATCTGCCCCTACGGACGGCTACAGGGCGTTTTGCTGGATAAAAACTCATTGGTCGTCGCCTATGATTACATCCGGGGCGAACCACGCGGCAAGTTGACGAAAGCAGCGTTCGTGCATGCCCCGCCATCCCTTGTCCCGGCAGAACACCCAGCCCCAAAAGGCGACTGCATTGACTGTCACCTGTGCGTTCAGGTTTGCCCGGTGGGGATCGACATTCGCAACGGTACGCAGTTGGAGTGTGTTAACTGCACCCTTTGCGTGGACGCCTGCGACAGCATCATGGCTAAAATTGACCGTCCGTCCGGACTCATTCGGCTGGATTCGCAACGGGGTATTGAGGATCGAAAACCAGTACGGTTCATCGGTGGCAGCGCATCGACCCGGACGCTGGCCTACACCGGCATTCTGGTACTGTTGGTAGGGATATTGGGGTTTATGCTCGTCAGCCGCCCGGTTGTGGACGTAATTGTGCTGCGGGCACCGGGGCAGTTGTTCCAGCGTGAGACGGGAGGCACGGTATCGAATCTGTATTTGGTCGAAGCGATCAATAAAACCTACTGGCCGGTATCCGTTCGGTTTCGGTTGAGCCGCCCCGATGCCAGACTGCGCTTTGTGCAGCGGTTTTCGGTACTGCCCGCCGGGGAACTGACTAAGGGTATATTTTTTATCACCCTGCCCGAAAAAACCATCCAACAAAACAGCACCCCGCTCCGGCTCGACGTGCTGGTCGGCGACAAGGTAGTCGATCAAATCGAAACAACGTTTTTAGGGCCGGTCAATTAAATGATTGACTTGTTGACTGATTGAATGCCCTATTCGCCCAGCTACTTTATCACTCAACAAGTCAATCAACCAACAAATTAATCACTCGATACCATGAATTGGGGAAAAGCCATCGTACTCACCTTTATCCTGTTTGCCGGGTTTATCGGCTTTATGGTGATCTGGATGCACCGCGAACGCATTGATCTGGTACGGGACGATTATTACCAGACCGAAATTGTGTATCAGAAGCAGATCGACCGGATGACGAATGCCCGTCATGAAACGCCTATGAGTATGACTTATCAGGCCAAGGTCCATAGGCTCGCCGTAGCCCTGCCCGCGACGCTGCTTAAGGGCGAGATTCACTTTTACCGGCCAGCGGATCGGCAACTGGACTTTGTGGTACGCATTCCAACGCCCCACACCGGCCAGCAGGTAGTGTCAACCGGTAAACTGGCCCGTGGCTATTGGAAGGTACAGTTTACCTGGTCCGACGGGCAGCACGGATATTACACGGAAGAAGACATATTCTTATAAATGCTAATGAATCACGACCTACTCTGGTGGACGGCGGCTCTGACGACGGGCGTTGTGGGCAGTCTGCACTGCGTAGGCATGTGCGGGCCACTGGCGATGGCGCTGCCGATTGGCCGGTTGCCCCGCCCAAAACGCGGGCTGGCGGTGGGCTTCTATCATCTTAGCCGACTGATGGCCTACGCCGGGCTGGGGCTACTCATGGGCACAGTTGGTCAGGGATTGCTGCTGACAGGTCTGCAACGTCCGGTGTCCATTACAGCTGGTCTATTTTTATTGCTTTGGACGTTGACTAACCGGGGAAAGTTACCGGGCCTACCCCTGAGCCGGGCGACGCGCTGGGTGGTTCATCCTATGACCCGCTTATTAAATAGTCCTACTTTACGGGCGTTCGCCGGACTGGGTTTTTTGAACGGTCTGCTGCCCTGCGGATTTGTCTACGTCGCTCTGACGGGAGCCATCACAACCGAAAACGCGGCTACTGGTGCGTTGTATATGGCCCTGTTTGGGCTGGGCACCGTTCCAGCACTGCTGGCGGTCCGTTTCCTACCCATTCTTCTTCCAACATCAGTTCGTCGGCGAATTTCTGCAGCGTTGCCTGTCACTACGGTTGGGCTGGCTATGTTACTATTGGTCCGGGGTATTTATAACCCAACCGTTATCAATAAGGCAAACCAGACTATTCCGATTTGCCATGATGTTCAATCTATTGTCACTCGAGTTGGTCAGGGATCGGATGGCACCGATAACGAAATGGTCAAATGAGTAAGTAATTAGGCAAATTTAGAATAGATCAACTATTTTAGCGGCATGAGCCGCAAAGAAAAGCATATTGATCTTGTTGAAGCCGAGCTGATTACCTTGCAAGAAGGAGCAAAATACCATCCCAAACCTGAATTTAGAGAAAAATGCCGTGCCCTTTTACTCAATCAGGCGGGAGTAACCAT